>NZ_CP179868.1:3642993-3967350 GCF_051379705.1 Ekhidna algicida | reverse complement strand
DWARNNNNTAAACTTAGAGCAACTACAAACTTATTTACCAAGGACCGGCAGTAACCTTCCAGCACTGGTAGATAAGGAAAATTCTAAAGATAATTTTACCGAAAGAGATATACTGTACAAGGTTCTTTTTGATATGAAGTCAGATATGGCAGAGTTAAAGAAGCTTGTTTTCAAAATGCTGGATGGTGATGATAATGAAAAGGAAATTCTAGAGGATCACAAATCACTCTTCAAAAATATTGATTCCTCACATGCGCAATTGGATGAATATCAAGAAGAAAAATCTCAAAATGACGAACCAACATTGGTTATATCCTCAAATCAGGATGAATTTGACACAGATGTTGAAGATATTACGCATGAAATGGAATTTGAAGATTCGCTCTCATTAGAGAAAAAAGAGAAAGAACTCATTATCCGTGCCCTTAGAAAAAACAATAATAAACGTAAGTATGCAGCGGAGGATTTGGGAATCTCGGAACGAACTTTGTATAGGAAGATAAAGCAATATGAACTTGAGAATCTTTAGTCTACTACTTCTTTTTCTATCCCTCGGGTTTAGTACAGGATGCGGTGTATACAATTTCACTGGAGGAACTTTGTCGCCCGATATAAAAACAATCTCAATTCAACAGTTTTATAATAATGCACCACTTGGACCGTCTAATATGAGTGCATTATTTACTGAAACAATCAAAGACTACTTTCAGCAAAACACAAGTCTTGAGCTCGTTGATAACAATGGTGATCTTCAATTAGATGGGTTCATTTCCAACTACACCATCACCCCCGTAGCAGCTACTGCCGGAAGTCAAGGCCAGGCAGATTTTTCTGCGTTATCTCGTATTACGATAACAGTTTCAGCCACGTACACAAACATTAATGATCCTACATTTGACTTTGACAAGAGCTTTTCATTCTTCAAAGACTTTGATAATTCTACCAACCTAGCTTCCAATGAGGAAGCCTTTGTTGAAGAGATATTCGATCAAATAGTATTAGATATCTTCAATGCGTCAGTGGCAAATTGGTGATTTTGGTTAATTTTAGCTTGAACACCATCATCTGACCTGTGAATAAGACTGAGTTAATCACCTTTTTGCGCGATCCTGATCAGCTTTCTTCAGAGCAACTGGAAGAGCTGAAGGCAATTGTAGATGAGCACCCCTATTTTTTGAGTGCTCGACTTTTGCTAGCTAAGGCGAGCAAAGAGCAAGGTCATCCTCATACAAAAAAACGCATAGCTTCTGCAGCGATATATTCCACAGATCGAATACTACTCAAGAAGTATCTAAATGGAAACTTATTTTTTCTTAGTCATCCGGCGAAGGTTGAAGAAGAACAACCTGGGATTACAGAAAAATCATCTGAGGCCGAACAAGCGAAAAAAGAGGAAAAGATCCCGATAATCAGCAAACAGTCTCAACCCGAACAATCATTATCAAAAGAAGAAAAACCCAAGCAAGAGCCAAGTAAGTCAGAAACTCAGAAAACTGAAAAACCTAAAGCCAGCTTAAAACAACCCTCCGCTGAAAAAAGAGCAAAGGAAGAAACACAACGAACTGATAAAAGACCTTCTGCTTTAAAAGCCAAAGAAAGCAAGCCACTTCCCCAAGTACCTGATTTTCCAAAAGGTGATTTGGACTCAATACTGGAGGAACTTCAAAGAGATATGGAAAATCTCAAGTCGTCAAGGCATAAATTCGCTGAAGTTCAACAAAAAATTGAAGAGGATGATGCGGTTTCCAAAGCATTGGAGCGTGCTTCATCAAAAGATGATACAAAAAAGCCCGAAGAGAGGGAAATTGAGAAAGAAAAAGAAATTTCAGAGAGCATAGGAGAAGATAAGTCTGTTGAAGATGCAAAAAAATCTGCCGCTGAGATAACAATGCAAATACTTGATGCTGCGAAGAAAGCCAAAGAGGAAGTGGCTCAGGAGGATGCTGCAGAAAAAGAATTAGCCTCGGGGACAAAAGAAACAATGGCTGAGATTGATGAACAGCCTAACAAACAGAAGGAAATAAAGAAAGAAGTCGGCGAACGGGAGATAGAGAAAAAAGTCGATGCAAAAGAAGACACGGATACTGATGAACCAAGCAAACCAGATAAAAATGAGGAGAGTAGAGACTCAGACCGAGCAGAACGAGTAATCAGAGAGCCCCGTTTCTCAAGATTCGCGACACGCAGCTATCTTAAACCACCTGAAAATGTTGATCCAGCATCATTCCTTGATGATGACAAGGAGAAAGAAAAAGAAAAAGGCGATGCTAAGGAAGAAAAACCTAAGAAGGAAGAACCAACTGAATCAAAACCTTCCGAAGAAGCCGATAGCGATTCTGACAAAATAAAGTTACCGGATCTATCCAAGGCCAAACCAGTAGCTCGAAGAAGCAAGCGGAAGACTAAGAAGGTGGAACCTAAAGTAGAATCCAAAAAAGAAGAAACTCAAACAGCAAAAGAAGAAGCCAAAACCCTTGAAAAGTCAACTTCAGAGAAAAAGGCTGATGAGTCAAAAACTGAAAAGCCAGAATCCAATATCAAGGAAGCAAGGGAAAAACTTAAAAAATCGGAAGGAACTAAAGCGAAGACAGTAAAAAAGACGACCGCTAGCAAGAAGTCAACTACTAAAACGGCTTCAAAGAAAGCTGCTGAAAAGAAGACAGTAGCAAAAAAGACTGCTACGAAGAAGGAAGGAACCAAGAAGACATCAAAAGCTAAGTCTTCAAAAACTAAATCAGATAGCTCAAAAGAAGAGAAAAAAGATGACGGCAAGAGCGATCGCAAGCCCCAGCAGGATATTATCGATAAATTCATAAAAGAATCACCATCAATTAAATATCAACGAACAGTAGCAGCTACTGCGCAAGACTTAGCCGAGCAAAGTTCTTCTTGGGATTCGAACCTTGCATCAGAATATTTAGCAGAAATCTATTTACATCAGGGGAATAAAAAGCGAGCCATAGAAATCTATGAGGCATTAAGCTTGAAATATCCAGAAAAAAAATCTTACTTTGCGGACTTAATTTCAAAAATTGAATAGATGTACGGAGTAATTGTAACCCTGATTGTCATTGTAGCTGTGTTGTTGATTCTTGTTGTGCTTGCACAAAACCCAAAAGGTGGTGGACTATCAAGCCAATTCGGAGGATCTGGAACCTCACAACTTATGGGTGTGAAGAAAACGGGTGATCTTCTTGAGAAACTTACCTGGGGATTCGCCATTGCCCTACTCCTACTTTCTGTTTCAACCAACTTCATTCAACCAACTCAAGAACAAGATGTATTATCAAGCCCAAACCTTGACAATGCACAAACAACTCAGCCGGCAATTCCTCAAGGAATTCAGCCTACTGACGCAACCTCAACTGATCTTAACGATCTGACTGAAGGCGCGACTACAGATAGCACAGATAATTAAGAAACCGATATTCTGCGTACGAGCATTCGTTTCGCCACGGGAAGCACTGTTTCATTTAAAGGAAACTTAAGCTTACTACTAGCAAGGTAAGTGGCTGGATTAGGTAATTCTGTAAACTGTCTTGTTAGTTCGACCTTAATATTTTCAAACGTTCTGCTAATCCCTTTCATCTCATTCATTAAGAACTTTGTTGTCATACTGCGGTATTTCTCTTCCGCATGTTCGAAGAAAGTCATCTGATACCTGAAAATTGAGACATCCGAAGAAGAATCTTGATTGATAAACAGATAGCCTTCATCTGAATATATAGGAGATACCCCTACCGGTTCCAATTCTATATGTTCTTCCACGAATTCATACAACTCCTTACCTTCTTCCAACATCCCCTTCATTTTAGGAATTGCAAATGCAATAATCTCCTCAATCTGTTGCATCACTTCGTCATCATTTACAATTTTATCATAAGTAAGCCTCAACTTGTTGAAATCCGCTTTCGTTAGCGTTTCAGGAAAGTTGTCGTACATGAGCTTTTTACTCTCCTTGACCTTAATCAAATTTCTATAATGAAAAATTAAGTCTGACATAAACGGATAAAGTTCAGATTGATTAAATCGACTTCCGATGTTCTTCAAATATGCAAGCAGTATATACTTCTTGTATTCGTAATCAATTAATCCTTCTGTCAGCCAATCATGTTTCAATCTGTCCATATTGTGTCATTTTGAATAAAGAAATTAATGATCAAATGTCAGTTTGTCAAGTAACCCAGGTTGCTTTTAGAAGAATATGTCATATCATCCTGCAAAATTGTCATATCTATCTATCAATATACCTGACATACACGTATTGGCACATTAAATGATAATGAAAGAGTCAAATTGAAAATCAATAAACTTAAACGTTTAATAACATGTCTAAAGTAAATTTCAAACCACTTGCTGACAGAGTTCTAGTAGAACCTGCTGCGGCTGAAGAGAAGACAGCATCCGGAATCATCATTCCTGATACTGCTAAAGAAAAACCTCAGAAAGGTCAAATCGTAGCTATCGGTACTGGTAAGAAAGATGAACCTATCAATGTAAAGGTTGGAGACCAGGTACTTTATGGAAAATATTCAGGAACTGAAGTTACCATTGATGGTAAAGAGTTCTTGATCATGAAAGAAGCTGACATTTACGGAATAGTATAATTAATCACAAAACTGAAAATCAATAAATCATGGCAAAAGATATATTCTTTAATACCGACGCAAGAGACAGCATCAAGAAAGGTGTTGACATACTTGCAGACGCAGTTAAAGTGACATTAGGTCCGAAAGGAAGAAACGTAATTCTTGACAAGAAATTCGGCGCACCTAACGTAACAAAAGATGGTGTTTCTGTAGCAAAAGAAATTGAGCTAAAAGAGCCAATCGAAAACATGGGCGCTCAGCTCGTGAAAGAAGTAGCATCTAAAACTGCAGATGACGCAGGAGATGGTACGACTACAGCCACTGTGCTTACTCAGGCTATTTTTGGTCACGGCATCAAAAATGTAGCAGCTGGAGCCAATCCAATGGACCTTAAAAGAGGTATTGACAAGGCAGTAACCGTGGTAGTTGAGAACCTTAAAAAGCAATCCAAAGGAATCAAGACTTCTGAGGAAATTGCTCAAGTAGCATCTGTTTCTGCAAACAACGATCCTGAAATCGGTAAGATGATTGCAGATGCAATGGACAAAGTAGGTAAAGATGGAGTTATCACTGTAGAAGAGGCAAAAGGAACAGAAACTGATGTTAAAACAGTGGAAGGTATGCAGTTCGACAGAGGATATCTATCTCCTTACTTCGTTACCAACACTGACAAAATGGAAGCGGAATTGGAAAGCCCATACATCTTGATCTATGACAAGAAGGTTTCTAACATGAAAGAGCTTCTCCCAATTCTTGAAGCTACAGCACAAACTGGCAAACCATTATTGATCATTGCAGAGGATGTAGAAGGTGAAGCACTTGCAACACTCGTAGTAAACAAAATCAGAGGTTCCCTGAAAATAGCTGCAGTGAAAGCCCCAGGCTTTGGTGACAGAAGAAAAGCAATGCTTGAGGATATCGCAATCCTAACAGGTGGTACCGTAATCTCTGAAGAAAGAGGATACAAACTAGAGAATGCAACTATCGATTACCTAGGTACTGCTGAAAAAATCAACATCGACAAAGACAACACAACAATTGTTAACGGTGCTGGTAAAAAAGCTGACATCACTGCTCGAGTAAATCAAATCAAGCAGCAGATCGAAAACACAACTTCTGATTACGATAAAGAAAAGCTTCAAGAACGTCTTGCCAAGCTTTCTGGCGGAGTAGCCATCCTATATATCGGAGCTGCGACCGAAGTTGAAATGAAAGAAAAGAAAGATCGAGTTGATGATGCCTTACATGCAACAAGAGCTGCAGTACAGGAAGGTATCGTTGCTGGTGGTGGTGTTGCTCTTATCAGAGCAATGAAGTCGCTTGATGGCCTTACACTTGACAATGAAGATCAAAACACTGGAGTAACGATTGTAAGAAATGCCATTCAGGCTCCATTAAGAACAATCGTTGAAAATGCTGGCGGTGAAGCATCTGTAGTTGTGAATGAAGTAGCAGCTGGAAAAGCAGATTACGGATTCAACGCTGCAAACGGTGAGTACGTCAACATGTTCAAAGCTGGTATTATTGATCCTACTAAGGTGACAAGACTTGCACTTGAAAACGCTTCTTCGATCGCTTCTCTCCTATTGACTACCGAGTGTGTAGTAGCTGAAGAGCCAGAAGCTGAAGGCGCTGGTGCAATGCCTCCAATGCCAGGTGGTGGTATGGGCGGAATGATGTAATCACATTTCAAAGTAAATATTTAAAGCCTCTCAATTTTGAGAGGCTTTTTTTATTTTAGAATGATGAAGAAAAAAGCACTCACTCAAATAGCATTCGAATTCATCTCAATTGTATTTGCAGTACTCCTTGCCTTAGGTCTCAGTACTTACAAGAATTCAATAGATATGGAAGATGAATCCCAAAGTGTACGTCAAAATATCATTCAGGAATTTCAAACCAATCTACAGAAGATCGATTCTGTTCTCATTAAGAATGCCATCTATACGAGCTATTTGGACTCAATTGTACGTCTTCAGCCTGAAACAGTGAATTCCTTTTACTTCGATTACGATTTTGAGTTGTTTACACATAGTGCATGGGATATTGCCCAAAACAATAGCTCCACCAGCTTAATAGAAACGCAGTTCCTGCTGGATGCGGCAGATATTTATCACATGCAAAATTTTCTTGAAGGATTTGCCGGAAGTGTTTTTGAGAATATAGGCATGGCACTAATGAGAAAAAATGAACTTCAGGATTATAACATGGCTTTGAGCGTATACTACAGCGTTAACCTAATGAACAATGTATCACAGTCTCTGAAGGAATCATACCAGGAATTTCTCGAAAAATATGATACCAATGGCGTTGAAGAATGATCTGATTTTTATCATTATCTTGGCACACAATTTTAAAAAAGTAACATGACTTATCTAGTTGTAACCATTGGATACATCCTCATCCTTGCCGCGATTATCATCTACAAAAGTCGCTCTGTCAAAAGCGAAGAGGACTTTGTAGTTGCAGGTAGAAACGTTCCGGTATACCTCTTGGTAGGAACATTAGTTACGACCTGGATAGGCTCTGGTAGTCTTTTTGGCACAGCCGGGCTAACATTTCAAGTAGGTTTTTCAGAGTTGTGGTTTTCACTTGGAGCATGGATAGGCATACTTGCCGTTTATTTCATTGCGGCTCGAGTTCGAAGAATATCTCAATATACCCTTACAGACATTCTCGAGAAACGCTACTCTCCTATCGCAAGACTATTAGGCACAATTACCATTATAGTTGCTTATTTGATTATTGCAGGCTATCAATTCAAGGGAGGTGGCAGATTCCTTTCAATATTGACTGAAGGAGGTATTTCCGTTGAACAAGGGACTCTAATTACATTTCTGATCATCATTGCCTTCACGGCACTTGCTGGAATGGTATCCATTGTTTCAATAGATATCTTCAATGGTATAATTATGATAACCGCAATCATCTTAGCTGTTCCTTTTGCCATCAGTGGCTTTGGAGGTTGGGAGAATGTGGTCAATACCATCAATGAAGTGAGTCCCGATCATTTATCCATAACAGAGGGACACGAACCAATGTGGTATGTTGGCATTATGCTCCCAACGCTAATTCTATTATTGAGTGAAAGCAGCGTTTATCAAAAATTTTCATCCGCTAAGGATGCTAAATCAGCAAAGAAAGCTGTTATGGGAATGTTTATAGGTGTGGTAGGCATTGAGTTTCTAATGTGTCTACTTGCTGTAGTTGGTTTTGCCATTTATGCGCACGATCCACGATTCTTTATGCCTGATGGCTCTGTTAATGCACCAATGTCTGAAGAAATTATCCTAAGAATAGGATTTGAAAAATTACCGGCATTTGTAGGTTCACTGTTATTTGCTGGGGGTGCCGCCATCATTCTCTCCACCGGAAATACCTTTTTAATGGTAACCTCGACTAACTTCTCAAGGGACATTTTAGAAAAATACTATATCAAGAACGCATCCGAAAAGACAAAACTAATTATTCAACGTAGTGCAATTGTCATTTTAGGATTCATTGCCTATTTGATAATGACTCAGTTTGAGGAGATCTTATCCATGGCCTTTATTTCATACACGATGATTGGAGCAGCCTTAGCACCCCCACTCTTAGCTACCTTCTTTTGGAAGAGAGTTACCAAACAAGGTGGAGTTGCTTCCATCCTTGCTGGAATGCTATCCGTTGTTATCATTGAAGTATTTACCAGAAGTACGGCAGAAAACCCAATCGATCTGGGTTGGTTCTCCTTTATTTATGACTCAAAGATGATAGCAATACCTGCATTGCTAGCTTCTATATTCGCATTAGTAACTGTGAGTCTTTTAACTAAGCCAACTTCGAAAGAAATAGTCGCTCCTTTTTTCGAGAAAGGCTGAGTTAAAGTAACTTCGCGCAAACGTTTGAGATAGTAAAGGAGTCCTTTTTTAATAAGGCTTTCTCTTAAGGCTCTCTCATCTACATTAATTTGTAACCTCACAAAATAAAAATGCAAGAATACGGCGTAAAATCCAGCAAAAGCGATCTTTCAGATTTAGGAATCAAAGTAAAAGAAGCTCATTGGAATCTGAGTCAATCGGAACTCATTGAGGAAACACTAAAAAGCGGTGAAGGTGTTTTGACATCTACTGGCGCCTTGATGTGTGATACCGGGAAGTTTACAGGACGCTCTCCCAAAGACAGATTTGTAGTCAAAGATTCGAATACTGAAGATTCAGTATGGTGGGGTAATATTAATATCCCTTTTACAGAAGAAAACTTTGACAAGCTCTACCAAAAAATGGTCAATTTTGTTGAAGACAAGAATGTATATGTGCGAGAAGCGTATGCTGGAGCAGACAAGACGCATAGGCTAAGAGTGCGAGTAATTAACACCATGGCATGGCACAATCTGTTTGCTTACAACATGTTCCTCAGACCAGAAGCATATAAGGTCAAAGACTTTGAACCTAACTTTACCATTCTTTGCGTTCCCGAATTCCAGGCCGATCCTGAAGTAGATGGCACACGCCAGTCAAACTTTGCGATTATAAATTTCACTAAGCGGATGATTCTAATTGGAGGCACCGCTTATTCAGGTGAAATGAAAAAAGGGATTTTCTCAGTACTCAATTACATGCTACCACATGAGCAAAACGTACTAAGTATGCATTGCTCAGCAAATATGGGTATTGAAGAGAAAGACACTGCAATTTTCTTCGGCTTGTCCGGTACAGGCAAGACCACACTCTCAGCAGATCCTAACAGACTATTGATTGGAGACGATGAGCACGGCTGGACAGAAAAGAATGTATTCAACTTCGAAGGCGGATGTTACGCGAAGGTGATAGACCTGACTGAAGAAAAGGAACCGGACATTTATAAAGCAATCCAATACGGAGCTATTCTTGAGAACACAAGATTTAAAGATGGTACAAGAGAAGTAGATTATGAAAACTCATCAGTAACTGAAAATACTAGAGCTTCATATCCACTTCATCACATCAGAAATGCTATGGAACCATCGATTGGTGGTATTCCTAAAAACATTTTCTTCCTTACATGTGATGCCTTTGGCGTAATCCCTCCTATCCAACGATTGAGCAAAGGTCAGGCCATGTACCACTTCATCTCAGGATATACCTCTAAAGTAGCCGGAACAGAAGCTGGAGTAACCGAACCAGAGCCAGTATTCTCAGCATGTTTTGGAGCTCCATTTCTTCCTCTTCATCCAACCAAGTATGCTGAAATGTTAGGTGAAAAGATGGATAAGTATGACGTAAATGTATGGCTAATCAATACAGGCTGGACGGGTGGTCCTTACGGAGTTGGCAACAGAATTAGCTTGAAATATACTCGAGCTATGATTACGGCTGCACTTAATGGCAAACTGGAAAATGTTGGGTATAGAAAGCACTCTATTTTTGGCGCTGAGATACCAACTACATGTCCGGATGTGCCAAGTGAAATTTTAAGCCCAAGAGAAACATGGAAAGATGATAATGCCTTTTACAAAAAAGCCAATGATCTTGCATCTCGCTTCGTAGACAACTTCAAGAAATTTGAGGAGTTTGCAAGTGACGATATCATGGCAGGAGCTCCTAAGCAGAATGACAATTACAAATAGGCAGTTCTAACTGTTTAAATGAAGACCCTGGCTTTTCAGTCAGGGTTTTTTTATGTCCAAAAAAAATTAACTTCATACAACCTTTGTCCATCCATTCCATCCTACCAATAGAAAACGCCAACAAACCGTGACCGAAACTCAAATAGTCTGGATAAATCAACTGAAAAAAGGGAATGAGCTGGCGGCTTTCAACTTATACAATAGCTATTCTAAAGCCATGTACAGTACGCTAACAAGAATGACGAATGACGCTGAATTAGCCAAAGATCTATTGCAAGAAGCGTTTGTTAAGGCCTTCAAGAAGATTGATGATCTGGAAGATCCAAAGGCTTTTGGCGGGTGGCTGAAACGGATAGTTGTCAATAAAGGACTGGAATATGCTCGAAAGAAGAAATATTACTTTGAGGACATTGAAACTCAAGAAGAAGCGGAAAGCAGCGAAATCGATGATTCGGTTATTGATGATAAAACGCTGCATAACGCAATCAAGGAGTTGCCTGATGGGTGTAGAACAGTATTGTGCTTGCATTTACTGGAAGGTTTTAAGCATAAAGAAATCGCTGAAAAACTGGACATCTCTGAGTCTACCTCGAAGACACAGTTTAGACATGCTAAAAAATTACTAAAAACTAAACTTCAACATCACTATGAATATTGAAGAACTGATAAAGAAGCGAAAAGATCAACTGGATTTGGATTCACCACCTGCAGAATTGTGGGATGAAATTCAAAAGGATTGGAAACAAGAAAAGAAATTTTCTTGGTGGAAAGCCGCTGCTGCTATTTTCATAGCTACGTCAATTGGACTTTTGCTTCACAATATCTCACTACAAAGCCAGATGGACGAGCTCGCATCACTTGGTGATATATCCGAGGAGTACAAATCAATAGAAGATTCATATTTGATTCAGATCAGTGAGCTTGAATCAAGCATTGAAATAAGTCAGGCAAGGTCGCAAGAAGATTTTACGTGGATTTTTGATGAGCTTAATACTCTGGAAGAGATTAACAAACTATACAGAAATGACATTGGCAAGATCAATGAAGATCAGCTTGTAGGCGTCTTAATTGACTGCTATGAAAAGAAAATACGATTGCTAAAAAAACTAGAACTAGAAATAAAAAGGACAAATAAATTCAATAACGATGAAGAAACTAATACTAATAGCGTTAGCCTATAGTCTTGCATTTCTCTTATATGCAAACAATGATGGTGAAACTCGCACAGCGACTGTAAAAACAACAGTGACTGCTTCGGATGTTATCAACATTGAAGCAAAACATACGGAGCTGCTTGTTGAAACTTGGGATAAAAATGAAGTCGAAATAGAAGCCTCCATCCGTTTTGATGGAAAAATGACCAATAAAATGGAAGTGTTTCTTGATGAATTTGAACAGCGAGTTAAGGACAATATCTCTCAACGAACTGGTGAATTAAAAATAGATACTGATATGGATATTCCCAATCGTGTACAAATCGGTGGTAAAAGCATTGGGATAAATATATCCTATGGCGGCAAGGAATTGAAAATAGTCTATAAGATCAAAGCACCCGGAACCAATAAATACATCATATCAAATTCATACGAAGACGTACGCTTATTTGGTAGCTTCAATGAGATAGAGTTTGATCAATATTCCGGCGATCTGGAGGCTGGGACAATCAAGACAGCTAAAATGAACTTGAAGTATGGCTCTGCCAGCATTAAAAGCCTGGAGAATGGGGATATGGAAATCTATGAGCAGGAGCTTGATATTTATTCGCTAGGTTCACTTGAGTTAAACGCCAAATACTCCGACCTGGAATTCGAAAAAGTCGGGAAAGTAGATGCGATCTCTTATGAATCAGATTTTGAAATAGGCTCCATTGAGGAATTTAAAGGAAATTTCAAATATGGTGAAATTAATATTTCAGGAAAACTCAATGTGGCTTCATTTGAATGTTACGAAATGGACATAGAAGCTGAAGAGCTTGGAAAAATGGAATCAGAAAACAGCAAATACAGTAAATATGAGTTCGGAAAAGCCAGGTCCATCAAGTTTGAACAATCCTATGAAGACGAGACAACCATTGGTACTCTGGGTTCTTTCCAAAGTAAGAATTCCAAATATGGGAAACATACTATCGATGTTTTGGAGGGAAGCATATCCCTAAATGCATATGAAGACAAAATTGAAATTGATGAGCTGGGAAAAAAGGTGTCAAAAATTTCTATTGATGGCAAATACATTGATACTGCAATCGGAATTGGTAATTCATCTTTCATTTTATCCACCAACATTAAATATGGGGAAGTGAATTATGATAAATCTGATGTGGACGTCAGAAGATATATCAAGGACGGTGATCAGCTAGAAGTTGAAGTACATTCTAAATCAAAGTCAGATAATCCTATCCGAATTTCGGTAAAAGGATACGAAGTGAATATCACATTGAATTAACTACGAACTTCAATAAGCTCGATTTCAAATGCAAGAATAGTGTTTGGAGAAATTGATTGAAAACCACCAGTTCCATAACAATATGATGAGGGTGCATAGAATTTAATTCTGCCGCCCTCTTTCATTATTGGCAACATAATCTGCCAAGATTCAATAACTCTGGAAAGAATGATTGATGCTCCTGTATTGGTTACATCAAAAATTTGGCCGTTAAGGAACGTCCCTTCATATACTACCAGCACATTATCACTGATTGTAGGTGAATCTCCAGTACCCTCCTCTAAAAGTTCATACCTGATACCAGAAGGATGAATTTCTGCCTCGATATTGCTTTCAAGCAAATACTCATCAATGATGTCTTCTTCTAAAGCGAATCGCTCATTATCACTATTTACAATAGCTATCAGCTCTATCTCATAAACAATTATTGCATTGGGAGGAATGGTACTGCCAAGTCCTGTTGGTCCAAACAAGTAGCCAGAAGGCGGGTAGAATGTGATTTTACCACCTTCTTTCATTTCTGGCACTATCAATTGCCAAGCTTCAATAATGGTCTCTGTTAATTGAACTGAAAACCCGATGGTATCGCTCCCAGCATTCACTCCATCTAGGTAGTAGCTTTCAAATTTGACCATTAATTCATTTCCAATTGCTGGTGACTCACCATCACCTATCCGATTCATAACATACCGAATTTCAGATTCATGAATCTGTGCATTGATGTTGTTATCGTCCAGATAGTCATCTATTATTTCAAGGTCGATTTCGAGTTGCTCTTCTGCAGAAACTGCAGGTGCATCGTCACTACCGCATCCGCTGAAAGTGACAATTGAAAAAATACATAGAAGTGTGTAAATCTTTCTCATAAGTTTTATCCAAATAGTGCTCCTGCAATGGTTGCAGTCATCATAGTTGCCAATGTTGCAGCTACTAAAGCTCTCAAGCCTAGTTTCGAAAGGTCAGCTTGTCTCTCTGGTGCCATTCCACCAATTCCACCAATTTGAATTGCTATTGAGCTAAAATTCGCAAATCCGCATAGTGCATACGTAGAAATGATGATGGATTTGTTGGAAAGCAATCCCGCAGATTTCATATCGGCTAGGCTTAGATATGCAACAAACTCATTTATTACCGTTTTTTGACCTAATAAACTCCCCACTTTAACAGTTTCAGACCATTCTACCCCCATAATAAATGCAAAAATTCTGAAAACTTGTCCAAGAATATATTGGAGTGAAAATCCGTCAAAGGCACCATCTGTGGACTGAATTACAAATTCATTCAAGCCTGTCCACTCACCAATTCCATCCACAAGAATCCAGTTAAGAGCAAAAATAACCGCGATAAAGGCCAATAGCATTCCTGCTATATTTAATGCAAGCTTTACACCGTCAGATGCTCCACTCGCAAGTGCATCAACAAGGTTAACGCCAATGTTTTCCTTATTTACTTTCAGGCTACTATCAATTTTTTCCGGTTCATTTTCAGGTAGAAATATCTTAGCCATTACGATTGCTGCAGGAGCATTCATGATTGAGGCACTCAATAGGTAAGTAGCGAAAATTTGCTGTTGTTCAGGATCTCCTCCTCCCAAAAAGGAAACATAAGCGCCAAGCACACTACCAGCAATTGTGGCCATTCCTCCTGTCATCAAGCAGTTCAGCTCTGATTTGGTCATTTTACCAATAAATGGTCTTACCAATAATGGCGCTTCCGTTTGACCGAGAAATATATTTCCAGCAGCAGATAAGCTTTCTGCTCCGGATAATCTCATAGTTTTTGCCATCAGCCAGGCGAATCCATAAACGATTTTCTGAAGTAGACCAAGATAATACAATCCTGCGGTGACAGCTGAGAAGAAAATGACTGTAGGAAGGGCTTGAAATACAAATAGAAAACCCAGGTTATGTTTAGCATCAATCGCATCGCTGTTTTTAGCTAAATCCCCGTAAAGAAACTCCGCTCCTTTCAGACCAAAGTTTAGAAACTTGACAAAACCAGCGCTAACCAAGGAAAATAGTTGATTGATGAAGTCTACATTAGCTATCATTAAACCAATCACCACTTGAATAGCAATACCGATTCCAACCAGTCTGAAATCAACTTGCCTTCTATTGCCGGAAAGTGCCCATGCAATGGCCACCAGTCCGATCAACCCAGCTATTCCTCTCAGGTATTCCATGTTAGTTGCGCTTGTTTAGCACATCCCGAATTCGGGCAGCCTTCTCATAGTCTTCTCTATCTAAGGCATCAGTAAGCAGTTTTTCTAGCTCACTTGAAGATAGGTCTTCAATGCTTTTGTTTTCTGACTTGGCAGGTTCGGCTTGAGCTATCTCTTCCTCGTATTCATCTGTCAATACAATCCCTGCTTCTGTCATGATATTTTCGTTGGTATAAAAGTCAACATTAAAACGGAGGCCAATAGCTATGGCATCAGATGGACGTGAATCTATTTCAAACACTTTCCCGTTGTGTTCACAGATAATTCGAGCAAAGAATACACCTTCCTTTAAATCTGAGATGTAAACTTCTTTTACATCGATATCAAAGTTGTGCGAAAAGGCCTTGAAAAGGTCGTGAGTCATCGGACGATTAGGGACAATCTTCTCAATCTCAATTGCAATCGCTTGAGCTTCAAACATACCTATTATGATGGGTAATCGTCTATTACCATCTGACTCGCCTAGAACGAGTGCGAAAGAGCCTGATTGGGACTGACTCGAAGACAGCCCCAATATCTCTAGCTTTATTTTATCATCGGCCATTAACCCTGCGCCTTCTTAATTGCTTCTGTAAGTTTTGGAACCACATCAAAGGCATCTCCTACAACACCATAATCAGCAGCTTTGAAAAAAGGTGCTTCTGAATCTTTATTGATCACAAGGATGTATTTTGACGAGTTTACTCCAGCTAAATGCTGAATTGCTCCTGAGATTCCAATAGCAATATACAGAGACGGACTTACTTTGATGCCTGTTTGGCCTACGTGTTCGTGGTGAGGCCTCCAGTCCATATCCGAAACCGGTTTACTACATCCTGTTGCAGCTCCTAATGTTTTTGCTAAATCCTCAATCATTCCCCAGTTTTCAGGACCTTTTAGCCCTCTACCTCCGGAAACAACCAAATCAGCTTCTGGTAGCAATATGTCACCTTCAGCCTTTTCAACTTTGATGGTTTTCACAGTAAAATCTGTGTCATTTGTGGTTGGACTAAATGAAACAACCTCGGCTGATCCTCCATCTTCTTTGATTGCAATCGCATTTTTCTTGATAATGATAATCTTCTTATCTCCTTCTAGACTTGTGTTAGCGAATGCTTTTCCCGTGTAAATGCTTTTCTTAACTGAATAACCACCAGCTGAATCAGGCAAGTCTGCTACGTTGGATGCAAGTGCAGCATCAACTTTGATTGATACTCTTGCTGATACCGGGTCTCCTAATGAGCTCTTTGCTAAGACAAGAAGGTCGGAGCCTTCTTGATTCATTGCCTCGGCAATTGCTGAAGCATAGGCCATAATATTAGGAGTAGCTAGTTTTTCATCAGTGACATGAAGCACTTTGCTGGCTCCGGCCTTTCCTATCTCATCCATATCTGAAACTGGGCCAAATACGATTGCTGTGACATCACCACCAGCAGCCTGCGCATAGCTGACAGCTTCCAGAGATGATTTTTTTACTTTTCCTTCGTCGGTTTCTACAAATGCTAGTGCTGCCATCTTATATAACTTTTGCTTCGTTTTTCAATAAATTAACTAGTTCATCCATGTTTTCAGGATCTATCAACTTCACATCTCCTTTTGCAGGTGGCAATTCAAATTTGCTAACCTTGGTATTGGCCGCATCTGCTGTTGGATCTTTTACTTCCAATGGCTTGGTACGCGCACTCATTATTCCTCTCATATTTGGAATTTTCCACTCAGCAATAGGCTCTTGACAGCCTGCCACAAATGGAAGTGGTAACTCCATGTATTCTTTTCCTCCTTCTATCTCCCTGGAAATTTTAGCAGAATCTCCTTCTATATCCAAGGTCATCACTGGAGAAACAGAAGGAATGCCCAATAGCTCTCCTACCATACCGTGCACCTGACCTCCGTTAAAATCAATTGACTCTCTACCCATCAGTATCAAATCATAACCTCCATCCTTAGCGACCGCTGCGATTTGTTTTGCAACAAACAAACCATCTTCAGGAAAAGCATTTATCCGAATGGCATCATCTGCTCCGATTGCTAAGGCTTTTCTAATTGTAGGTTCAGTTTCAGCTTCACCAACGTTTAGTACGGTAATACTCCCACCTGACTGCTCTTTCAACTCCACAGCTCTGGCTAAAGCATAATCATCGTAAGGTCCTATTATGAATTGAACTCCGTT
Source organism: Ekhidna algicida (assembly GCF_051379705.1). Classification (GTDB taxonomy): domain Bacteria; phylum Bacteroidota; class Bacteroidia; order Cytophagales; family Cyclobacteriaceae; genus Ekhidna. Next base: position 3,950,362 of record NZ_CP179868.1, on the reverse strand, counting down.
TTTATCAAACTTCGTATCTCCATCAGTAAATGCAATGCGCGAAGTGGTATCCGGCACATGCGTAATACAAACTAATATTTTCATTTATCTATCGAGTGTTTTTTATAAGAAACAACCAAGAAGCGAAACGGTTCAACTCCTTATTTTTTTGAACCTCGAAGTTAGTAATTATGGTGAATTTGGGAAGCTTTAAATCCAGCCTTTTCCTGAATTTTCAAAAGCCATTTTCTTTAACAACCTTTTATTTATTGCAGATCTCTGTGTGAAAATACTTTCTCCTGTAATGGTTTTAGCTCTCAAACAAGCGTCGAAAAGATTTGACCCTTTTAGGTTTTCATTATCCAAAAATCGTATAGCTAAGTACTAAAAACTTGAATTTCTTTAATAATAGTACTTTAAAATCCTTATAATCATTGGTTTAATATTTACTTATTAAAGTAAAAAATTAATTAATGGAGAACTCTGAAAGTCATTTACACTCTTAAAGCTTTGTAAATGAAGGCGGTGCGATAGCGGAATACCAAGAATTATCAACTTAAAAAAAAGTATCGATTATGTAAGATTTATGCTATTAATTAACGGCTTTCAGAATAGTGCTATAGCTGATAATCTGTTCTATCATAATATGACGGGTAAATGACGGGTATATTGCTGTGAGTTTTCTTGTGGAGCGTATACCATTGTGCCTAGAATTGCTCCAAAAAAAAGAATGGAAGACATGAGACAACCTGAACTTGGTAAACGATTGACTGAGCTAAGACAACAAAAAAGTCTTACTCAGGAAGAGCTTGTAGAAGCTTGCAATGTTAGCGTTCGAACGATACAGCGCATTGAGTCGGGAGAAGTGACACCCAGAACATCTACAATCAAAATCTTGCTATCCGCATTGAATGAAGATTTTGAAAACTTCAAAAACACCGTTGAAGCCAATAAATCAGGCAATTATCTTAGATCATTAGAGATATGGCTTCAGATTGCTTGGATTTCAGGAATAGCCTACTTCGTTTTGGGTTTTTTAGATGCTGTGCTCGAATATGCAAGGTTTGAGAACTTCTATGAGGTAGAAGAAATACCCTTCTATATCACTTCAAAAGTATTTTACTTCATTTTCTACACCTTTTTTCTATTCGGCTTTGTAAAGCTTGGAGATTACTTCTCCAACTATCTCCTCAAAATCGCTTCTTTTCTTCTTGTTGGTTTATTCGCTGTATGGACCTTCTTTGACATCTTCACGATTTACTACGATATGAGTGAAGCAAACCTTATAACTTTGGGAGCAGGTGAATCTATTTCCTATGGGGCGTTGACCATCGTTTTCGGTATTGGTCTAATGAGGCTTCAAGATGGAATGGGGCAATTGGCTAAAATTGCCGGTATTCTGGAGATTGTATCGGGATTCTTCTTTGCTGTTGTCATCTTATTCTTTCTTGGGTACATGATGCTGGTTCCAGCGACTATCATTGAAATCATCCTTCTCTACAAGGGTTTCGAATTTGTTAAATCAGAACGACTAAAAGTATAACCATGAAAAAGTCTCTTTGCATACTCGGACTCATTGGTCTGGGATCGGTTATCTATGGGCTTTTTCAACCAGTTTTCGACTATTCTTTTGGCTGGGAAACTCTTCCAAATGAAGTTTTCGAGACAAATTTTGAAGGTATCGAGCATGAAAAATATCTCTCAGAGATTACAAGATCAAAGCACATCACGGACAGCATACACCACTCAAGCAAATCGCCTTCAATCTCTGTTGCCGCAATGATCAACGGCAGAATCGTGTGGACCTATGCCGTGGGATTTCAGAGCCTGACCAGAATGATTCCGGCTGATACCAATACGCAGTATCGCATTGGGAGTACCTCAAAAGCGCTGACTTCTTTGGGATTGGGCAAGCTAATCCAAGAGGGAAAAGTGAATCCAGATTCATCTATTCAATTCTATACCGGCCGCTTCGACAGTAAACCCAACATCTCTATTCGTCAACTCGCATCGCATCAATCAGGAATTCGAAACTATGGTGTGTGTTTTTGCTTTCCAATTTGGGAATATTACAGAAACAAACAGTTTGAAAGCATTGAAGAAAGTGTATTGGAGTTTGAGTCAGATGAATTGCAATTCAAATCAGGGACTAATTTCGCTTATAGCTCATTCAATTTTACCGCGCTTAGCTTAGCGATGGAAAATGTTTCATCCGAAGGGTTCCTTCGCTACATGCAAGGGGAAGTATTCCAACCCTTACATATGAACAAAACCAGTCCGGATTACAAGGACCTTAGATCTCCGACCAAAGCTGTGCCTTATGAAGTACAGGGTCGAATGTATCGAGAATCATTTGCCGTAAACCTTAGTAATAAATGGGCAGGAGGTGGATTCATGTCTACACCTTCTGACTTGGTTCGAGCGGGAAGTGCACTTTTTAATAACAGTTTTTTGAATTTGCAGACCATTGAACTTATTACTTCTCCACAGCGATTAAGCGATGGCTCGATCAATGAACAAAACTATGCGTTGGGCTGGCGTCATGGTTTTTCAAAACGATATTTTAAAGGTCTTCAAGAGGTCGAAGTTATACATCATGGTGGAATGGCACTGGGAGGGCAAGCACTTTTAGTGGTTTACCCAGAGTATAAGCTAGTGATTGCATTGACGATGAACAAAGGTGATGAAGAAGGGAATTTTCAATTATTTGACTTTGTTACTCCAATTGGAGAGTTATTTATCTCAAAACTGATCGATAAATGATTCATCGTATAGATTTGCGAAAAACTCATTGTAATGAAAAACAAGTTCAAATCAGGCCTACTCACTCTTGGTGTTATTTCAATTATTCTTATTAGCTCATGTAGTAGTGATGCTGAAACAAGTCCTTCCTTTTCTTTTATCGATCAAAATCTTCAGGGAACCATTGATGGGATAAGCTTTACCAGTAAAGGAGGCTTTTACAGCGAGTTTTCTCAAGAAGAGGAAATATTAATGAGAATTTACGATAGCACAGAGAGCGGCGAAATCTGCGATATCTCCAGCAATGAGTCAGTGTTAGTTTCGGTAATGCTATCGAAAAAGGTTGGGGTGTATGATTTATCATTTAATGTAAGTCCCCCGGACGCAATTACCGTCAATTTGGTCAATCCTAATTCAGGCGATGGATTCCCTTCTAATAGTATAGCTATGGTTGGAGCTGTAGAAATCTTGACCGTTTCAGAGACTGAAGTAACAGGACGTATGGATGCAACATTTGATATCGGAAACACGGTGAATGGTAATTTCACAGTAATTTCATGCAATTAGAATTAACAAAAGCCACCTCCAAATAAATGAGTGAAGTTGTAGATGTTTTGATCATAGGTGCAGGTCCTATTGGTCTTGCTAGCGGCATAGAAGCAAAAAAGACTGGTCTCTCATATGTCATTGTAGATAAAGGTTGTTTGGTGAATTCACTGTATCACTATCCGAGCAATATGACATTCTTTTCAACTTCAGACAGACTGGAAATTGGAGAGGTGCCTTTCATTTCTCATAATCCAAAACCAACCAGATCTGAAGCGTTGGAATATTATCGCCGTGTTGCCTCCTCGTGGAAGCTAAATACAAGACTTTATGAACAAATTGAGCATGTAAACAAGCAAAATGATGTCTTTGAGATTAAGTCGAGCAAGCAAACCTACCTTGCAAACAATCTTATCATTGCAACAGGGTTTTATGACCTCCCCTACTTGCTGAATGTCCCCGGCGAGGATTCACCTAAAGTAAAGCACTACTACGATGAACCCCATCCATATTATGACATGAACGTGATAGTAGTTGGTGCGGCTAATTCTTCAGTTGATGTTGCGCTTGAAGTTTACCGAAAGGGTGCTAAAAGTGTAACAATGGTCATTCGAGAGGAAGAGATTAATCCAAGAGTTAAATATTGGGTTCGTCCGGATATTGACAATCGAATTAAAGAAGGCTCCATTAAAGCATACTTCAACAGCAACATCACTCACATTAATAAGCTTGAGGTGCAAGTAAATACTCCTGAAGGAGACATAACCATTCCAAATGATTTTGTGCTTGCCATGACAGGTTATCAGCCCGATTTTTCATTTCTTGAAAGTATTGGAATTCAGATAGGTAATGATGAATTTAAAACGCCTATTTATGATGAAAAAACAATGGAGACAAACGTATCGGGAGCTTACCTTGCAGGCGTTATTTGCGGAGGATTGAAAACCAACGCCTGGTTTATTGAGAACTCCAGAGAACATGCCGAACTTATTATCAATCACATTATAAGCGAAGCTTAATTTTTCACCTTACCACTAAGCACACTGATGTTTTGATTGTAAGGATTTCCATTTGTACGTCTGATTGAAATGATCTGTCCCACATGATTGATTGCGTCAGCGATTGGCCCATTGAGTAAGTTCCAAAATGGAAATTCACTGCCAGAAGAAAAGATCATATCATACCTCTCTAAATCCTCAGCGAAAGAACTCTTTAGCTTTACGCTTGACTTACGTATGTTTTCAAGTGTCAGAGATCGTTTTTCTTCATATGTCATCCCACCCAATTCAATACCAGCAAAAGGCCTCTCATTGACAGCCTCCAAAAGTATCTGAGTCAAAACAACAACGTGATCGATGGTTTCTTCAATGGTTCTGGCTTCCTCACTTGGTCTAAAGGCTAAGTCTGCGGGCCTTAGTCCTTCGGTCGCCCAATAATATCTAAAGCCTAATCCATCGACAACTCTGGCAGCAACGGTACCTTCCGAATATTTTTCAGGGACATCAGGAATCTCATAATAGAAATCGTCAGGGTTACCCTGTCCACTTACAGTATAAATCGTAGCAAAGAAGAGCAAAGAGCAAATAAATTTCATGCGATAAACTTAAAGCAACTCTATGAGATTTAATGTGATGAATAAGAATGAATAAAAATGTTTTTCTAAATGATCCGCTGTGAATAATATTATTGATTTTGTATATTCACAAACAACTTATTTGCGCCACCATGAACTTCATTTCACCAGATCTAGATATTCAAATTGTAAAAAACACTGACACCAATAATGACTGTTTATATTTCAAGTTTAAAGGGAAATTTAGTCAGGCAACCTCCAAGGCAGGTTCAAATGCCTGGTCTAACTACATAGGGGAAAATCCGACCGGATCATTTGAATTTGTTTGGGACTGTTCTGATATGACAGGTTTTGAGCTTCAGGCGAGAAAAGAATGGTATAATGCTATCCAAAGGCACAAAGATCAAATCTTTAAAGTTTATGTTATTTCAGATAAGCTTATGATTCGAAGTGCTGCAAAGGTGATGCTTCAGCTCTTTGGCATTTCTTCTGAAATAAGCCGTACAGATGAACAGCTTCCTAAAGCGATTCGCAGGTAAGTTTAGCATTGCTAAATTCGCACTATGAATGCGGCCAGAATCGAATTATTGAAAAAGTACATAGCGGAAGAACCCTCCAACCCTTTCAATAAATATGCGCTGGCGATGGAATATTACGAAGTAGAACCCAGCAAGTCACTTGCATTGCTTCAAGCCATTTTAAGCGAGCATCCCGAATACCTACCCTCATATTTCAAGGCAGCACACTTACTCTGGGAGGAGGAGCTTTGGAAAAAGGCAGATGCCGTTTTCCAAAAAGGAATTGCCTTAGCTAATGATCAAAGTGATCAAAAGGCACTTGGTGAATTGAAGTCTGCTTATCAGAATTTTCAGATTGATAAAGATTAAAATATCTGAACAATTGCCATTGCTATTGGTTAAGCATTTATAAATCAATTCGACAAGAACAGTATGGAAATATTGATAATAGGGATTTTAACTATAGCTATTGCATTGGTTGTATGGGTAACGAGCTCATTTAATCAGTTCAAAAAGATGAACAACAATCCTGAGGAATTTCAAGAAAGAAGAACCTTCAAATCTATGAGCGACGGTTCAGAAGAACTGTAAATTCCATCTTACAAAAGATTATGTTTTGAAATGATTGGCTAATTTCAAAACATGAAAATGGCCAATTCACCTCACGAATATTTCGAGTCTGTCCCAGATCATTTAGATATTCTGAAAAAACTTCAATTCATCCTTCTTTCCACAGAGCTAGAAGAAAAAATGAAATGGGGTATCCCAACTTATTGTTTGAAAAACAAAAATGTAGTCGGTATTGGTGCTTTTAAAGCTTATGTCGGTATCTGGTTTTTTAACGGGGTATTTCTTCAAGACAAAGCTGATGTCCTTATCAATGCTCAAGAAGGTAAGACTAAAGGTTTGCGGCAATGGAGATTTGAATCCATTGACGATATAGATGATAAGCTGGTGCTCTCCTACATCAATGAAGCCATTCAAAATCAAAAGGACGGCAAAGAGCTGAAGCCAGAAAAAAAGCCACTGACTATCCCTGATGTATTGAAAGAAGCTCTAGCCTCTGACAGTCAACTTTCAGAAACGTTCGAATCGCTTTCACACTCTTGCAAAAGGGAGTATGCAGAATACATTGAGGAGGCCAAAAGAGCAGAGACCAAGCAAAAACGTCTGGATAAAATTATACCAATGATTATGGACAAAGTCGGGCTTAACGATAAATACAAATAAAATTTAGAAGCGGATCACAATCTTGCCAAATGAATCAGGATCCATAAATCTATCAAATGCCTGAAGGTAATTACTCAATTCAAATACCTTGTCGACAGTAGGTTTGATCTGGTTTTTATTAACATATTCTACCATCTCAACAAACTCCTGATCACTACCCATAGTGGATCCCATGATTTGCGCTTGTGACCAGAATAATCGAAATACATCAAGTTTCTCAGGATGTCCTGTGGTACTTCCATACATCACAATCCGCCCAGCCGGCTTGATGACTTTTAAGTAATTATTCAATTGATTACCTCCTGCACTATCGATGATAGAATCGAATCCTCCTACATCTGCAGCAGACTTAAACCACTTTTCGTCTCGATAATTAAATCCCTCTTTCACGCCCATCTTTTTCACTTTCTCAATCTTCTCATCACTGCCACTGGTTACATATACTTCGGCTCCACTGAAAACTGCAAAAGCAATGGCAAATTGGCTTACTCCACCTCCGGCACCCGTAACAAGTACCCTTTTCCCCGCTTTTGATGCTCCTTTTTTGATTGTAGCTCTAAATGCAGTAAGTCCAGCAAGAGGTAAAGCCGCTGCTTCTTCATCAGTCAAATGTGATGGTTTTTCATGCAATCGATGAGCGGGTACCTTGATGTGTTCTGCTAGAGTTCCATTAGTCGGCATGCCAAGTACGGAGTATTGGTCAGACTGAACTTCAGGGTTATCTCCCCAATCTACATTGGGATTGATGATTACTTCTTTTCCTACCCACTCATTCGGACCATTTTCAACGATCCCACAGCCATCCGATCCAAGAACAGTTCCTGGCTTAATCCCCGGATACATACCTTTTCTTATCCATTGATCTCTTCGATTTAGAGCCGCAGCTTTTAGTTTGATCAGACACTCGTCTCCCGAGATTTCCGGTTTTGTCAACGAGGTTAATTGAATGGGTTCTGATTCTTGAGTAATAGTGACTGCTTGCATGGTTGATGTAGCGATCTGATTTAGAATTAATTATGTATTTCGGCTAATTATTAGAAAGGAGTCTCATCATCTCCTTCTCCCTCGTCGTTGGCTTTGCTTGGTAATGTGATAGTAAAGTCAGAGTTGGATGGACCTGAGGATGGAAATGATCCAAAGCCATTCCCTTGATCGCCATCCCAGTCTGTAAACTTCGTGAACTTGCCAATGAATTTAAGATTGACAGTGTCGAGGGATCCATTTCTGTGCTTGGCAATAATTACTTCTCCAAGTCCTTGCAAAGGCATACCAGACTCATCGGTATCTAGACCGTAGTATTCTGGTCGATAAAGGAACATTACCATATCTGCATCTTGCTCTATCGATCCTGATTCTCTCAAATCTGAAAGTTGAGGACGCTTATCTCCTCCTCTGGTTTCCACTGCCCTGCTCAACTGAGAAAGTGCTAATACAGGTACTTCTAGTTCCTTGGCAATTCCTTTTAGAGCTCTTGATATGGAAGCAATCTCTTGTTCCCTATTTCCACCTCCTTTACTACTGTCACCACTCATTAGCTGTAAATAATCAATGATGATAAGCTTCACACCATGTTGTGCAGCGAGTCTTCGACATTTGGCACGAAGCTCCAGAATACTCAGGGCTGGTGTATCATCTATGAAGATTGGCGCTTCGGACAGTTTTCGGGTCTTGTGGATCATCTGCTCCCACTCATAGTCGGCCAGATCTCCTTTCTTAATTTTTTCACTTGGCAACTCTGCTTCTGCAGAAATCAAACGATTGACCAGTTGAACAGAAGACATCTCCAGCGAGAAGATGGCTACTGGTGTATTGAAGTCAATGGCTGCATTTCGAAGTGCAGAAACCACGAATGCCGTTTTACCCATACCTGGCCTTGCAGCAATAATGACTAGATCTGAAGGCTGCCAACCTGATGTGACTCTGTCCAATGCAGAAAACCCACTAGGCACTCCGGTCAAACCATCCTTACGGTCTTTTCTTATTTGAATCTCGTCGATTGCCTGATGCATCAGCGAGCTCATTTTATCGTAATTTTTTCGAATGTGTGATTCCGACACATCGAAAAGTGATTGCTCTGCTCGGTCCAATAACTTGAAGACGTCTATTGTGTCTTCATATGCATCTTTTTGAATCTCTGACGAAATTCGAATCAATTCGCGCTTGATCGATTGCTCGGCTATGATTCTTGCGTGATACTCAATGTTTGCAGCGGAGTTTACTTTCGTGGTGAGCTCAGCGACAAAATGTGCACCACCAACGACTTCCAGTTTTGCTTCTTTTCGAAGTTGGTGTGTGACCGTCTTTATATCTATAGGCTGGCTATCGTTAAACAGTGAAACAATCGCAGCATAAATTTCCTGATGGGAATCTTTGTAGAAGCTTTTGGAATGTAAAATATCAATCACATTGGAGAGTGCATCACGCTCCAGCATCAATGCACCCAAAACTGCTTCTTCGATTTCAACTGCCTGAGGTGGAAGTTTGCCTAAGTGTTCAGTGACGGTAGAAAGACCAATTCGACGGCTTTTTGCAGATGTAGTAGATGATTGCTTGGCTCCTTCCATTCAGGGTGTTATTAATTAGGTTTTGATTGGTCATGCAAACTTAGCTTGACACCACTCACCAAACGCTTTAGTATTCCACATTTTCTCCCCACTTATCCACAACGAATTTTTAGTCCCTTTGGTGCTTTATACTATCTTTGATCTCTTACCTTTTTAAACACATCATTTTGTTCAAACTGAATCTTAAAAATCCCTTGGTAGTCTTCGATCTGGAAACTACTGGAACTACAATTTCGCAGGACCGAATCGTTGAAATGGCCATGGTAAAAATTATGCCGGATGGGTCAGTTGAGGAAAAATGTCGTAAGATCAATCCTACGATTCCAATTCCGCATGAAACAAGTCTGATTCATGGAATTTATGATGAAGATGTAAAAGATGAACCAACGTTTGCACAGGTTGCTAAATCATTAGCTCAATACCTAGAGGGTTGTGACTTGTCCGGCTTCAATGTATTAGGCTTTGATGTTCCCATGTTAGTAGAAGAGTTTCTACGAGCTAACGTGGATTTTGATACCGAGCAACGAAAGATTGTAGATGCACAAAAAATCTTCCATTTAATGGAGAAGCGAAACCTGACTGCTGCCTATAAATTCTACTGTGGCAAAGATTTAGAAAATGCCCACAGTGCGCTGGCCGATACAAAAGCAACACATGAAGTTTTGGTCTCTCAGATTGAAAAGTACGAAGGACAGGATGCCTTTGACATGCTTGGTAAAAAACTGGCTACCATCGAAAATGACATGGAAGTTCTCCATGATCTCACCACCTCGTCCCGTGTAGACTTTGCCGGACGAATGATTTATAAGGACGGTAAAGAAGTCTTCAATTTTGGCAAGCATCGAGGAAAACTAGTGACTGAGATTCTTCAGAAAGAACCTAGTTTCTACGACTGGATGATGAAAGGAGACTTCCCGCTCGATACAAAGCGGAAACTCACCAAAATCAAGTTAAGAGGGTTTAATCAGTAGATTGATTAAGTTTAAGATAGGTAAAAACTATCCTTATCGAATCTCTAAAACTAACAGATATCCATAAGTCATATGGCGAAAAGCCTGTCTTGAAAGGTATTTCGCTTGAGATTCAATCTTCAGAAACGATTGTTCTTTTAGGACCTAGCGGATGTGGCAAAACAACTCTGCTCAAACTCATCAATCGGTTGATCGAGCCTGATTCCGGCATGATTGAAATTGGTGGAAAATCCAATACGTCTGTTGAAAAGCACATCCTCCGCAGAAATATTGGTTATGTCATTCAGGATGTGGGTCTGCTACCCCATTTGACAATCAAACAGAACATTTCATTGGTAAATCAAATTGATGAGAAGTCGCTTTCTCCTGATAAGCTCAACGAGTTGATGGAATTGACCGGACTCGCAATGGATCTACTCTCCAAGTTTCCATATCAGCTAAGCGGTGGTCAACAGCAACGAGTTGGCATAGCTCGAGCCTTAGCTAATGATCCTGACTTGATATTGATGGATGAACCATTCAGCGCTTTGGACAATATCACACGAAATGAATTGCAGGATGATTTCCTCAGTATTCCACTTTTGAAGGGGAAGACTATTATTATGGTTACCCATGACGTCCAGGAAGCTTTTAAAATAGGTGATCGAATTGTCCTGTTGGATAAAGGCAAAATTCAACAAATCGGCACCCCTTCGGAACTACTGTCCCAGCCAGCAAATGATTTTGTGAGCTCATTCCTGCAAAAGGATCGGCTGGTTTTATTCTTACAAAATCAGAAGATTGATAATAAATCAGTTATAGAATTCCTGAAGGATGAGGACGTAACCAAAAAGGAAAAGCAAAATAGATTGGCTGAAATCCTAGGCACTTATCACCTATGAGTTTGTGGGAGTTTATCATATCACATTGGAATGAAGTGGTGGATCAGACGGTTCAACATTTAAAGCTCACCATTGTTTCGATGTTGATTGCTTCGGTGATTGGCATCCTAATTGGTATCTTAATTACGCGAATAGAAAAGATCGCATCGGTCACACTGGGATTCGTAGGTGTTATTCAAACCATTCCGAGCCTTGCACTACTTGGCTTCCTTTTACCAATCGTAGGTATTGGAACCACTCCGGCAATAATAGCACTGTTTCTCTATGCCCTATTACCCATCGTGAGAAACACTTATACAGGAATAAAAGGAATAGAACCATCGATCAAGGAAGCGTCAGTAGGAATGGGTATGACACAGGCACAATTGATGAGGTTTGTTGAGCTACCACTCGCCTTTCCAATTATTCTTGCAGGTATCCGTACTTCCGCTGTAATAAACGTAGGAGTAGCTACACTTTGTGCGCTAATCGCGGCAGGAGGCCTTGGAGAGTTTATTTTTCGCGGCATTTCATTGAACAACACAAACATGATCCTTGCGGGAGCTATTCCGGCATCCCTCCTGGCTTTAGCACTTGATGCTTTGCTGGGTTTGATTCAGCGATTTTATAAACAGAAATCACTTTGGGTAAGTATTATAGGCTTGGGCTTTGTTTTTCTTGTTTTAAGTTTTTTTACACCTAAAACTGATTCCTCCCAACTTGTTGCAGGTTTTAATTCTGAATTTATAGAGCGAGCCGATGGATTTGTCGGTTTGGATTCTGTTTATGACCTCCCAATGGAAGTTAAGGAAATGGAAATTGCGCTAATGTATCGAGCACTTTATGAAGAAGATGTGGATGTCATTGATGGGTTCAGTACCGACGGTAGAATCAAAGAATTCAATCTAAAACTGCTGAATGATGATAAACGATACTTTCCTCCGTACCATGCAGTTCCGCTTATCAATGGAATCACTTTGTCTCGCTATCCTGATCTTATTAAATGCTTCAATGAAATAACCGGAGCAATGAGTGATTCTTTAATGGCCACTTTGAATTATGAGGTCGACGGAAAGAAACGTGCATTGAATTTAGTGGCCAATGATTATTTAAAGACAATCAATATTTACGCGAATCCGAACGCAGGCTCATCGGATTCGCCTGACATCATCATTGGATCAAAAGCATTTACCGAAAATTTTCTACTTGCTCATATTTTTGCTCAGCTGATTGAAAATAAAACCAAGCTAAAGACCAAGCTTCAATTAGGTTTTGGTGGCACCAAGTTGGTCTTTGACGCGCTAAGATTAGGAGAAATTGATATCTACCCTGAATATACCGGAACGGCATACCTGGTACTCCTAAAGAAAAAACCCAGCGATATTAGCAATTTCAACGATCCCCAAATGTTACTAGACACCATCACAGCTGAGTTAGAAGATCTGCATAACATTCAAGTGCTTTCTCCACTTGGGTTTAATAACACTTTTGCTTTGATGATGAGGCGCGATCATGCAGATTCTCTTGAAATTTCTACAATCAGCGAATTATCTGATTATCTTAGAAAAGAATAATGTATGATGATCACCCAAATTTCAGAATCAAAAAACATCTTTAATATGTTATATTTGATTTTTACCTAGCCTATGCCTACTACCTTTAAAAAGAACGCTAGCCTTCGCTTATTTCTGCTGGTTACACTGGTCATTATTGTCTACTTGACATTGGTATGGCTTCTTGTGTTTGTGGAAAAAGATAGCGATCAGTCTGCGCTGAACAACTATTCAAATGCTTTCTGGTATTCGCTGGTAACACTAACCACGGTGGGTTATGGAGACATCTTCCCGGCCACCGTCTACGGTCGTTATATATCCCTCATTTTTATACTTACCAGTATTGGTATTTTCGGTATTTTAATTGGACAACTTACTACGCTTATGACAACAATTAAGGAAAACAAAAAGCTTGGCTACTCCGGAACCAACTTTAGTAATCATGCAGTCATTATTGGCTGGAATGAATTCGGATGGCATGTCGTGGATCAGCTCGTGGGTGTTGGCAGGCGCGTGGCTGTGATTACAAATAAAAAAGATGATGTAGATCTCATACGTGAGAAGTACAATTCTAAAAACGTATTTGTACTCTTTAGTGACTACAATAATCACGAAATGATCAAGAAATCAAATATTGATGAAGCTACCATTGTATTTGTCAATATGCTCGATGATACAGACAAGCTGGTTTATGTTTTGAACCTCAAAAAGGTGTTTCCTGAAACTGAATTTGTAGTTACTTTAGAGAATGGTGATTTGAAAAACACTTTTCTATCTGCAGGTGTGAGTAACACTATCTCCACACAAGAAATATCATCTAAACTTTTGGCTTCTTACATGTTTGAGCCCGATGTTGCTACATATAGTGAGTCAATTTTGTCGTACGCAAAATCAGACAGTGATTACGACATCAAGCAATTATTGATTACTCCTAACAATCCATACAATGGCAAAGCGTATCAAGATGTATTTTTCGATTTAAAAAAGCGATATAATTCTGTTCTAATCGGGATAACCAAGCGGGATAAATTCGGACAAAAGAAATTGATTAAAAACCCTTTAGGTGATCTCAAAATCCACTCGGGTGACTATTTAATCATCATTCTAAATGGTAAGGCATTTAAACTACTCAAGCGCGTGTTTGGTGTGGAAGAAGGCACAGTAAAAGACAGAAATAAATGAAGAAGCTAACATTTATCTGGGTGCTATTCCTACTTCTTGGTTGTCAAAATCGGGATATTAATGAAGGTGAAGAATTTCGTCCAAGGGCAGTAAAGGATAGCTTTGAAGATACCCATTTCACGATGGTTGAAGTAGATGGTGTGGAATATATTTTAACCGAACGAGACAACAATAACCCGCATGAAGGTTTCGGATTCATGGCTTTTCGTGCAAATAAGCTAATGGAGAAACAGGATACAATAATATCCTATCTGAGAACCATGTCCTACTTTCAAAATAAGATGTACGCTCGGATGTACGGCATCCCGGAAGATTCCGGACAAGCTGAATTTGAATCTAAACTTTTGGAATTCTTAGCCACCGAGAATAAAGAGCTAACAGAATTGGAAAGGGTCGATTTGGTAAACACCAAAAATGGGGATGAAGAGGAGTAATTAGAATTACTCCTCCGCACTAAAGTAATTTACCTGCCAAAATAAGATTTTAGCTCTCGGAGTGCATTCGCAAGCTCAGCTTCAACTCCGGATCGTTCTACGATTTCTTTACCAACTTTCTCTGCATCTATCAACTCATCTTTGTCTTTGAATACTTCATCTAAGATGTTGCAATCATCGATGATTGAGAATAAAACTGTGAATGCAGGAGAAGGCTTTGCGCTTTTAAAAACGATAGCCTTGAGGTTATTTCTAATCTCTTGCTCAAAGGCATAGTTGGCATTATCCATTCGGTCAGAAAGTGGAATCCAAAGCAGTTTTGTTTCCTCTTTTTTTAGAATTCCTCGCTGAACAAGAAGTGCATTAAGGTCTTCCTGGATGTCTTTGAACTTACCGGATAGCGTTTTGATTTGATCAATCAACCCAGGACCTGTTTGTAATTTCTTCAATACATTGTCAAGTATTCCGTTACCAGTTCCAATAGTATCTACTACAGAAATACTGCCGCCATCAAGTTTAATTTTCTTGAGAAGATACAATTCCAGAATACATGCCGATATTACACCTGGCACAACAGTTTTCTCTGCAGCTGCTAAAATTCGTCCTTCCTCGTCATCTAAAGCGATTAGATAAAATCCTTCAGCGATACTTAATTTCATAGTTGGTTATTTTTAAAAATGCAATATTCCTCAATCAGCGAATTTCATAAATTTTACTGAAAAGAGAACAGCCAAAAGACTATTTTTTCAATAGGGCTCCTATCGTCAATCCTTGAACTAAAATTGAAAATACTACTACACAGTATGTAGTGAATAATATTGTATCCTTTACATGATCAGGAAAGGCAAGATCAGTAAGTGATAGAGCAAGTGCCACGGAGATTCCTCCACGCAAACCTCCCCATGTTAGAATTTGAATTGTTTTTGGTTCAAATGTCCTGAATCGCCTCATAGCCGTGATTGGAATACTTACACCCAGGAATCTTGCAGTCAACACAATGACAATTCCAATTCCTCCGATAGCCAGGTTGCTCATAGTAAATGACTCTGCAATGACTAGCATTTCGAGTCCGATAAGTATAAACAAAATCGCATTCAAAGCTTCATCAAGCAAGTGCCAGAACTTAAACACGTATTCACCAGTAGCATTTGCAAGTTTTTCATCTCTTCCCTGATTTCCAATGAATAGCCCCATCACTACCATTGCCAAAGGAGCTGATACGTGAATTATCGATGACAGTCGTCCTCCAACCATTACAAGGGTTAACGTGACCAATACCTCCAGCTCTACGTGATCATTATCGATAAAGTCAAGCAACTTAAACCCGATAAATCCAAATACTGCTCCAAGCAACAAACCACCAAAGACCTCTACACTAAATAGCGTAGCAACACTCATAACAGTAATTTCATCAGAACCATGGCCTCCTTCATCATGTATTCCGGCATGGTGCTTTGCAATTCCTAAAATGGTTAAAAATATCACCACACCTACACCATCATTGAATAGTGATTCTCCAGCTATTTTGATTTCTAATTTTTTTGAAAGTCCGAATTGTTTGGTCAGGGCTAACACTGCGATTGGGTCTGTAGGAGAAATCAGAGCTCCGAACAACAAGCAGTATATCAAGTCAATTTCAAATCCTAAAATGAATGGGAAAATTTTAAATACTAAAAAACCGACCAGAAAGGTAGACATCAGGGTACCGATTGTGGCCAGTATTACGACTGGCACACGCTCTTCTATCAGCTTGTTTAGGTTAGTAGACAGTGCTCCTGCAAACAAGAGAAAGTTGAGCATCACATTCATTAGTACTTCCTCAAAGTCAAATTCTGCAATTATATGCTCGGCTCCTTCCGTAATGGAAGGGACAAAATATCCCAATATCAAGATGGTAACCGACATGGTTAATGCGATGAACATCAATCCAATGGTCGATGGAAGTTTCAATACCGTAATGTTAATTAGAGTAAACGCGGCGGCAAGAAAAATAAGAAGCGTGATTAATTCTAAAATACTCATTGGTTCAGCGGTAGAAGTTTCTTTTGGATTAGATTAGTGAGAGCAAAATAAATAAATTAAGAGTACGAAAAAAATAGTGCTCTATGAGCGGAAAAATAGCTCGAAAAATGCTTAAGTCACCTATTTAACCTATGATTCAGTATTATTTCTTTCATTGTATTCGCCATAAATCATTTTCAAAGTCCATATTGCTTATACTGGTCTTAATTATTGGCAGTTGTGCAAGCGTAAAGCAGCTGGCTGTAGAAACTGACACTGAAAGGTTATTAAAACAGTCTGAGGTCTTTTCAAATCAGTTTACTGGATTCAGCTTGTTCGATGTTGAAACCAACAAATATATAGCTGGTTTTAACTCTACATTGAAATTCACTCCGGCATCAAACACGAAGTTGTTAACGATGTATGCAGCCTTGAAGACGTTTACAGATTCACTTCCTTCCATCGTTTATCAAGAAATGGATTCAGGTGTATTAGTGTATCCAATCGGAGATCCTACATTTTTATATAAGCCATTCGAAACTCAAAAGACCTTCGATTTCCTGAATCAGCAAGATGCCATATCAGTTGTGTGGCCGGAGGAGGACCCAATTCCTTTTGGTTCAGGCTGGGCATGGGATGACTACATCTATAACTTCCAACCCCAACGTTCCTGGTGGCCGATATACGGCAACACAGTTAGTATAAAAAAAGTGAATGACTCTCTTTCAATCACTCCTCCCTTTTTTGAGGAATATGTGGAGGTGCTTGAGCAAACAAAGCCTGGTGAATTGGTCGACCGGGAGCTAAACTACAATGTATTCAAAGCCTATCTGGAAAGTGACACCTCAGATTTTGAACGAATAATTCCTTTCGAGTATTCAAAGGAACTTTTGTTTCACTTGCTGAAGGATACGATGCAATCTGAAATCAACTGGTCTATAGTTTCTTTCACTGACCCAGACACTTTGTTTTCACAACCTATAGATACCGTTTTGGCCAGAATGATGAAACCAAGTGACAATTTTTTATCTGAACAACTGTTGCTAATGGCTGCTAGAAAACATGGCTATAAAGAGATAAAACCTTTTATCAATGCGGTGAAAGATACTTGGCTGATCAGCCTCAATGATCTGGTTTGGGTAGATGGATCCGGTCTGTCTCGCTACAACCTCATAGCACCTGTAGACCAGGTTCGCTTGCTCAAGATGTGTCTGGATGAGTTTGGCTGGGAGCGACTTACCTCCATCCTGCCAACTGGTGGACAGGGCACACTCGAGGAAAGATATCTTCCGAATGAGTATCAACCACCTTTCATATTTGCAAAAACAGGCACCCTCAGCAACAACCACAATTTAAGTGGCTATTTGATTACGCGCTCAGGCAAGCGAATGATCTTTTCGCTCATGAGCAATCATTACACTCGACCAACGGATGAGGTAAAGGATGCCATGGAGCAGTTTCTGATTGAAGTTAGAAACGCTTATTGATTGTATTCCCGGATCAATCCTCCAGTAAGCCTCATGAGCTCTATCTTCGAATTGATCAGGTTGTAAGTAGCTTGAAGCTTTAGAATAGATGAGGACAGATAATTGTTTTGCACATCTCGATAGTCAAATGAGTTGATGCTTCCATTTTTATATTTCTCTTCAGACAAATCAAGGTTTGTTTTGGCTGCAGTCTCACGTCTGGAATTAATAGCGAAAAGCTGACGTCTGATATTGTATCTATCAAGAGCGGTGAGCAAATCTCGATCCAATGAATTTTCTAACTGATCTACTCTCAGCTCCCCTATTCGCTCATTCACAACTGCATTCTTAATGGCGCGTTTAATCCGACCACCATTGAACAATGTGTATGAAAGTGTGAAGTTGGCGGTGTAATTATCCGTAACACTATTTAATCGAGTATCTGGCCCACCTGAAAATCCACTTCCTGTAAAAAAGATAGCCTCAGAAAGGTCCAGGCTATTTCTATTCTCTGAAAATGAGGCGTTTAACGATAGTGTCGGATATCGATCGGCCGTGCTCAGTTTTGTAGCCTGGCCAAGCAGTGTTTGTGTGATATACTGCTTTTGCAAGTCTACATTTTCTTTAAGCATCTGCCCTCGCAAATCCTGATAAGTATACTGCTCATCCGGAATGATCAACGAATCAGAAAAAGTATAGGTCTTGGCTACATTTTCTTCTGCAAGCAATACATTCAAGTCACGAATGGCATTTCTGTACACCAACTGCTGATTGATGAAGTTGATGGAGTCGGTCAGGTAATTACCTTCTTCCAACAATACATCTGTTGTAACCGCACCTCCCAGATCTGATTTGATTTTTATATAGTCATACTTATCACGAGATAGTGCCAGCTGCTTTCGGAACTCTTCCAAACGCTCCTGCTCCAATACCGCGAGGTAATAACCCAGGATGATGCTTTGAAGTGTATTGGCTACCACAATAGATGCATTGCCGTCGGTTTCTGCTTGAAGCAACTCCAGTCTTTTCTTGGTGATATTCACGCGGAATCCATCAAAAATGGTCCAGTTCACATTTACAGCCGGGTTCAACTGGTTGGATAATGTTTGCCCTTGTGTAGCTGTAGGAAATGCCACTTTTACATTATCTGTGAGGTTGTTGTTCTGATTTACATTTAATGTAATCGTTGGCCATCTTCCGGCTTCTCCCCAGTTATTGTTGTTCTGAGCCACTTCCAAATTGCCTTGCTCAATCTGTATTCCGTAGTTGCGCTGAAGCCCAATCTGGATCGCATCAGAAAGCGAAAGAGACTCCTGACTGTTTGCCTGAAAAAGGCATAGTATTCCAAGTGAAAAAATGAGTTTCTTCATGTTGAGTTGTATGTAGTCTTAGGTTACTGTACTGTTAAGCTGATTCTTTGTATTCTTCTATTCGCCGTTGATCTATCAGCACACGTTCCACATCTTCTCTTGACGGCTTCTTCCCTGTCCACAACCATTTAGCGGCTCTTCGAATATCATTGAACATCACAATAAATACCGGGAAGAATAGCAGAATGATAAATGTTCCGATCAATACGCCATAAGCCACAGAGATCGCCATCGGAATCAGGAATTGTGCCTGAAAACTGGTTTCCTTAATCAGCGGGTATAAACCAAGAACTGTCGTCATAGATGTGAGAATGATTGGGCGGAACCTGGATAATCCGGCATTGTAAGCCGCCTGATACACAGTCATCCCTTCATTCTTCACGAGCATATTGAATTTGGATAAGAAAACAACCGCATCGTTAATGATCACACCGGATAGTGCTACCATTCCCCAAACACTTAATAGTGACACAGGAAGTTCTTTGCCCGGAGATATCCAGTCTTCAATTCCATGTCCGAGAATAGCGCCGAACCAACCTAGTGGGATCATCATGATGATCAACACCGCTTGATAGTACGATCGGAAGGTGATCATCAGTATAAAGAAAATAAGCAAGAATGCACCTCCGAAATAGAGTCCGATCTCTTGCCCTGCTCGTGCACTTTGTTGCGATTGGCCACCATAATCTACGATCACCGACGGGAACTTTTCATTTAGCTCAGGCACAATTTCCTCGCGGATTTTCTGCAGTATCGGAGGAACTTCACCAAATGGATCAATCATCTCTGCCTCTACAGTAATGGCTCTTGAAGTGTTGTAGTGTTTAATACCTGAAACACCTCTTTCAATTTTATATTCTGCTAACTGCGTCAATGGAAATTCCTGACCCGTTGGCGTCTTGATCTTAATATCTTCCAGCTGATTGATGCTCTTTCTACCTGATTCAGGATAGCGAACCCATACTCTCAACTCATCATTGCCTTTCATGAATCGCTGAACTTCCTCACCGAAGAAACCCTGGCGCATTTGCTTGGTAATGTCGTTGTGATTTAACCCCAGGAAGTACGCTTCCGGTCTGAGATCAAAAAGCATCTCTCTCCTACCTACGGGCACATTATCTTCTATTTCTTTAAGATCCGCGATTTCCGCAAGCTCTTCTTTCAGAAACTGCTTGGCCTCACCTAGTTCCTCATAGTTTTTACCCATCAGTCGCATAGATACCGGCTTACCAAACCGATTGCCTCCGCCGATGGCAAACTTCTCTGCTTCTGCAACAGGACCGATTTCTTTTCTGATCATTCCGATCAAGTCGAATTGGTTGATTCCGTAATCATCTAATTCCTTGTAGAATATGTTGATAGAACCTGTATGCGAACCAGATTCCCATTGTGAAAATCCAATGTTTGAGAATGTATTGTTTATGATATCCTCGTCAATTTCAAATTTGGCTTTCAGATCATCATTTACTTTCCAAATGGCATCTTCAAACCTCGCGATATATTTTTCTACTTTCTGCTCCCTTTCTCCTGGCTTGAATGCAATGTTCACATTAAAGCTGTTGAAAGGGATTTGGGGGAAGAATGTGGCTTTGATCTGACCTCCGGCAAGCAATCCCATAATAATGATCAGGAAGCCAGCAAGCATGGATAGCGACACCCATCGGTTTTGCATGGTAAACCTCAAGCCTCTTCCATAAATATTATCTCGCATGTAGTCAATTACGCCATTCAGTGTTTTTCTCACTTTGTAGCTTCTGGTATCCTCTTTCTTCACTTTCAAAACTCTCTTGCTCGCAAGGTGTGCCGGCAAGACGAAGAAAGCTTCAAGCAAGGAAAAGCCCAAGCTAAAGCAAACAACAAAGGCCATGTCTCTGAGAAATTCAAAACCACCTGTAAGCAAAAGCAAAGGTGTAAATGCTACGATCGTAGTTGTTACAGAAGTAAATACTGCCGGAAGCACTTCTATTGTACCGTTCACAGCCGCTTTTATCGGATTGCCGTGTTTCTCGAAATGTGAGTAAATGTTTTCTGCAATCACAATTCCATCATCCACAAGAATTCCGATTACCAGAATCATTCCGAATAAGGAAATCATGTTAATGGTTAAGCCCACAAAAGCACCAAGGATAAACATGCCAAGGAAGGATGAAGGAATACCCCATGCCACCCAGAAGGATAATCTCAGGCTCAGGAATAAGCCAAGTGAAATCAATACCAGTAGCAGTCCAAGCATGCCATTGTTGGTAAGTAAGTCAAGGCGTTGATTGAGCATGCTCATAAAATCCCACGTCATATGTAGTTCTACCGAGTTATTCTTGGCATTGAAATCGTCTACGTAAGCATTTACAACCTCCGAGATCTCCTCCAAATCTTCCGTCTCCAGCTTTCTCACCTCAATGAATACAGCCTCTTTTCCGCTCAGCATGGCTTTGGAGGGCACATCAGCAAACTGCTCTTTGATGACTGCAATGTCTTTTAAAAGTATTTCGCTTCCATCTTGATTGCTTCTTACAACGATATTCGAAATGTCCGATGCTTCTGTCTCTTTGGCCTTGGATCGAATTAAAATTTCTTCCTTGGTTGATTTTACAGATCCTGCTGAAATGTCCCTATTATTTTGCCTGACTGCATTTGCTACCTGATCAAACGTCAGATTGTATCGCAAAAGGTCCTGCTCACTCACCTCTATGGAAACTTCCAGTGCGGGAAAACCGCTGACATTAACTTGTGATATCGCATCGTTAGCCAGCAGGTCATCTTCTATTTCCTCGGCAAACTTCTTTAGGGTTCTTAAATCTACATCTCCGGTAAGTCCTAGCCACTGCGCGGTGGATCTTTGCTTCTGCTTGAATACGATGGGCTTTTCTGCTCCAGCAGGGAATGAATTAATACCATCGACAGCATTTTTCACTTCTGTGTAAATATCATCGATATCAAAATTGTCGAAAGTAACAAGTGTGATATTGGCCGAATTCTCAGAAGACGTGGACATGATCTCATCGATACCTGCGATTGAATTGATGGCCTCTTCTATCTTGAGGGTCACTCCTTCCTCCATCTCCTCGGGAGATGCTCCTGGATAAGCTACCGTGATATTGATGTTTCGATCACTCCGTGTGGGAAAGAAGGACTTTTTGGTATTTGCAATGGCAACAATGCCGCCAATCAAAGTCAGAGCAATTAGAATATTTGCCAGTATGGGAAACTTAACAAAATACTCTACCAGATTTTTTATAAACGTCATGATGCTTCGCTTTAGTTAGATGCTGTTGGAGCTTGACCGGTATTTACCGCTTCTTCTGCTTCACCAAGTTCAAAATCAATGTCTTTCACTTCTTGTTTTTCAACAACCATGTTATTGAAACCGCCGATCAATGGCTCGATTACTAAATCAACTCCACGATCCAATCCACTGACGATTGCTTCTTCATCGGCTAAACGGATCACGTTGATCTTTCTGACTTTAAGCAGCGTATCTTCTACCACAAATACCTCATTACCATTGTAAATGGCATTCCTTGGCATGATCATCCCATCCTTAATTGTTCGGGCCGGTATCGCAGCTTGAAAGAATTGGCCATCGTATATCTTACTCTCAGAAGATTGGATTGCTATAAATACATCCACTGATTGCGTATTTTGATTTACAAAATCACTGATTCGCGTAACACGACCTTCCAGGTATTGATCCGTCTCATCAGAATAGATTTTTACCGGAGAATTGTCTTTGATCCAAGGGATGTCTTTGGTCTCAATCGCAACCTTAAGTTCATGTACTCCTCTTCTCATCACCTTACCAATACTTACACCCGGATTAATGAACGATCCTGATTGCAGGGTTACTTCCATGATACTCCCGTCGAACGGAGCATAATAGCGATGCTTGTCCAACCTTGCTTCCGCACTCTTAATGGTATAGTAAGTGCTGTAAATTCCCTTTGTTGCAAGAAATATTTTTTCCTTTTCTGAAGTAGCCTCCGGCAATGGGCCAAACTTCTTATCGATATCAAGCGAATTGAAGTATGCTTTCCATGCTTCGAAGTTGTCGTTAAAGTCAACTTTCATATCCGGCAGAATACCTGCCAAATCCCTAAGGAAATTACTTTTTTGAGATTTGAGATTTAATACGGGCTCTTTATCATCAATGTAAAAGAGCAAATCTCCTTTTCGGAAACGTTCGCCCGCCTTTAGCCTTACTTTCCCCTGATACATCCTCCCGGAAACCTCTGATAGAAGATCCAGCGTTTGAGCCGTTTGTACTCTTCCGTATGAAACCACATCAGTTTGTATGGTTTGGTAATTTACCTGCTTGGTTTGCACGGTTTTGGTAACCGCCTGAGGTCTTTGATTCTTTGGATCTTCTTTTTGTTCGGCAAAAGCCCCGGCTAGCACAACGGCTAACACTAGTATCCCTACTGAGGATAGAATGATGATTAGTTTTCTCTTCATGATAAGTAGTGTCGTGTCACATACCTTAATGGTGAAATCGTGCATTTAGTTACACGATTTTTTACATATGTGATAAGTGGACAATTGAGCACTTGAACAGTTTAATCCTTATATTAGTTGGTATAACATAGAACCATAAAAACGTCACCAAAATGGAGAAAATCAACAAAAGCGAGGAGGAATGGAAAAAAGAGCTTTCAGAAGAGCAATTTCGCATCCTCAGAGAAAAAGGGACTGAGAGTCCATGGACAGGTGCACTTCTGGAGAACAAAGACAAGGGAGTATATGAGTGCGCGGCATGCGGAAATGAACTCTATTCTTCAGAAACAAAATATGATTCCGGTTCTGGCTGGCCCAGTTTTTACGATCCTATTCATGCTGAGGCCGTGGATTTTGAAAAAGATAAATCCTTTGGCATGGTGCGAACAGAGGTGAAGTGTGGCAAATGTGGTAGTCATCTTGGTCATATTTTCCCGGATGGACCACAGCCAAGTGGTCAGCGTTATTGCATGAATTCAGGAGCTTTGAATTTTAAGAAGTCTTAGCCCTTAGTGGCACCCATAGTATCTTTTACCGCTGTAGTGTTCGCCTCTTGCTCAAATAGATTACAGTTGAGCCTATCCTCTTGAAACTTGAACGCATAAAAGAAGATAGGCCCATTCAAATCGAAATAGATGTATGCTGTGAATTGTATTCTCTGCTTTGTGAAATCTTGCGAAGAAAGATTGATAGAAAACCCTATTGATAGGATATATGAGGCAAGTCGCTAATTCACGTAAGTCGTTTAAACCTGAAAATCTAATCAATTTAGGCGACCGTATTGAGCTTTGTGATTCGGATAAAATTGTCGTCAATCATCCACAGAAAGTGGGGTGTGATATTAACCATAGTGCCATTAAGTGTAGAATTCACAAAAAAACCTGTTTTATTCTGCTCATTTTCATTTTCCAGGTAGGAGTTGACTAACTCACCTTTCATGTTTCTAACAATCGGCACTTCCCCAATGACCTGAACACCAAGGAACTCTGAAAGCGCAGCGATTGACATGTTGGCTATGAGGTTTTCGATTTCAGACATGAAATCATGTTTCATCATTTTGGTGTGACTATTTCTCGAGCCTGTGATATTATCCGGAAGACACACACTATTGATGAGGTCCATCTCATGGTTGTTGATCACGAAGTAGAATGCACCATTGATTTCTCCATGAAAAGCCACCTTCATGAGGTTGACCTTAAATCTGCCTAAATCATCAAATTCTCTGATATTGTGCAATTGTCCTTCTCCAAATTGAACCAAATCCGGTTCTACCCTAATCTTTAGCATCTGCTCCATCGATTGAGCGGCTTTATTCAAAGATTCAGAAATCATTTCCTCAATGATCTCCAGGTGTATTTCAGACAAATTTCCTCTACTCACAATAGTTATTGGTGGTCACACTCCAAATTTAATGGAAGATTAAACTAAATCTAACAGAAAAAGTTCCACCCATCCAAATGATTAAATAACCTCTAGTGTAGGTTACTGTAAAAAATCTTGCACCTAAATCATTAACTTGAAATCAAACTAA
This sequence comes from Ekhidna algicida, assembly GCF_051379705.1. Lineage (GTDB taxonomy): Bacteria > Bacteroidota > Bacteroidia > Cytophagales > Cyclobacteriaceae > Ekhidna. The sequence goes on along the minus strand of NZ_CP179868.1, from coordinate 3,925,354 downwards.
AACCTAAACGTATGAAGAAGATACTAGTCGTTTTGTTGATGGTGACTTTTGTGGCCTTTGACGGAACAGCGCAACGACGGAAGAGCAAAGCTTCCAGCAACACAAAAAGTTACAACAGCAAACTCTATGATGGAATCCAATGGCGAAACATAGGGCCCTTTCGAGGAGGGCGCTCTGCTGCAGTGACAGGTGTACCCGGTAAACCCAACCTCTATTACATGGGAGCAACTGGTGGTGGTGTCTGGCGAACCAAAGATGCCGGAAGCACCTGGGAAAATATCTCTGACGGATTTTTCGGTGGATCAATCGGCGCAGTAGCCGTCAGTGAATGGGACAACAACGTTATCTATGTAGGTGGCGGTGAAGTAACGGTCCGTGGAAATGTATCCTCCGGCTGGGGCATGTGGAAATCAGTAGATGCGGGAACTACCTGGCAAGAGATCGGCATGAAGAATGCTCGTCATATTCCGCGTATCCGAATTCATCCTAAGAATCCTGATTTAGTCTATGCCGCTGTAATGGGAGATCTATACAAGTCTTCTACCGAGCGAGGCGTATACCGAAGTAAGGACGGAGGTAAAACATGGGAAAGAATATTATATGCAAATGCTGATGCGGGTGCTGTAGATTTAACTTTCGATCCAAACAACCCAAGAATTCTATATGCTTCTACCTGGCGCATTAGACGGACACCTTACAGCCTCGAAAGTGGCGGTGAAGGATCAGCATTGTGGAAAAGTACGGATGGAGGTGATACCTGGACCAATATTTCCAAGAACGAAGGATTACCAAACGGTCTCTGGGGAATCTCCGGTGTAACCGTTTCGCCAGTAAACTCCAATCGTGTATGGGCCCTAATTGAAAACAAAGCCGGTGGCGTGTATCGATCTGATGATGCAGGCAAAACCTGGAGGCTGATAAACAAAGAGCGTAAGCTGAGACAAAGAGCATGGTACTACACACGTATCTATGCCGATACCCAAGATGAAGATGGTGTTTACGTGATGAACGTACGATACCACAAATCAACCGATGGTGGACGTTCGTATGAAACATACAATGCACCTCATGGTGACCACCACGATTTCTGGATCGCACCAGAAGACAACCAACGAATGGTCATTGGCGATGATGGTGGTGCTCAGGTGAGTTTTGATGCAGGCGAAAACTGGTCTACGTACAACAATCAACCGACTGCACAATTTTATCGGGTGACCACAGACAACTCATTCCCTTACAAAATCTACGGAGCGCAGCAAGACAACTCCACCGTAAGAATTGATCACCGATCCGGCGGACGGTTCATTGGAGATGATGACTGGGAATCTACTGCAGGCGGAGAAAGTGCACATATTGCACCTAAACCTGACAACAATGACATAGTATACGGAGGAAGCTACGATGGCTTCTTGACGCGAGTAGATCACTCCAACGATCAGGTGAGAGCGGTGAACGTATGGCCGGACAATCCAATGGGTCACGGAGCAGAGGGATTTAAGTACCGCTTCCAGTGGAACTTCCCGATCTTCTTTTCACCTCACAACCCGAACAGGTTGTATACAGCTTCTAACCAACTGCATGTGTCGACCAATGAAGGACAATCCTGGGAAATTATCAGCCCGGATCTGACACGAAACGATCCCAGCAAGCTGGGTTCTTCGGGAGGACCAATCACGAAGGATAATACGAGTGTAGAATACTACTGTACCATCTTCGCTGCGGTAGAATCATACCATGAGGAAGGCGTGATCTGGACTGGATCCGATGATGGATTGGTGCACGTTACCAGAGATGGCGGTGACAACTGGACCAACGTGACTCCTTCGGGCATGCCGGAGTGGATGATGATCAACAGCGTGGAAATTGATCCTTTCAACAAAGGTGGACTTTACATTGCCGGAACACGCTACAAGCTGGGTGACTATACTCCATACTTGTACAAGACCGAAGATTATGGTCAGACCTGGAAGCGCATCAATAGTGGAATCGCTTCCGAGCACTTCACTCGTGTGGTGCGAGCGGATCCAAATCAAAAAGGATTATTGTACGCTGGCACTGAAGCCGGCATGTATGTATCCTTCGACGATGGTGCCAGCTGGAGTGCATTCCAGATGAACCTTCCGATCGTTCCGATTACGGATTTGGCGATCAAAGACAACAATCTGATTGCTGCAACTCAAGGTCGAAGCTTCTGGATGATTGATGACCTCACTCCTCTTCATCAGCTGACCGACGCGAGTGGCAAAGCCAATTACCTGTACAAGCCAATGGATAGCTACCGAATGGGCGGTGGCAATGGCAGAACTTCAAAAACAGCAGGAACTAACCATCCCGGTGGTGTATTGGTAAACTACTTTGTACGAGACACTTCGAGCACGGACACCATCTCGATTAGCTTTCATGAAAGTGATGGCGACCTGATCAAGCGATACTCTACACATCCGGATACGGATGAGAATGAAGATATGCTGGATGTAAAAGAAGGATTGAACACCATGAACTGGGGCATGCGCTACAATGGCGCAAAGACCTTCGATGGCATGATTCTCTGGTGGGCAACTACGGGCGGACCGATGGCCATCCCTGGTGAGTATACAGTGAAGATGAGTGTGAATGGTGCAGAGAGCATGCAGAATTTCAACATTCTGGCAGATCCAAGAGCGGAAGCCAATCAGGCAGACTATCAGGCTCAGTTTGACTTCCTGATCAAGGTGCGTGATAAGCTGACAGAGACACATGAAGGCATCATCAACATTCGCAAGGCGAAAAGCCAGATCAGCGATGTGATGAAGAAAGCAGAGAATGATGAGATCAGTGAGCTGGGTAAGGCGATCATCGAGGACATGTCTGAAATTGAGAAAGCACTTTATCAAACGCAGAATGAGAGTGGTCAGGATCCGTTGAACTTCCCGATCAGGCTCAACAACAAGCTTGGACACCTTGCTTCCCTATCCGGAGTAGGCAGCTACCGTCCAACCGATTCGGCACTTGCTTTCTATGATGAGGTGACGGCCAAAATCGATGAACAACTTAAGATGTTGAATGAGATTCTGGATACCAGAATCGATGAATTTAATCAGAAGGTGAAAGAGGCAGAAGTAGATGCCGTCAAATTGGATAAATAGTTTATTTGTACAAATAAGTAAAAAGGGGTGTAATAAACACCCCTTTTTTGTTACCTACTCTTCAAACAATCCATAAGGAGATGGTACAGCAACTTAACTTCAGAAACCTCATTATACTCTTTCCGTTCGCCATTATTGCGGTTTGCATATTCGCTGCAAAGTCCACTTTTTTTGTGGAAAATCCGGGCCAGCTTTCCCTTGCCATTACGTTTGACTTGCTGATCAGTGCACCCGTTTTCTACTTCCTGATCATCCGGAAACGAAGCATCCCAAATACAACCGTCGTTCCTGTCTTCATCCTCGGTATCGTCGTAGCTTCCATTATCCTTCCGACCGAACATCAGTTCTACCTATCGCTGGTCAAAACCTGGTTTCTCCCGCTTCTTGAGATTACCATTATCACGTATCTGATCGTTACGATTCGCAAAGCTTTCAAGAAAGTAAAGCAGAGCCAGGCAACAACACCGGACTTCTTCATGGCTGCTAAACAAGGCGCTGACAGTTTCTTGCCCAAAGGCGTAAGTGCCGCATTCGCGACCGAGCTTTCATTGTTCTACTACGGTTTTCTACATTGGAAATCACTGAAGATCGAGGATAATCAGTTTAGCTATCACAAAACCACCAGCACCCGGATGATACTCGGTGTGTTTGTTTTCCTTATCATCATTGAAGCATTTGCCGTGCATTTGCTGCTGCAGAATTACAGCACAATTGCTGCATGGATCTTAACCGTCCTAAGTATTTACGGCTGCTTCCAGGTGTTTGGCATCCTTCGCTCCCTGAGCAAGCGACCGATCACACTCAACAACGATGCGCTTACATTGAAATACGGCGTGATGGGAACGGTGGAAATTCCGTTAGAGAAAATTCAAACGGTAACGCCACAGACCAGCTCACTGGATGACGTAGAAGGATTGGTTTACCTATCTCCTTTCAAAGACATGGAAGGTCACAATGTTGTGATTAAAATAAACGAACCTAGGAAACTCGCAGGCTTCTACGGCTTCAAAAAGGAGTTCACGAGCATTGCTCTTTATCTGGATGATCCAAAACAGTTCATGAATGAATTAAGTGATAAAGTTGGTTGATCAAATGAAAGTTGGTTGATCAGTTAATTAGTAAATAGTGATCTCGACTTTCCCTATCGCTGCGTAGTAACCTTCGGTTTGGCTAAGACTTTTTTGTTTGCGGCACGCGTAGTGGTTTTTGGTCTTCAAAAAAGAAAAAAGCTAAAGGCAAAAACTTCTACTCCATTGAACTAACCCACTCTTTGATGAGCTCAATTCCCTCCTCATGATTTAAACTCCTCCCCAATTCCGGCATCATTTCGCCCGGCTCCAATGAAGTGATGCGATGAACCAGAATCGATTGATCCGAATTTCCGGGCACGATGCTGTACTTCAGTCCGCCCGAACCTTTGCCTGCTGCTATTGGTGGCTTATTTACGCCTAAACGATAGGGATCTGTTTGTGAAGCCAGCAGATACAGTCCGGAGTTCTTTGCCGGTCCTTCCCTCCGATGGCAATGCGCGCAGTTGACTTCCAGCCAGGCTCGGGCACGTGCATCCAGCGCTTCATTATCATCTGAATAGTTGACGAGTTTTGGAAACGAAGTAACGCTCCCGGCTTTTAACCAGCCTTTATTCACCCACTCGGTGAGCTGGCCGTCTCGATTGAGTTGACGGGCCGAAGGCCCAATAGGCGTCATCTTGCCGTCCTGATCGTGGCAGCTTTTACATTGCGGCTGTGACGGGATGCTGTAGTTTATTCGCTGAAGTGTACCACTCACATCTTTCCATTCTACTGGTACTTTCTTGCCAAGGACTACACGTTTTGCATCGGTCTGTTCCTCATTCCACTGATACACGATGGCCTTCCACCCTTTCGCCTCGTGGATGAGCAAACGTGTTTCCATGATGCGTTTTTCGGCTTCCGGATTTTGAAAGTCTGCTGGATAAAAAAAGTTTTTTATCAATACGGTCTGCTTCGGAAAGTTCAGCACTTCTGTGTCGTGGTATTCGATCGGCTGATCTGCGGGCAGACTGATGAATCGGGCTTTGCTGGCATAATCCGAGAAAAGCGCCGAATTGATTTCATACGGAAACGTACGCACATCCTTCGGAATCAAATCGCTCATGGGTGTTTTGAATAGGCCCCACTCACTCAGTACTTTAGGATAATCTGCTAGCTCCTCCACTCCCAGACTCACCTGCTGGATTTCCGGTTGCTTCTTCTCCGGCTGACTGCATGAAATGAGCGTTACGATTGCTATGAAAATAAGTACCCTCATGGAAAGATGGGTTCGATGGTTCCAGAATCACAGTCATACTCGCTCCAGTCAGTAGACCTGCCTTCAAAGTCGTTCTCCGCGTCGATGTTGGCGAAGTTGAACTCTCCGTTGTTGCTCAGACACATCACAAATTCTTTGTCCGGCGGGAAGATACCATCCATGGCAAAGTCCGGCAGGTTGAAGGTGAAGTATGTCAGGAATAGTAAACCGAAATCATTCTTGAGCGTGGGAAACCAATGCTTGTTCTTGAATTCGTTATCGTGGAAGTACACCTGGTTGGGATACGGATCATAGTCTTCGCCGATTTGGCTGTTGGCCTCTTCCAGTTGCGAACCTTCCTCCGCTCCCAGCGCTTCCACCAGCACATAGCTGGCGAGTGCCGTGCCGACGGTGCGGTTGTGATGGATGCGATTCTCGAACACCTCGATGTTGCGGGTGGCCATCATCATGATGCCGGTGCCTGGAGGAACGACCGCCACCACGTTGCCTTCCGGCGCGAAATTGTCGTGGTTATTGGAGGTCACGTCATTGTCATAGACGCGTGTGGTGTGGCCACTTTGCGTCAGGCCAGGCATATCGAAGATGAGGATGCCGCCTGTGTTGTCATGCGCATTGTTGCGATAGATCTCTACCCACCGGCTGTTTTCACTCTCGATGCCTGCGACGTTGTGATAGACCTCATTGTCTCGGATAACCACACTGTCCGACTGTCCCACATAGATGCCTGCATCCGACGAGCCGATCGCGAGGCAGTTCTCCACGATCACACGCTTGCATAGCACCGGATAAAACGCATAGGCCCCATTCTCTTCGCTCGGCTCCCCGATCCACTCCGACTTTACATTGGTGAAGCGTATGCCGTCTGTGTCTGTTACTTTGATGTTGTCTCCCGGAGCATCTTGAATAGTAAAGTCTTGAAACACCAGGTTGGTGCAGTTGGCCGCACGTATGCCCTCCGCGCCACTGGTTTGCAGCTCAAACGAAAGGACGGTCTCGTCCATCCCCTGTCCCTGGAACACCACATCCGACAAGCCATCCAGTATCAGTGGATTTTCGAACAGGTAATTGCCGGCCGGGATGTCGATGGTATCGCCATCCTGCGCCTGGATGATGAGCGTCTGCAGGTCTGCTTCGATGGACATCCACTGGACAGGCGCTTCCGCCGGCTCGCCACACGCAAAGGTTAGGATGATGAGGAGTAGAGATAGGTACTTCATAGCTAAGATCTTGTCTATATCAAAGTTAAGCGATTTGGAGCGTTCTTGATAACCTACCTATTTGGTAGGAAATCAGGAATTCCCATTTACCTACTTATTTGGTGGTTAAAGCTGCATTGACCAAAAAAAACATGGTTACAAGCTGATTATAAGCATGTTTTTTATATTACGTTTATATAATTGTTAGAGGCAAGGAAAGCATCACTTTGAGAAAAATCATCACAACCACTTCTTTTTTATCGATTCTTGTAGCTTGGTCTGTTAGTGTAGTGGCAACTGGACTTTATCAAGCTTGGACAATAGGCAAAACAGACGATTTTGGTGTAATTGTTTTTTGGTCTGCATTATTCGAACTCCTAGCTTGGCTGATTTTCACTAAGCCAGTCTTAACTCGGCTAAACCATTCAAAGTGGTACTTCTCAATTTACATTTTCCCTTTCTTAACATTGCTCTATGCTGAACTCGTTTTCTTCATCTTAATTGGATGGCTATTTCTGAAGTCAGAATTCTACGTCGTTTTCTTTTCTGCGGGGGTGGTAGGTTTTTCATTTGGACTCACCTATTCACTGTTAATTAACTCTGATAGAATTAAGAAAGCCTTTGAATCAAGTGAACTACTTAGGTATTCTGTAATTCTTTATCCAATCACATTTTCAATTCTTTTTTTCTGGGCTTTTCCACAAGCATTTCCTTCAACTGCATTTCGAGTTATGCCTGATGAAATTCAACGGCAAATTGTTGCCAAAACCATAACCAGATTTAAAGTTTGCGACGACTTTGAACTTCTAAACCAAGCATTACCCGGCTACTTTAGAATTAAGGATGGTTTTGGAACGAGCGGAGCTTCATATGGGAATTTTAGATATTCAATGACTGTAAAAAACAATAGGATAATCTACCTAGAAACTTCGGATCAACCCGGACCTGTAACATCGAACTCTAACATAGAAGATCCCTGCCTCTAACATACGATATTGCGCATGGCCTTACTTAGCCATCTGCAAAGTGTCTGCAAAACATCCCGCTTATCAGCCGCCAAGAATCAGAAGTGCTTTCTACTGAGTTCTGCTCGTGGGAGATTTTTATTTGTGTTGTTGCAGTGCGCACTTGATACTTTGAATGCACCGGCAGATAAGCTACTTTTATCAGAATTAATTAAGCTTGGAGGCCACAGCGCCATATCTAGACGTTATAGGGCATTTGAGCAAAATGAAATTTCTCCACTTCTATCTACTAACTATTGCTTTGACTCTTGGAAGAACAGGAGTTACTGCTCAACAGCAACCTGTGCCTGATGACATGAATTTTGATATTAGCAACTTCACCGAATTTGAGTACAACAACTTCGATAGAAAGGAATTGTACGATAAGATAATTCCGATGAAAGAATACCTGTACTTCGAAGTTCGAACTGCGGATGGATATGACGTGAACTCTTATGTAACTTCTATCGGAGATAGCTCAACGTATTCAGAAAGACTTAAAGGTGTAACTGCCGAATATGGGTTTTTTAACTGTCCCGACCACTTTTGTGGTAGCTATATAGTCGCTTTAACTGAAGAGGATTCTGTTGAAGTGATAGATAGTGATCAAGAACTTCAATCCTTTATCGGAGATATTGATAACATTGAAGAAGTCCTACTCTTTTGTCGGGCTAACGAACTTTATCACAACTCTGACACCATTATTACCAACTCATATTTTGAACGGGAAAGAGATTACCTCCTTTATATGTACGATTGGGTTTCATGCCCTGACACTGACTACTCATTCAAGGCCCAACTAACGAAGGACGGAAAATTGACGATATTAGATAAGACCAAAATTCGTGAAACTGAGGACTGCTTTAGCCACTAAAGCCCTATAACAAGCGCTAACACGAATGCGCCAACTGCCACTTTACAGATTTTAGTGCAACCATCACCATGAATCAGTCGCTGGGAAAAGTCAGTGCTTTCTACTGACTTAAGCCCGCAGGATTTTTCTCTTTCTGAACGCACTACATTATACATACTTTGGAAGCACCGGCAGATTCATTAGCTTTATCGGAACTTGCTAAGCTCGGGGCGCACTCCTGCTAGCTTGGCGTTAAATACAATTTCCACTGATGAACAGATTTCTTGCTTGCATACTTTTATTACTGGTTTCACAGATATTAACTGCTCAAGAAAAATACTATTTCACTTCGTTTTGGAGATTAACCAGTGAACAGAATGCTTCATTTTATAGACTCGGAATAATTGACAAAACGAGCCAAAAGTTTGTTGGCGAATTCAGTGACTATACTATTGAAAACCTGAAGATTCAAGAAGGAAACTATACAAACGAAGGGATCAAAGCAGGAAATTTCAAACTCTACCATCCTAACGGTAACCTACATTCTGAAGGTAGCTATGAATCAAATCAAATGGTGGGGTCTTGGGAATTTTACCATTTGAACGGAGAACTAAAACAAGTAATTGATTTTGACAAAAAACCATTTGCTGTCATATCAAGTAGAGATTCTTTAGATAATTCCGTAATCGAGAACGGATCTGGATCTTGGATTCAAGACTTCTCTTTTGGAACTCTTAAAGGGGAACAAGAAGACTTTAAAAGAATAGGAAGTTGGACCTTAAAGCTTGCGAATGGGGATATTCTTATTTCTGAAGAATATGATAATGGACAACTAGTTGGAGGAGGTAATTCAAACATCAATTCAACTTTTTTTTCTGAATATATTCCTAACTACCTGATTGAAAAACTCACTAATCATGATGCCATAAACTCTCAATATCCGAATCTCACTTCGCTCCCAGACTCCCTTATGAATATTGACACAACACTTGTGTTCACGCAAGTAGAACAGATGCCAGAGCCAGTTAATGAATATCAATACCAGAATTTCATTTATTCAAAGCTTGATTTTCAAGAAGAAACAATGTTTTCAAAAGAACGCAAGGTGTTTCTGCAACTTAAAATTGACCGACTCGGGAACGTATACGATATTAAAACGGTAAAAGGAATCGGGCATGCCTATGATAAGTCGGCCGAACGAGTAATGTCTCAAACTAAGTGGATTCCTGGTTATCAAAGAGGAACTCCAGTGAACGTCACTATTGTTCGCAATGTATCTTTCTACGTCAAATAAAGTATTTAACAGTCGCTAAAGTTGCATATGCCAAAGTGCTTCTAGCATACATCGGTGCAATCCGACCGCCAATCTGCGCCTTCTGCAAGCGACTTTTTCTTTCTGAGAGTTTTGTAGTTCTGGATTTAACTTTCTGAACGCAGCGGTGTTTGGAATCAGTTGTGCGTGTGGCGCAGATCAGCTAGTTTAGTGCTAATAGCAAGGTGTGGACATACGCACTTTAGCTGGGACGTTGGCAATCATGAAGAAGCAACTAGAATCAGATCTCGCATATATGAAAGACAGTCAATTAGACCTGACTGACTTTAACACGATCGAACGCAACTTGAAATTTCATTTGCGGTTTGAACTAGGCGATCCATTTGAAAACGGAACTGAAGAGCGGGTTGAACAGTCAACAAACAGAGCAACTGAACTCTTTGAAAACCACATAGAAAATTCTGAACTCTACATTCTAACATATGATTTCGGAGACGACATGTTCGCCAGAACTCCATCATACTTGTATGAACTGCTTGATAAGTCCGAACTGACTAAAGAAGAATATCATGAAAATTTAGCAACTCGATATTTTGTAGATGAAGAAGTCGAACGAGAGAATGGACAATTAAACATTTACTTCGGCAACAGAAATTCGTTTGATTACAAGTCTATATTTCATGGAATTGCGAACACCGAAATGGGATTTGATCCAACAATCCATCAACTGGTTTACTTCTTCCAACCAAAAACTCAACGTTGGTTTTGGATGTACGATGATCGAGGTTGTTTGATGTTTTCGAATGAAGCAACAGACCTATTTGTCAACTATCAGAAATTTGATAACTGGATAGTCGAAGTTCAACGCCCTGAAATGGCCAAACAATTCGAATGAAACGATTGCCAACATATGCTATGAATGAATGGGGTTTCATCGGTCAAGATATTTTCGTGGGGATTAGAAAGTCCGCCACAAGTTTTAAATTTAAATCAAGGCGTGGCTATGTGAGAGCCGAGAGGTTAGTGCTTTTTAATCCCCACTCATCATAGCTGGACGTTAGCGGTAATCCTCGCACCATGAAACCAGTTTACCTTAATAAAACCGAAATCACCAACTGGAAAGACTACCTCGAACAAAAATTCATGGTTGACCCAACTTTTAAAGTTGACCAGATAGATAAGGATGACAAGTTCTTAGAGAGTTACCGTATAACAATTGCGGATGAATCATCTGATACTGAAATTATCTTTCGTACTCACATTGATGGAATCAAATATGTTGAACTTTTTGACGTGCACTTTAACAATTCCGAATCTCCCGAACTATCTAACGGGAACAAAAACAACGCTTACGGATTCGATGGACAAGGTTCAACTTTTAACCAGAAACATATAAACGAACTTGAGGACTGGTTAGCCATACCCATCGAACGTGGATGGAGTTAACGAACAACTTACCTTAACAACAAAAGAATTAAGACTGAATGTATTTGGATGCAAGAGGGTAAAGAAAACACTATTCCAATAAAACAAGATTATCTGGACAACTATGGTTGTTTGATGGCTCCAATTATCCCACTTAAGATCTACCTAACCGAACGAACAATCAAACGAAATCCAGAACGTGTGCGAACTGAACAATCTTCTATCGAACCAATGAAAATGGAAAACCGCTAACAAGCGATATTGCGCATGGCCTTACTTAGTCATCTACCAAGTGTCTGCAAAACATCCCGCTTATCTGTCGCCAGGAAACTGATATGCTTTCTACTAGCTTCTGTCCGTGGGAGTTTTTTATCTGGGGTGGCGCAGTGCGTACTTGATACTTTGAATGCACCGGCAGATAAGCTAACTTCATCGCAATTAATTAAGCTCAGAGGCCACAGCGCCATATCTGAGCGTTGGCGGTAATCACTGCAAGAAGCAAATGAATGAAGAACTAGCGAAGTATGAGAAGTCTATCAAGAAGAAAGGAAAATTTGGATGGACGCCTAAGTATGAAGAAAAAATTAGAACTCATCTCGAAAAAAGACTTTTCATAGAAATCGCTATCAAGTCTTTCGAAAAGATTGGCTGGGACATAGTCTCCAGAGATGAAGAGTCTGTTGTTGCTAAGAGAAAAGGCTCATGGGATCGATGGACTGAAAGAATCACAGCAACTTATCAATTTGGAAATATCAATATTGAAAGTGAGTCATTAGGGAATGAGATGTGGGACATGGGACGAAACTCTAAACGAGTTAAGCTCTTTATTCATGTATATGAACAAATAGAAAAAGAATTTGAGGGCGAGGCACTTGAAGAACTGAAGAAATCTGTACAGAAACAAGACAATTGGGATGATTACGAAGTTCCAGAGTCTTTACCAAAACCGAAGAATCGAATTTCTCCTCAGCCAATGATTCCAATAATTGGTGGACTGATTATTTCACTGATTACAGGGCACATTATCGCCTTTTTAACATTCAAAGCAACATATTTTATTGGTGCATTTGAGTTAGGAGCAGCCTTGCTAATTGCATTTGGACTCAAGTATCTAGTAAGGTTTGGGAACTATACAAATTTTGAAGTCCTACAGTACTTGCTTGGAGTTGTTATTTTCATAACTTATTTATCAAATCAGTACTTTTTGTATGAACTGATATTAGCGAACAACGAAGTTGATAGAATAGGATTTTTGGAATTTATGAGATGGAGACTTGAAAATGGACTGAAGATTAAGTCTCTTGATACAGGCTGGATAGGTTTGGTAATTAGCTGGATCTTTCAACTTGGCTTCACTTACCTTATCGCTTATTTAAGATTAATTAGTAGTCTAACTGTTTTTGTGATAGAGCGGGTACCTTCTGAGGTCGCTGACTTTACTATGTTTCATTTCGTTAAAGGAAAATCAGAGAGCGAGGTGAGGCACGAACTATCAAAAATGGGTTGGTCAACTCCTCAACAACAAGATGAGGCTTTTGAAGCTATTGGAGGGTATCAATCAGCGAATGAACTCGGAAGAGCTTAAAACTACCGCCAACAAGCACTATCATCCATAAGCTAACTGAGCTATTTGCAAAGGCTGATGCAATCCGATACTTTTATAGATATTTGAAAAGTCTAGCTTACGGATGATAGTTGGACGTTATGGGCAATGACTGCAAATGAGAATACCTAAAATCAAAGGAATAATCGAACGGAGAATCTTGATCAACTATCAAGTTGACGAGAAAGTATTGGCCAATTACCTACCCGAACCATTCAAACCAAAGCTAGTCAACGGAAAAGGAATTGCTGGAATCTGCCTAATTAGATTAAAGGAAATAAGGCCAAAAGGACTGCCTAAACAAATCGGAATATCCTCTGAAAATGGAGCTCATAGAATTGCTGTTGAATGGACAGAAAATGGAATTAAAAAAGAGGGCGTTTACATTCCAAGAAGAGACACCTCTTCTAAACTTAACTCTTTGGCTGGTGGAACAATCTTTCCTGGCATCCATCACCTAGCAGAATTTACAGTTAACGAACCCGAAGGGCGATATGAAGTTTCCTTCGTAAGTGACGATGGTACTTCATTATCAATCCGTGCAACCGAAACGACTAAATGGAATGACGAAAGCGTTTTTGAGAACTTGGAGTGCGTATCAAACTTTTTCGAGAATGGAGCTGTCGGATTCTCTCCTGAACGAGGTAAAGAAAGTTTTGATGGCCTTGAACTCAAAGCCTACAACTGGAAGGTTACACTTTTAAACGTTGAAGATGTCAAATCAAGCTTTTTTCAAAATCAAAAAATATTTCCAGAAGGTTCAGTGAAATTTGACAATGCTTTGTTGATGAGGGATATTGAACATGAATGGATAGGACTGGACAAGATCAAAGCCCATAACAAATGCTATGAATGAATGGGTTTTATCAGTCAGGAAACATTGGTGGCATTTGGAAAGTCCGCCACTATTAATATATTTAGACAAAGGCGTGGCTATGTGCGAGACGAGAGCTTAGTGCTTTCTAACTCCCACTCATCATAGCTAGACGTTACTCACCATTCTGCTCCGATCACTAACTTGCATTCCATGTCCAATATTCATATGAGCCTTAGAACTCTTTTTGTAGTCATTTGCATCCTAGGAACTAACTTATGTCACTCTCAAATCAACTACAATGAAAAAATTCTGAACAGAGAAATAATTAGTCTTTCTATTGCTAACAAGGATTTAAAAGAGAGTTTTACAAAGTCCAATATTAGGAATTACAGAGAAGAGGCTTTAAAAGCATTAAACACAGATTCGATTAGCAAATTCATTCAATTACTGGCCGTAAGAAAAGCCAATTTTGATAATGTTGAATACCTAATTTTTAGCAATCCAGAGTTCGAACTTGGAAACTTTGTTGTAGGTAATTATCAAATTATCCTTAACCAACTAATCACAAATCCAAAAATCAACAAATGGGGATATAGACACTCTAAAGACAAAGAAACAACATCATATTTTTATGATGACAACTTCTACGAAAGCCTAACCACCATTTTAGCCTCCAAGAAAGATTTTATCAGATCTGACTTGGGGCGACTTAATGAGGAACAAAATCAAATCTTAAAAATTTACCTATCCTACCAATTAGCCCTACAAGATATCAAGCAGGACAGCACTTTTGAATCGCTGTTTTCAAAAGTGGAGTTATTTGAGAGTAAATATCCCAACTCAGAATATAGAGATTTCACCAGCGAACTAAAAAAACTAAACTATACAAAGGGTGATATTGGCTTAGCTTCGATGTTAAGCACAGGGGTTTATATTCCTACATCTGGACTTGCTGACCATTTTTCATTTTCTATTCCAATTAGTGGTGCAATTGAAGCTAATTACAAATTCATAACCTTGGCCTTCGGTTTTGGGTACGGAATTGGTCAGAAGATTCAAAAGGAATTTGAATCAGATACTTTATGGCTAAAGGGTGATAATACAGGACTTGGGATGGGTGAGATTTTGCTAGGAGTCAATGTTTATCAAAGTGAAAGATTGAATATCTTTTTAAAGAGTGGAATTCGTGGATATGGTGTAGTCCCACCTGGGGATGACAGATATGAAGATATAGAAAATGTGACTTCATCATCTAGTCTTAACTATGGAATTGGATTTGACTATAAATGGAAACCAAAAAAACCACTTCCACTATATTCTATTAAGTCTAAAAAAAGGGAACTTACCAACTTCATTAGAGTACATTTCAACTACCAGAATCCGAGTTTTGATAATAAAGTATCAACATTTGATGGAGCTATTTATCTCATCAGAATAGCATTCGGACAACAAATCCTGTTCCCTAAAAGAATAAAATAACAGGTGAGTAACAATTGCTAAAGTTGCATATGCCAACGTGCTTCTAGCAAACTTAGGTGCAACTCGACCGCCAATCTGCGCCTCCTGCAAGCGACTGTTCATTCTGTCAGCCCCAGCTAGCGCGCGTTTGCAACGCGTGACATCATTCCACAATTCATTCTTTCCTTGTCAGGGGTGTGAAAGCATGTTTTTTATATTACGTTTATATAATTGTTAGAATCAATCGTGCGTACTAAGATCATGAATTTAAATAGGCAACATTTCTGGGCACTTTTGATTGGCATATCTGCATGTGCCGCACCAACTAGTCGGGAACAACAATCCAACCCTGAGATCGATACAATTGACGAAACTGAAATAGCAGACGAACTGCCTGAACAATCTAAGAATCCATTTTCAAATTCGGCTTATGCGTTTTCCAGCGATTTTGATTTGGCCAACTGCAAGCCAATGAATAGGTGCGATTGCTGCACTTCGGAAACTTTTTTTATTGATTCCGCCAACTACTATAACGCAAGTTTTTGCGAAGGAACTACATACTACACTATGGGAACATATAGCGTTGACAAGAATGAAATTTTCATGAAAAGCACAGTGCTTGTGGAAATTGAATTTGATTATGACACGTACGAACCAACTGGTGACACAATATTTATGGAATTAAGAGGCGAATCTTACTACTCAATCGACTCTTGCAACTCGCAAGTAATGCTTATAAGTTCGCCTGATCCACCATCGTCTTACGGACTGCTAACTGAACGACCTTCACAACAACAGAGCAACGAAATAATCAAAATGCTAAACGACAGAATAGACTGATTCTAACAGACGATATTGCGCATGGCCTTACTTAGTCATCTGCCAAATGTCTGCAAAACATCCCGCTTATCAGCCGCCAAGAAACTTATACGCTTTCTACTATCTTCTTCTTGTGGGAGTTTTTTATCTTTCATCTCGCACTGCGAGTTTGATACTTTGAATGCACCGGCAGATAAGCTACTTTTAGCGCGATTAATTAAGCTCGGAGGCCACAGCGCCATATCTGGGCGTTGGCGTGCATGGACTGCACAAATCGAAAATCCTCATGAACAAATACATTTTTCTCCTGAACGCCTTACTTATCGTTGGTTGCTCAACTTCACAGAACGGAGAAACGGAAAGTAACCAAACTGAAGAAACGAAAGGTGAATTCCAAGTCAACGAAAAATATACAGCCGAAACTGCCAAAAAATTGGATAGCGCAGAACTCAGGATCAAACGAAATGAGATTTTCGCTCAGTACGGCTACAAGTTCAAATCGGAGGAACTGTCAACTTATTTCTCCTCAAAAGAATGGTACCAACCAAAGTATGATAACGTTGATTCTTTTTTAACTGAACTCGATAAACAGAATATCACAACCCTCTTTACTGAGGAAGCCTTTAGGAACGCTCAGAGCAACTTTGATTGTGCTGACTTTCCAAACGGATTATCCAGTTTTTCTTTCAACTCCTCAATATCATCTGTTGTAGATTCTCTTGGAAATCCTAACAAAACATTCATCCATGAGGACTTGACTTGCCCGATTGGTCAATTGCACTACTGGAACGATAATATCAAGAACCAACAACTTGTAATACTTGGTGATGACTATAGCGGTACAACAAACTATGCAGCAAAAAGTAGATACTATGCAATTCAGTCACTGAACACATCAAAACCCAGCGATTACTCATTTAATGGTATTGAACTTGGTGAAAAAGAACCAACTCTAAGGAAGAAGATTGATTGTCTTTTAAGCATGAACCCGAACTTTGAATTAAGCGAGAACAGTGGCCAATCTTTGGTAGAGGTTCACTATGTTCAAGATCAACAAAAACAGTATGTAATCTCAACATCAGGTTTGTACATCAGATTCATTATTGCATCTGATGATCGATTAAAATGCATCGTATTTACATCTTTTAACGACCACTTAGCCTGCTAACACGACACGCCAACAAGCGATATAGCGCATGGCCTTACTTAGCAGTCTGCCAAGAGCCTGCTAAACATCCCGCTTATCAGCCGCCAAGAATCTGATGTGCTTTCTACCATCTTCTGCTCGTGGGAGTTTTTTATCTGGGGTGGCGCAGTGCGTACTTGATACTTTGAATGCACCGGCAGATAAGCTACTTTTATCGGAATTAATGAAGCTCGGAGGCCACAGCGCCATATCTGAGCGTTAGTAGACATACGCATGAGACTCATAGTTACTATTTTAACTCTTTTCACTTGTGAACTCAGTTTTGCACAGGATCAATATGAACTGATTAACGCTAAGTTCGAAGGAAGTGGAATAAGTAAACTAATATTCACCGATTCTCCTGATGCTGCCAATAGATTTGCTAACGATGACATTGCTAACGGAGAAATCTATCTCATTCTTCATAGTGGTGAGGCTCCAACTGTTTACTCAACTGACTCAGATTTTGAGAAGAACTTCTCAGTTCTGTACTACGAATTTGGTTGCGTTGGGCCTGAACAAGATGTTGCAGAAGCCTATGATAGTGTTGTCTTTGAACACCTTCAACAGAATTTCGGGAAAGATTGGCGCAAACGGATAAGAAAGGATGTTGTTGGATTCAAAACTTGGAAAAAGAAAAACTAAAGACGTCTACTAACAAGCGCTAGCGATGCAGATGTCAGACTGCTGCTAGCAATTATCTCAGGAACTTACCGCTCCCCTTCCCTTCTGTGAGTTTCTGTTCGTTGAAGAACTGTAGGCAGTTCTGGCGGATGTCTGGGTGAACGCAGCTTTTTATAGACCGTTTTGTGCGTGTGGTTCAGGTTCGCTAGTTTTATCAGAAATTGCTCAGTTCGGGACATCCGCCCGCTAGCTGAGCGTTGGCGATAATTGGTGCCAGATCGAATGCAAGAGTTTCAACTAACAATTTTTAGACAAAGTCGAATTCTACTGGTAATTTTCACCATGCCAGTGATGGTACTTTCTGCCTTCTTTTCAATTCTCTTTTTGAGAGCTATACACCCACTAAACTGGATTATTGGTATTTCAATCATAGCCTTGATTGGTCTAAGCTTGTTTTATATTTCCATTGGTCGGTTAACTATAAAAATTAAAAATCAGACCCTGCACTTTCGATGGAATAAAAAGTTACTTTTTAACTATAAACCAATTGAACCACTCCAACTCAGTGACATTCGAACTCTTGTTATCAACGAACAAATTCTGCTGAAAGAACTGCAAACTGACCAACGTCAAATTCCGATCGGAACAGCCAAACTCCTAAAGAAGGATTCAACAGAATTTATTGACTTTTTGAAGACTCATACGACAGCTGAACAAATTGATAGCTGGGTTGTCTGGAAACGACGTGGTTGGTTAGCAATTGCTTATCGTGTTAACACTTTCATATTGATAGCTCTTGGCTTAGTAATGATCCCCTACATTACATTTAAAGGCTTTGACTCAGCCTTACTTCTTTACATTCCATTGGTGCTATTTCAACTAATTGGCTACCAACTTGTAATGAAAAGCAAAATGTAATCACAATTAACTTAACACTACCCAATGAAGAGAATCATAGGTTCCCTAGTCACTTTTGGCTTTTCCTGCTTACTTCTAGCGTTAGCAATTAAGGGTATTATTCAACTAACAAGCCAATTTGATACGGCTGAATGTACAATTGATAGTTATTATGTAGACTCTGTAATCAAAACTTCAGTTTTTACAAGAAGATGGACTAGTCAGGTCTTCTATCTTGAAACTGTTAGTCCTAAACTAAAATTTGAATTTTATAGAAAAGATCAAGACTACTCAAGAATTGTCTCACTTCTAGATAAGAACAAGCAAAATACCATCAAAGTAACTCATGACGATTACGACATAGTTGAATTGATTTCTAACGACATCACAATTATCGAACACTCAGATTTCCATAAAAAAAGTATAGCCACAGCAACAATTGGAAGTGCTGGATTTCTACTTTTCTTGTCTTTCTCAATTCTAATTTGGAGAGGAAAACTAAAGTAACTATCGCCAACAATTGCTAGCACGAATGCGCCAAAGTGGTTATCTGTTGAATTCAGTGCGAAAATCACCATGATCTGCCGCTGGGAAACGACAGTGCTTTCTGCTGAGTTTGGCTTGCAGGATTTTTCTCTTTCTGAATGCAGTGCATTCTGGATACTTTGTGAGCACCGGCAGATTCATTAGTTTTATCGGAACTTGCTAAGCTCGGGGCGCACTCCTGCTAGCTGATCGTTAGCGGTAATCCTCGCACCATGAAACCAGTTTACCTTAATAAAACCGAAATCACCAACTGGAAAGACTACCTCGAACAAAAATTCATGGTTGACCCAACTTTTAAAGTTGACCAGATAGATAAGGATGACAAGTTCTTAGAGAGTTACCGTATAACAATTGCGGATGAATCATCTGATACTGAAATTATCTTTCGTACTCACATTGATGGAATCAAATATGTTGAACTTTTTGACGTGCACTTTAACAATTCCGAATCTCCCGAACTATCTAACGGGAACAAAAACAACGCTTACGGATTCGATGGACAAGGTTCAACTTTTAACCAGAAACATATAAACGAACTTGAGGACTGGTTAGCCATACCCATCGAACGTGGATGGAGTGAACGAACAACTTACCTTAACAACAAAAGAATTAAGACTGAATGTATTTGGATGCAAGAGGGTAAAGAAAACACTATTCCAATAAAACAAGATTATCTGGACAACTATGGTTGTTTGATGGCTCCAATTATCCCACTTAAGATCTACCTAACCGAACGAACAATCAAACGAAATCCAGAACGTGTGCGAACTGAACAATCTTCTATCGAACCAATGAAAATGGAAAACCGCTAACAAGCGATATTGCGCATGGCCTTACTTAGTCATCTACCAAGTGTCTGCAAAACATCCCGCTTATCAGCCGCCAGAAAACTGAAGTGCTTTCTGCCTTCTTCTCCTCGTGGGAGTTTTTGATCTTCATGGCGCAGTGCTTACTTGATACTTTGAATGCACCGGCAGATTCGCTAATTTCATCGCAATTAATTAAGCTCAGAGGCCACAGCGCCATATCTGGACGTTGGCATTCATACGCCCTTCGATGGAAATCGTGTTTGATAGCAGAACTAATACTTATATCTTTGAATTCAGATGAAGACAACCAAAAAATTCAAGAATCCACCGTTAACTGAAGCTGTTTTCGAACTTTTTTACCAGACAAGTAACTGGAATCCAGCAACCCCAGGAACTTACTATTCAAAAGTGAGCAAAGATTACCCCGTGATCACACAATCAGGTGGCGGATTTGGCATTGCCTTGGGTGCACAAGGCGTTCAGATTGGTTCAGGTAATAACAATTTAACTCAATTCAAGAGTCAGGATAACTCTTCCATAATTCAACTTTCAAACAATCTATTTACTGTTAATAAACTCCCGAAATACGGTGGTTGGGAATCATATAAAGAAATGATATTGGAAGCCGTTGAGTTGTTATATTCTACTATTGATATCCAACAAATAAATAGAATAGGTCTAAGAGCTATAAATAAGTTAGATGTGAAATCTCATAGCCTTGAGAATTTTAAAAGAAGCTTTAATGTCTATCCGAATATGCCGAACGGAATAGTGAATGATTTTAACTCTCTTCAACTCAATTATGAAACATCGTTTCCAGATAACGAAGTTTTAGCAGTGAATTTTGCAACACTAAGAAAAGAATCTGGTTATGAAGCTCCAGTTCAATTTCAATTATATTATACTAAATTGACACCTGTGGATAAAAACTCCATAGAAAAATGGCTTGATAACGCACATATGCAGCTTCACTCAGCGTTTGATCACATAGTAACTAGTGAACAGAAAAAAGAATTCGACAATGACTAACAGCATATATACCGACCAAGGACAGTCCTCTTCAATGCTCAATGAAGATTATACTAATGACAAAATTGCTTCGGTAGCCGAGGAAGAAGTATCAGTATCAGTTCTGGATGCAGGATATCTTTCTTCAATTGAGCTAAAAAGAGAGAAAATCAGAAAAGAGTACGCAACTCTATTCAAGTTCACAGATCGAACAAGAGAGGTAGACTTCATATCTACAAATAACGACCTTATCGATATCCTTCCGAGCATAGGAGAATTCTTCAAGAAAGAAGTATCGAAAGGCTCTATGATGTCATTGGAATTGATGGAAGAGGAAAACGATTGGAAAACACTTTTCATCAATATTCGCATTAATGATGATGCCGATTGGTCTGGAATTAATCAAATCGTTGACTCTTTCTATGATAATATGTTCGATTTGTTTCCAACTGTAATGGAAAAACTAAATATTGATTTAGTCTCCCATGAGTTTTGATCCTCAAAGATTTATTGACATATCCAAAGAACTGCAATCTGGCCAAACAGAAGCACATTATCGGTCAATAATCAACCGTGCGTATTATGGGGTGTTTGGACACATCCGAAACAACTTGGGAGTTTTCGTGTCTGATGGTCAAAGTGCTCATCAAGAAGTTTACAACTCCCTTCTTAGGTCTACAGACCGATCCAAACAGAAAGCCGGAAAAAGACTAGAAACTCTTTTCAAGAAGAGAAAGGATGCAGATTATAAACACAGACTAGAGATAAAGGCTCATAACTGTCAGTATTGCATTAAAGAAGCAGAAGAGATAATAAAACTCTTCGATTCTGAATAAAACGAATGCCAACAAACACTAAAATGAATATGCGTACTGAGTCATTTGAAAGGATTTTGTGAAACAGAAACTTAGGTTCTTCTAGCAACTGGGGCGCATACTCATTTTAGTTGGACGTTACCTTCTATTATCGACTAATACTTTTTCCTATTTTGAAACAAATGAATAAATACAGAAAAATTAATCGGCCAAAAAAAAATGAATACCCTCCATATTCTCAACATTATTTTGACTTAATAAAAACTGATACTGATATACTACAAGAACTATATGAGAATTTTTTCAAGCTTAAAGAACTAGTATATTCTTTATCTGAAGAAAAACTGACTTTCAGATATGCTGAAAATAAATGGACTATTAAAGAAATATTAGTTCATAATATTGATGACGAGAGAATATTTGCCTACCGAGCATTGAGACATGCGAGAAATGACAGTACTCCTTTGCATGGATTTGAAGAAAAAGATTATGCGAAATACTCAAATGCGAATACAAGAAAATTAGATGACATCTTTGAAGAATACTGGAGTGTTAGATTATCTACTATATTATTATTTCAAAATTTACCGGAAGAATCTTTTTCTAGAAGGGGCAGCGGAATTGATACAGATGGAGAAGTTAAAAATGAAAGAACAGTTAGAGCTTTCGCTTATCATATAGCAGGTCATGAATTGAATCATATAAAGGTTATTAAGGAACGATATCTTGGGATAAAAGTCGATAAATTCCCTATTTAAACAGAAGGTAACAAACACTAAAATGAATATGCGAACTGAGCCATTTGAAATGACAATGCCAAACAGAAACTTCGGTGCTTCTAGCAACTGGTTCGCATACTCATTTTATTTGGGCGTTACACACCATAATGCGCCATGGGAGATTGGACCTTACTCGAACTAATTCATGACTTAGGAGCATTTACTCGTTATTTGTTTGGTCTTAGGAAACGACCCTACGAACATTATCGAACATCTAAGTGGTTCTTGAACTTTGCGCTAGGGATTATACCCACGATTCTAATGATCGGCCTAATAGTGTGGGCTTCATTCAAGATTGAAAGTAACTTCTTTAGCTCAAGCTAGCGCGCGTTTGCAACGCGTGACACAATTCATTCCAGCAACCGAACCTCCAGTAAGCCCTTTATTCCACAGTAGTCGCGGGCGGAACTATACAAATAATCTTCTGGTTCATCTACCATTTCTGCATCAACAGGATTCTGATGAATGTACATCAACTTTTCATCAAGAAAGCTATTGCTGACAATAGCCTTTGGTTTATTACCATCTTGCCAAACCTTAAATTCTTTAATTCGATTTAGATTTCGACCAGATTGCTTAAATGCACGAATCAACCATTCCTTTCTGCTTTCATTGATTTGATCGAGTTCTGAAATGATGGTTTTACTTGTGAATTTCTTGAAATCTCTCATGATCTCTGATAAGCTGCCTGTTTCACTACTAACTATCATATGTAAATGGCTTGGCATCAAGCACCAGGCATGTATTACCAATCCCTTTTCTTTCTGGCAGAACTTAAGCGAATCAATGACTATATGCTTAAACTCCTTTCTTGTGAAAAGATCTATCCAAAACACAATCGTGCTTGTAGTGAAATAGAGACCATTAGGGTCTCTGAACTTATATTTTTCTGACATAGAATCGATTTTAGACTTAATGAAACTGGAGAACGCGTTATAAACGCGCTCTAGCAACAGCTCTAGCAACGAGATTTTCAGACTTAAAGCACGCGTTGCAAACGCGCGCTAGCATCGCTGTTTGCCGACCCATAGCTCACGCAAGCTTACCAACTGGTGCCAAAAAAAAAGACCCGGCATCCACCGGGTCTTACATGTTCAACTTTCAACCTCAATCAAATTCCTGTGCCTTCGATTTCTTCATTTTGTTCGTCTTCCTCGTCATCCCCATGTCCCGAACCTCGTCGGTTGGCGTCCACAATCTCTTTGATGATGGAGTTGACCAGCACATTGGTGCTCGCGATATCTTCCACCAGCTCCTCTTCTTCTGCTACGTCCAGCATCTTGAAGAGGTGCCTTAGCTTCGGCTTGAGTTCACGCATCGCTTCCTCATTGGTGGGAGCTTTTGTTGTACGCTCTTCTCCCCTGTTGCTTACCGCTTCTTCAAAGTCTGCCTGATGCGATTTTAGCTCATTGTAGCAATCCATGACATAGACGGCCGCCAAGTCCGCTTGCGCTTCTGCCTGGTCCAGGTCACGAAAGAGTGCCTGCAGTGCGGCCGTTTCTTCATCGTATGGGAGCTTGGCCAAGTCGAGACCGTTCTTCTCCAGCACGGCATACAATCGCTCGGCTGCTTCGCTTACGGCTGAGTTCGTACGCTTCATCCCTCCTTTGATTGCCCACTTCAAAGCTTCAAAGCTATCGTCGCGTTTGTCGTCAGCCTCTGTTACCGATTTGGTGCCTGACAGCTTACGGCTCGTTCCCACCGCATTAGATGCAAAATCCCATACCGCTTGCAGTTTAGCAATTGATCCTTGTAAAAAGGCTTCCCCGGCATGTCTGGCTCCCATCAGTTCGAGTATTCGAAAAACGAGGGTGATCATTCCTTTCAGTCCTAGTAGTG
This sequence comes from Ekhidna algicida, assembly GCF_051379705.1. GTDB lineage: Bacteria > Bacteroidota > Bacteroidia > Cytophagales > Cyclobacteriaceae > Ekhidna. Next base: position 3,900,989 of record NZ_CP179868.1, on the reverse strand, counting down.
AGTAAGGTATTTTAGATATTATCATAATGATTTGTTTGTTTGACTCAAAAGTGAATCAACTGTATCGCATACAGGGTATTTGGGAGGTGTACAATCTGGCGACAAATCAATTTTCACTGTCGATTTAGCTGCCGCCAAAGTGATTCTTCTGTTTTCACTGTGGATTTAGTTGCCGCAAAAGTGGTTCTTCTGTTTTCACCGTGGATTTAGTTGCCGCCAAAGTGGTTCTTCTATTTTCGCCGTGGATTTAGCTGCCGCAAAAGTGGTTCTTCTGTTTTCACCGTGGATTTAGTTGCCGCAAAAGTGATTCTCCTATTTTCACCGCGGATTTAGCTGCCGCAAAAGTGGTTCTTCTATTTTCACCGCGGATTTAGTTGCCGCAAAAGTGGTTCTTCTGTTTTCACCGTGGATTTAGTTGCCGCAAAAGTGGTTCTTCTATTTTCACCGCGGATTTAGCTGCCGCAAAAGTGGTTCTTCTATTTTCACCGCGGATTTAGTTGCCGCAAAAGTGATTCTCCTATTTTCACCGCGGATTTAGCTGCCGCAAAAGTGGTTCTTCTATTTTCACCGCGGATTTAGTTGCCGCTAAAGTGGTTCTTCTACTTTCGCCGTGGATTTAGTTGCCGCTAAAGTGGTTCTTCTGTTTTATTTGGAGAGCTTTTGAAGCGTGGTGCGCCTTGGTTACTTTTAGTGCTTTCTAGCAAGCAGTGGACAAGCGCCGCTTAGCGAGATGTGAGCTGACAGCCGCAATAAAGCCAAATTCACCTGACGCATTATGGAAAACCTAGCTGCATTCTTCAATAAAATCATCCCTCTCTCTCTTGAGTCACTGGGGTTGATGAGTGAAATCTTTGTGTCTGCTGAACTCAAAAAAGGGGAATACTTTATCCGAAAGGGGCAGTATGCCAAGGAAATTGCGTTCTTAGAAACAGGAATCGTCAGGGCTTATTATATCAACAATGAAGGGAAAGAATACAATAAGACGTTCTTTTCAGCGCCTTCGATTATCGGCTCATATGCGTCTCTTATTAGCAAGCAAAAGAACGCCGTGGCACAACAAGCACTGACAGATTGTAAAATCTGGAAAGCCTCATTTCATAAAATTGAGGAATTGTCCAGCGGCAATTATGAAATAGAAAGGCTAAGAAGAACGATCGCTGAAGGCTATTTTTTGAGCAATGAGAAAAAGGAAATTGAGATGGCATTGCTGGATGCAGAAAAGCGCTACCTCATTCTGCAAGAAGAATATCCGGGAATTGAACTGGAAATACCCCAATACCATATAGCCTCCTATCTCGGCATCAGTCCGACCCAACTGAGCAGAATCCGAAAGAACTTATCTCAATAGCCTGCATTTCTTTACATATGTAAATGCACCGGGGATTTTATTGTCGCTCCTTTGCCATTAGAATTTATAAAAGCTAACCGCTCAACTACACATTTAATCTAATTGCAATGGAAAAGAAAGACATCAAGATTTTCAGGATTATTTTCATCATCTCTGCCTTATGGAACTTAATAGGTGCGATTTTCGGCTATTTCAATACCGCTCACACCTTTGAAGGATTTTTCAATAGAGAATTGACGGATCCACTTTACTATGCCATCTATCAGGGCGCGTGGGGAACAACACTTGTCTACTTTATTGGCTACTCAATTGTTGCCTATAATCCGCTAAAGCATACGGGGATTGTCATCGTCGGTGGAATCGGCAAAGTTGGGTTTGCTATTTCACTGTTGAAATTTTACCTGGCCGGCATTGCGGGATCTATTGTCTTTGTGGTCATCATTGGTGATTTCATCTTTGCGCTGCTTTTCCTGTATTACTTCTTCCGGCTATTCAAGACCGGGGAAAAGATCATATAGCCTTATGCACATGAACCATAAGTCGTTAGTCGTTCTATTGACCCTATCGATATTCCTGTCATTTGATTCTTATGCTCAAACGCCCTGGGAAATTGACAAGAGCAAAGACGGAATTGTTGTTTATACACGAGTTGAACAGGACTCACATTTCAAATCCTTTAAGGCAGTTGCCCTGGTGGATGCCACGGCAGATGAAATAATCAGACACCTGAAGGATGCCGACAGCTATGCAGATTGGTACGGCTACACCAAGACCTCTAAACTTCTGGAGCGGGAAACAGGCGTTCAGTATAATTATGTAGAAACCATATTTCCATGGCCATACAGCAATAGAGACATGGTTTACAGGATGTCGACCGATACCTCCAATGCAGCAGTAACAAAAATATGCCTGAAGGGAATCCCTGATTATGTGCCGGCTAAGAAAGGCATCGTCCGGATGATGAAAGCAGAAGGACACATTGTATTGCGCCCGATGAATGGGATGACAGAGGTGGTGTATACGTTTCACTCCGAACCTGGCGATAATGTCCCGGTATGGTTGGCAAACAATGCGATAGCTGATCTTCCATTGAAAACACTACGTGGGCTAAGGTCAATTCTCAAAGAAGAAAACAAAGTACGCAGGTAGCGCGAGCTTGTAGCTCGTGTCACAATCCTCCCGCTATCCCAAGTTTGCAATTTTTGCTTCTAATGAACGAAGATGCCGGATCTGGTCTGGTATGACACGCAAGTTTGCTATTTGGACACAAAAAAGTTCGTTCCTCGCTGGCGCAAGTTTGCACCCTTCAACTTCCCCCACTGAATCACTGATTCCTAATCCACAATCCCCCCACTATCGCAAGCTAGCGCGTGTTTGCAACGCGTGGCACAATTCATTTTTCTTGTCTAGTGGTGAATTGCGTTGTTTTTATATTGCGATTATATGATCAAGAATACGCTGAGGCCAGAGATCAACTTCTCCGTGAGAAATACAAGAACTAATGAAGATTGATGTAGAGAAAACCCGCAAATTCGCTAATGAATATAATAGAGCTTCCTTTAATGCGAGCCTCATTATCATTCCTCTTTTCTTCATACTCTTTTTCTGGACCAGAGAAAGCGAAAGTCATTGTTCGTCGCTAAAAGAGGATATGGATAAGAAGTTTGAATTCCTCAAGAATCCAGATGCAATCATGGAAATGAAAATCAAAAAGTTGGCGTATCAATATGCCAATAATCTTGTTGACTATGAACTAACGATTAATGATCCAATTATACTTGAGGAGATAAGGCAAATGATCCGTAATAGAAATAGGAGCGAATGGAATAGATCACAAAGTAAATGGGAAGCAATCATGAGTTTAAAATTGTATTCTGGAGATACTTTAGAAATTGAAGTTGTCAAGCTTGATGGTGGAAAGCCGGGCGAAACTCATCTCAATTTCCTATTTGGAGAATGTAGTTATGGCTACCCCAGCTACTCCCGAAAATTAGGAGACTATCTTGAACAACTTGTTAAGTAATAATTCGCTGGCCCGCGTTTGCAACCCTTCAACCTTCCCCCACTAATCACTGATTCCTAATCCACAATCCCCCCACTATCGCAAGCGTATTGCCTGTGACGGCACAATTTTTTTAACTTGCCCTTACGTAAATGCTTTCAAATTCAATTGAATTGCTGACTGCCTTTACCAACCAACACAGCGAAGTAAAAAATGACCGTTAAAAACAAGCGCAGATGGCTCATCATTCTCCAGTATTGTATTGGCTGGACCATCGCGTTTCTGTTCCTCAGTATAGTAAGAGGAGAAGGCACCATCGAGCAGGGTTCCGTACAGTTTGAATTTTGGGATTCGGTAAAGGCTTCTCTTATCATGGGCCCCTTTTTTGGCAGCATCTCCGGTGCCGCCCTGATCCTGGCCGAAGAATATGGATACAAGCACCTCTCCTTTCCTAAGCTACTCGCTCTAAGAGTCGTTTACTGCATCTTGTTTGTGACTTTGATGGTAGTCATTGCCTTTGGGGTCTATGGTGAAAACTCGACCTTGCTCGAATTTGCATTCGAACCCGGAAGCTTTGCGATCTATTTCTACATCGTTACCGTAGATATTTTCATGTTTGGGCTCCGACAAGTCAACCTGCATTTTGGAAGCAACAATCTTTCGAAACTGATGTTTGGCCAGTTTTACAATCCCCGAGAAGAAGAACGGATATTCATGTTTCTCGATCTCCAATCTTCAACCACGCATGCCGAAAGATTGGGTCATATCAAATACAGTGAAATGATCCAGGATTGTTTCAGTGACCTTGGAGTGGTGGTGGAAAATGAGTCAGAGATTTATCAATATGTAGGCGACGAGGTGGTGCTTACCTGGAAGGTCAAGGATGGCCTGAGAAATCAAAATTGCTTGAAAGCTTACTTTAATTTCAAAAGGCAGCTGGACAAAAGGCAACAGTACTATCTGGATCAATACAATTGCCAGCCACATTTTAAAGCAGGCATCAACCAGGGTCTGGTGACAGTGGCCGAAGTGGGTAAATACAAAAAGGAGATTGCCTATCATGGAGATGCTATAAATACTGCGGCCAGAATACAGGCAAAGTGCAATGAGCTTGGTCAGGCCTTGTTAATCTCAGAGAGCTTGAAGGAAAAACTGATGCTAACAGGTTTTTCAACGGAGGAATTGGGCAGCATTGAATTGAAAGGAAAGAAAGAGCAGGTGCCAATTTATGCAGTTCATCAATCGTAGCGTGCGTTTATTCTTCTGTTTTCACCCTGGGTTTAGTTGCCGCAGACTTGATTTGACTCCTGATTTCTATATTGCGATTCATAAATACAATTGAATAGAATTCAGACCTAAAATGGAGGAAAAATCAAACTCATTTAAGAACCTTTTCGCCTTAGTTAGCTGGGTAGAAAGATTAGCTGCCGTAACAATAGCCATTGTTTTAGTTCTGAACTATCAGCGTATTCCCGCTGGAAAAAATCTCCTGTTAATGGGTTTGGCCGGACTTGCAATTAGCTTATTCATTAGCGCATATAAGCCAAGAGAACTCTTTTCGTCTCAAGAGGAGGCCGACGAATTCGGTGAGTTTAAGTTTTCAGATATTCTGGGTCTGATCATAATTCCGAAAGTTTTATGGATTGCGTCCGGAGTTTCTGCTTTTGGGATATTCGCTTATGTGGCAGACTTTGGGAATGATGGCTATGTCACCATAATAGGAGCTGGTGGATTTTCGATACTAATCTCCATTTTACTGCTGCTAGGTACTTTGGTGATTGGAACCAAGAAACTGAACACTGTAGGCCCTGTATTGCTGCGAGCAACACTACTGGCTACAGCAGATATGTATATTCTATTTGTTTAATCTCCGGATAGCGAGTTTGCAACGTGTTCACAATTAAGAAGGCTATTTTTATATTGCTTTTGTAATAGTTGGGGTCTCTAAAGAGAAATTGGCCACAACAACTAAAAAGTGGTTAAAAATTAAAATAAGGAATTATGCTCTCAGCCATCCATCCTAAATTACCAATGCGTAATAAATCAACCACCAGACATTATTACCTAAACCAATTGGGTTTTCAAGAAATTGGCGACTATGAAGGGTACTTAATGGTAGAAAAAGATGAAATAGAAATTCATTTTTTTGAGTTTAAAGAACTTGACCCAAAAGAAAATTATGGAATGGTATATATCCGAACCAGGGACATTGACGGTTTGTATAAATCCTTGCATGCCAATAAAACGGAAATTCATCCAAACGGAAAACTGGAAACCAAACCTTGGGGACAAAAAGAATTTTCGATTCTTGACCCAGACAACAACCTGCTGACTTTCGGGCAAAATATTTAGATAGAGCAGTCCAGGTAGCGCAAGTTTCTTTTATTCCCTGCCAACCTCCTGTTTTTAATGGCGCTGTGGAGATTTACCGGCGGATTCTCTTCCCTAAAGGCATCATCAGGCATATTTTTCTTTCTGGTGTTTAATACAGCTTACTTACTTGTTGCCTTGGAGGCTAGCTATACCATGATGGATTATGAATTCAAATACAAGCTCATCGCCATCTCCATTTCGGTAATCTCCATCGCTTTGCTCTTCAAAAAGAAAATCACGAACTGGTTGATCAAAGTTTTTAAACTCAAGGATTAGCACATCTCACTCATGCTCCGCATATCGATGATCAAAATCAACAATTCCAATGATGAAGCTTATTCCGATTGCGCCGGATTCTTATTTGTTTTGATTACAAATTAGCATGCGACCCTTAAGTCGTTTTAGCTATTTCGTAGATTTGTTTCAGTGAAGCACATTAAAACCATATCGTTAGTACTTGCCGGAGCTTTGCTCCTGCTTCACACATTCATCCCGCATCAGCACCATTCGGAGCTTGATGAAGCAGAGCATGTTGAGCAACATCAGCAGGCCGATGATCTTTTTGACCTGCTGCAGCTGGTTTTCCATATCGACATGGGTGGCGACCATCTAGAAGACTTTAAAACTGCCAGCTTTACGTTCATCTCTCCTGACTTTTTTGATAACTCTGTATTCGAACGAACGTATTACGGCGTTCAGACGGATCAATTTCCAGCCGAATTCATCTCTGACAACTCTGTCCAGGAGATACGCAGCTTACAATTTAGAGGACCGCCTGCTATAGGCTAGCACATTCATCGTCCATCCGGACATCATTATCCTCTAAATCATTTTTTTTCTGAATTATGCTTGAAAGAATCATACGATTCAGTTTATCAAATAAACTGATCATTTTACTATTGACCGCATCGGTGGTAGGTTATGGATTATTCTCCATCACCCGGATATCTATTGGTGCTGTTCCCGACGTGACCAACAACCAGGTACAAGTCATTACCACCTCCAGGAACCTATCTACTTCCGACGTGGAAAAATTCATCACCTATCAGGTGGAACTGGAAATGGCCAACTTGCCGGGAGTTAAAGAAATCAGGTCCGTCTCTAAGTTTGGCCTGTCTGTAGTTACCATCGTCTTCGAAGACGAGCTGGGCACCTACCTCCCACGTCAGCTCATTGCAGAAAAAATCAAATCTGCGTCGGAGAATATTCCGGAAGGATTTGGCTCTCCTTCCATGGGGCCAATCACAACAGGCCTGGGAGAGATCTACCAGTATGTACTGGAAGTAGACCCTGCGTATAAAGGCCAATATACCACTACGGAATTAAGAACCATTCAGGATTGGGTCGTGAGGCGTCAGCTCTCAGGCATTCCGGGAGTGGTGGAAGTGAATACCTGGGGTGGTCACCTGAAGCAACTGGAAGTGACCATCAATCCCGAAACGCTGAAATCACTGAACCTGTCCTTAAAGACCGTATTTGATGCCCTCGCCATGAACAATAACATTGCCGGTGGTGGATATATCGAAAAAGGAGATCAAGCCTATTTCATCCGAGGTGAAGGTGCCGTTGCCAGCATAGCAGATATTGAAAACATTGTCGTGGATAATCGCGCCGGAATTCCGGTTTACGTAAAAGATATCGCAGAAGTGAATATTGGTTTTGCTACACGCTTTGGGGCAATCACCGGAAATGGTGAAGGTGAGAAAGTGCTCGGCCAGGTGATGATGCTCAAAGGATCTAATGTAAAGGAAGTGATCTCACTGGTCAAAGCGCGGGTGGATGAGATACAAGGGACGCTTCCACCCGGGATATCTATCAACGGATTCCTTGAGCGAAGTGAACTGATCAACAAAACCACTTACACGATCACCGAAAACCTTGTTTTGGGGTGCCTCATCGTCATCTTTGTCGTGATACTCCTGCTCGGTGACATTCGAACCGGGTTGATCATCGCATCGGTCATTCCCATCAGTTTGCTCTTTGCCATATCACTCATGTACCAATTTGGTATCGACGCAAACCTGATGAGCCTGGGAGCCATAGATTTTGGAATCATCATTGACGGGAGCATCATCATCATTGAGTATGTGGTTTCACAAATTCAAAGTAAGCAAGCCGAGCTCCGTCTCCTGCCTCGCTCCGAACAGCAACCTGTCATCGACAAAATCACTTTTCAAGGTGCGTCCAAAATGATGCACTCCGCCGTGTTCGGACAACTCATCATCATCATCGTATTCATTCCCATCCTGACGCTCACCGGCATAGAAGGGAAAATGTTTATTCCGATGGCCATGACCTTCTGTTTTGCATTGATTGGAGCCATGCTGCTTTGCTTTACCTACGTTCCTGTGATCACCAGTTTATTGGCAAGAACGAAAAAGAAAGATTCTAATTGGTCAGACGTCTTTATTAGCAAACTACAGAAGGTGTATCAGCCGACTCTAACATGGTCGCTTGATCACAATAAAGTAGTCTTATTTCTGGCTTCTGGATTACTCTTAACATCCGTCTTTGTGTTCACACGTCTGGGGGGAGAATTTGTACCCACGCTGGACGAAGGTGACTTTGTGATACAACCGATCCTGGAAACAGGCACTTCCCTGAGTAAGACCATCGAGATCACCACGGAAATAGAGAAGGTGATTAAGCAATTCCCGGAAGTAGATCAAGTGGTCACCCGAATTGGAGCAGCCGAAATTCCGACCGATCCCATGTCAATGGAAGAGACGGATGTGATCATCACTTTGCATCCAAAATCAGAATGGACATCAGCCTCAAGCAAAGACCAGCTCGCAGATCTTATCAAGGAGGAATTAATTGTTCAGATTCCAAACGTCGACTATGAATTTACCCAACCGATTGAGATGCGCTTCAATGAGTTGATCACCGGAACGAGGGCTGATTTGGCCATTAAAATCTACGGGGAAGATTTAGAAATATTGACCAATAAAGCCGAGGAGATTGCGAAACTGATTGAAAATATTGAAGGTGCATCTGATATCTCTGTTGAAAAAGTAGAGGGGCTTCCACAGATGTTGGTGACTTATGATCGAAGCAAAATTGCCAGATATGGGCTCAATATTTCGGACGTCAATGATGTGATAACCTCCGGTTTTGCAGGAAAAACGGCCGGAGTTGTTTTCGAAGGAGAACGAACGTTTGATTTGGTGGTACGCTACGGTCAGGAATTCAGAAAGGATATCAATGATATTAAAAATGCGACCATCTCCACTCAAGCCGGTTTACAGATTCCGTTGAGGGAACTGGCTGACATTCGATACACACAAGGACCGGCTAAAATATCCAGAGACGACACCAGACGGAGAATCGTAGTAGGAGTCAATGTCCGAAACCGTGATTTAGAGTCGGTTGTAACAGACACCCGAGAGCTGATTGAAGCAAATATCTCCCTTCCGGTAGGCTACTCGATCTCCTATGGAGGCCAATTTGAAAACTTAAAGAACGCGAGAGAGCGACTAACCTTTGCAGTGCCATTGGCATTATTCCTCATCTTTATTATGCTCTTTTTTGCTTTCAAATCAGTGAAGGAAGCATTCCTGGTGTTCACAGCTATTCCTTTGGCCGCCATTGGTGGGGTATTTCTCCTGTGGATCAGAGGACTTCCATTTAGCATTTCTGCAGGAGTTGGATTCATTGCACTGTTTGGAATTGCAGTATTGAATGGAATCGTCCTCATAGAACACTACAAATCATTGATTGAGAAGGGTAAATACGCAAGCATCAGAGAAACCATCATTGAAGGAACAAAGCAACGAATGAGGCCTGTATTGCTAACCGCCTCTGCAGCCGCACTTGGATTTTTACCCATGGCAGCATCGACCTCAGCCGGAGCAGAGGTGCAGCGACCGCTGGCTACTGTAGTGATCGGAGGGCTGATCACGGCAACCTTCCTGACTTTGGTTGTACTGCCGACCATTTTTTACCTGTCTAATAAGAACTATCAATCCCAACAAAAATTGACAAAATGAAAAAGCTAATTTCTATATACATAGTGGTTACCCTGCTTGGATGCAGTGAGAAGCCCGAGCAAATAAATCAAGAGAAGCAGCCGCAGACTGCTGTAATTCCATCATCGCTCCTGGACAAACCAATCTCATCTGAAGTGGGTGAAGGCAATGTCCTTTCCATACAGGGAATTGTAGATGTTCCGCCGAACCAACGAGTAAGCATCCAGCCCTATTTCGAAGGATATATCTCAGATCTCAGGATACTTGAAGGCAGCAAAGTGAACAAAGGTGACTTGCTATTCAAGCTGGTCAATCCTGCATTCATTGCTTTGCAAGAAGATTATCTGATGGATAAGGCAACCGTAGCTTATTTGGAAAAAGTTTTCAGCAGAGCTAAAACACTACATGATGAACGCGTAACAGCCGATCAGGATTTTGAGGAGATGCAAATGAACTATCAAATTTCGAAGGCCAATCTGGAGGCTGTAAGTAAAAGACTGAGAATGATGAATATTCCATTGGACAAAGTGACACCTGATCGCTTGTTTGAATCCATCAACATCTATGCGCCGATATCTGGTTACGTAGACCGGTTATTGGTGAATACCGGTGAATTCATTGAACAAGGAAGCGAGGTGACGACCCTTGTAAATACCGATCACGTACATCTGGAATTGAGAGTTTTTGAAAAGGATCTTAAAAACATCCGTGAAGGACAACTCATCATGTTTAGAGTTCCTGAAATCAGTGCTACTCAATATGAATCTGAAGTCTTTCTAATTGGAAAATCAATTGATGCCCAAACACGCATGATTCAGGTACATGCGCATGTAGAACACCCTGAGCTGGAATTATTGCCGGGGATGTTTGTAGAGGCGGAGATTGAACTGACGAAGTAGAATCTACATTCATTCGGAATTTCAGTAAGCTTTCGTTTGTAACGCGATGCGGTTCATTATTTGGTATGTAAAGTACTGAGCTGATTTTTGAATTAAATTTAACCTCATGAACAAACGCCAATCGCCTACTCGTTGGTTAGGTTACGTGCCAACGATTATTTTCTTCGCTACTCTTTTATTATTTACTCTGTCCTGCACGCAGGAAGAAAAAAAGGAACCCTACCTCCTTGGTTTAGGATTTGGCATCAACAGTGCCAGTATGGTTGTGGAAGATGTGCAAGCAACACGAAGCTATTTTATGGACACGCTGGGATTCAACATTCGGGATAACACCTCCAGAGGTTCTTATGAGGGGACAATTGCGGTGAAGGCTACTTTCCCGGATAATACCGTGTTAGAAATTCTTTCCATTAATGATTCCATTAATCAAGATTCGCTGCCAGCACTATTAAGAAACTTTCAATTCGGAAAAGACCAGTTGATCACTTACGCTTTTTCAAGTTCTTCAGCTGATTCCACTTCTCGCTGGCTGGCCTCTCTAGGCTATTCCATGGATACCATTGAATCGTATCGCGTCTCAACTGAAACACCAGACGGCTGGACGTGGGATACCGGAAGTCCGCAGCGGCGAAACCTGAATTTTAGTTCTCAAGACCTGAACGCATACTTACCGCAATTTGTGGAGCAGACCACTTTCGACTATAAAACGATTTCAAAAGAATGGAGAACCTATTATGCCTACTGGCGCAGCTTTAGAAAACATCCCAATGGAGTGGTTGGTATTCGCGCCATTCGTGTTGCTGTCGCAAACCTAAATGGCGTCACGGATGAGTTGAAGAACATGGGTTTTGATATTATAGCATCTACAGAAGAAAGCACAACATTTCAGGTGGCTGACCGTCAGGAACTGTACATTTTTTCTTCAGAAGCGCTGGCAGCAGACACGATCAACTCAAAAGTGATCGGATTGACTTTTGAGGTTGAAAACATCGACTCGACCTTCACCTTCCTCAAGAAACGGCTACCTATAGAGGCATTGAATCTCGCAGACTCGCTTCCTTCGCTCACCTTAGCGGCAGAATTGGCCGCCGGACTGGAAATGAAGTTTATAGAAGAGCCTGAAGAACAAGGATCGATGGCTCAAATGCTTTCGATGAATGGAGAACTTGACAGTTCTGCAGTTGCTCATGCCTCCAATTTGTATCAAAAGTATTGTGCGTTGTGTCATGGGGAAAATCGCGAAGGATATGCCGCAGACAATGCACCTTCCCTCCGATCCAAATCTCTTCTTGCAACAAGTCAGGAGACCAATTTTATGCGATATACGATACAATATGGAAGAGCAAATACGGCCATGGGTGGTTATATTGACTCACGTGGAGGACCTCTTGAATATATTGATATAGAAGTCCTGCTCAAATGGCTCTACGATACAGCCGGCGTGGATGAGCCACTAAAACTTTCCCGAGACCAAGTGCTTGGGGATGTGGACTTAGGTGCTCAGGTGTATCAAGCTAATTGTACCGTTTGTCACGGCGAAAAAGGAGAAGGCATCAGCGCTCCAGCTTTGGGCAATCCGATGCTACTGGCTACCGCAACTGACCACTTTTTACGCTACGCCATTGCCGAGGGCAGAGATGGCACGCCAATGATTGCATTCAAAGACTCCTTGAGCAAAGACGAAATTGATGGCGTCACGACTTTTTTGAGAAGCAGAGCTTCAGGCTGGGACGTGCCCGCAGGAGATAGTGTGAAGATTCCACTCCCGGAAGATTACGTCCTCAACCCGGACAGCAACGTACCCTCCTTTACCCTGAAAGAAGGCAAGTACCTTCCTGCGGAGCAGCTAAAACAAGCAATGGATGATAGCCTAAGAATCGTTATTCTTGACGCACGTTCAGAAGTAGCCTGGAGACAAATGCATATTCCGGGAGCCATTCCTGTCCCCTACTATGAAGAACCGGAGAACTTCATTGAGGACATTCCAAATGACAGCACCATGATTGTAGTGTATTGTGCTTGCCCGCATGCTGCCTCTCAGCGTGTGGTAAACACACTTATTAGAGAAGGATTTAAAAATACAGCGATCATGGATGAGGGGATTTTGGTTTGGGCCCAGATGGGATATCCTGTGCGAAATGGGAATTAGTCAGTCTCACAGTCTTCTTATTTTACGGTAGTTAGCTGGAATTGGATCCACTATTCTCCCAATCACTAACTTTACTTCTATGAAAAAAGAGCATGTAGAAATACTACCGGGAATCGGACTGGGACAACTGAAGTTTGGGATGACCCGCGAAGAAGTGAAAGCTTTGCTTGGAGATCCTGACCATCAGGAAGTGACACACTATGGAGATGATGAAACTGATCAGAGCGACGCTTGGGAATATCATCCTCTTCGGCTGGACCTGAGTTTTGAAGAAGCGGAAGACTGGCGCCTGGTGATCTTCTCCGTATCTTCAGAAGACTACACGCTCAAAGGTTCATCGCTTATCGGTCTGGATATGGATGAGCTTATGGAAGAGCTGGACTTACTCGGTGTGAAGGATCTGGAAATCGAAGATTTATCTTCCGAAGACCACCCGGACCAAAAGCTTATCTCTTCCGAATCACTGGCGCTCAACTTCTGGCTACACCAGGACATCCTCGAAGAGATTCAATGGGGCCCACAGTTTATTGATGAAGAGACCATCAAATGGCCGGAATAGCTCCTTGCCTATCAACATAAAGGTGAACATCTTTGCACTTGTCATTCATTCAGGTATATGTATAATGTTGTTGTGATCGGTGGTGGTATCGTTGGGCTTGCTTCCGCACTGAAGATCAAAGAAAAGAATCCCAATTACAAAGTTGCTGTTGTTGAAAAAGAACGCACTATCGCGCAGCATCAGACAGGTCACAACAGTGGTGTCATTCATTCCGGATTATACTACAAGCCTGGGAGCTACAAGGCAAAGAACTGTGTGGATGGCTATCAGATGCTACTGGACTTTTGCAACGAAGAAGAAATCCCATACGAACTCACCGGCAAGGTGGTTGTTGCAACGCGGGATTCTCAGCTAGATGCGCTTGACACCCTGTACGAGCGAGGCTCAGCCAACGGATTACGAGGAATCAAGAAACTAACTGCTGATGCGCTGAAGGAACATGAACCGCATGTCGCAGGAGTCAGTGGCTTGTATGTTCCCCATACCGGAATCATCGATTACAAGCTGGTGGCTGATAAGTATGCTGAGAAGTTTAAGCACTTTGGTGGAGAGATCTTTTCTTCCAATAAACTGATGAGCTTCAAAGAAGAAAGGGGTTTCATCCATGTGCATACTGAGAATGAACGACTGACAACCCGTGTGGTAGTGAATTGCTCCGGGCTTTATACGGATAAAATCGCCAAGCTGACCGGAGCAAAGATTGACTTCAAGATCGTACCTTTTAGAGGAGAGTATTATAAGATTAAACCTGAGAAGGAACATCTGGTTAAGAACCTTATTTATCCTGTGCCTGATCCAAACTTCCCTTTCCTGGGCGTGCACTTTACACGACATATCGATGGTGGCATAGAGGCTGGTCCAAACGCTGTGCTCGCTTTTGCAAGAGAAGGCTACAAAAAGAGCCAGATTAATATGAAGGAGCTACTTGGAACGCTGTTTTATCCCGGCTTTGTGCGCGTAGCATATAAATATTGGAAAACCGGATTTGGAGAGATGTATCGCTCATATTCCAAAGGAGCATTCACCAGAGCGCTGCAAGAGCTGATACCGGAGATTCAAAAAAGAGATTTAGTAAAGGGCGGTGCTGGCGTTCGCGCGCAAGCTTGCGACCGAAAAGGTGGATTGATCGATGATTTCCTTGTAGTGGAGCACGACAAGTTTATCAATGTAGGAAATGCTCCCTCACCGGCTGCTACCTCGTCATTAGCGATTGGTGAGCGAGTAGCGGAGATGGCAATTGAACGACTGAAGTAGTGGACATTAGAAAAGCCACAGAAAAAGATCTGGATCAAATCCTTGAGCTATTCGTAGGCACGATCCAATACATCAATGCAAAAGATTATAATGCAGAACAGATAGCTGCATGGAGCAAAGCCAAAAACCGAAGTGCCTGGCTTGAAAAGCTTAAGACACAATCATTTTTTGTCGCTCACATCCAAGACGAAATCTTAGGCTTTAGTTCCATCGATGCAGAAGGTTATCTCGACTTCATGTATGTCCACAAAGACCATCAGCGTAAAGGCATAGCCGGACTGCTCTTAGAAAGAGTGGAGAAGCAGGCCAAATCAGCTAAGATTGAGCGAATCTGGTCATCCGTGAGTATTACTGCACAACCTTTCTTTAGCAACAACGGCTATCAACATTATGAAGACGAGCACAAAATGTTTTCCGGCGTTCATTTCAAAAATGCGCTGATGGAAAAATTCTTGAATTAATCTGCTTTCTGCAAGTAGATACTTCGCTGAAGTATCCCATTATATTTTGCTACCCTATCAAAATCAACACACTTTAATACCTTTATTCAATGCAATATGAAATAGAAAAAGCCATTGAAATTCTGGATCGTACACCTAAAGTGCTTAATGAACTACTTCACAATCTATCCGGCGAGTGGACACAAAACAATGAAGGTCCAGACACCTGGAGTCCTTTTGATGTTGTCGGCCATTTGATTCACGGCGAAAAGACCGACTGGATTCCTCGAATGAAAATAATCCTGGAACATGGAACAGCAAAGACCTTCGAACCTTTCGATCGGTTCGCTCAATATGAAATAGGCAAAGGCAAAACCATGGCTGATCTACTTTCTGAGTTTGAAAAACTTCGGAAAGAAAACATGGAAGTTTTCAAATCACTTCCTATCAAAGATAATCTTGATAAAAAGGGCAAACATCCTGAGTTGGGAGAAGTTACACTTAGGAACCTGCTGTCAAGTTGGACGGTACATGATTTGGGGCATCTATCACAAATCACTCGTGTGATGGCTAAGCAATACACCGAAGAAGTCGGAATCTGGACTCGGTACATGGCGATTTTGCAATAGTCACATACATGACCTTTTGAGTTGGTAACGAAACTGATATGATCACTAAATGCGTTTATTGAGTATGAAAAATTTAATCATCCTTTTTGCCATTACCTTTTCTTTCTTCTCTTGCGCACAACAGCAGCAGGCAGAAAAGAATACAGATGTTAAAAATCTACCTTTCGAAAAGATCGAGAAACCAGAATCTGAGTGGAAGAAACAACTCTCCGATTTCGAATATTACGTACTTCGTGAAAAAGGAACAGAACGCGCGTTTACCAGCGATCTCTTGAATAACAAGAAGGAAGGTACGTATGTATGTTCGGCATGTTCCCTACCTCTCTTCACTTCTGAAACCAAGTTTAAGTCCGGAACGGGCTGGCCATCATTTTACGAACCTATCAACGAAGTAAATGTTGCGGAGGAGGATGATCGCGCCTATGGAATGGTGCGGACGGAAGTATTGTGTGCGCGCTGCGATGGTCATTTGGGTCACGTATTTGCAGATGGTCCTGCACCTACCGGTCTTCGATATTGTATCAACGGAGCTTCCCTGAAGTTTACTGAGAAAGAATAACTTCCTTTATAAATTCATCAGCAGCAAACTCCATATAACTCCACTTACTTCCAGGCATGGTAAAACCTACGTGCCCTCCTTTCTTGGGCATTTCCAAATAAATATTGTTGCTATTTTCAGCAATATTCAATGGATAGCATGGGTCACCAAGCATGGGGTCGTTGAGTGCATTCACAATCAAGAGTGGTACCTTGATATTAGGTAAAAACTGATCACTTGTGATACGGGTGTAAAAGTCATTGGCATCTTTATACTCCGGATGAACCTTTAAGGTAAAAGCCTCATCAAATTCCCTGAAATTTTTCACTTTTTGGATGACTTCAATGTCTACAGGTAGATCCACTTGCTCCGATTTCTCAATGATTTTTTGCTTCAATTTGGAGATGAAACGGTTTTCATAAATCCGATTGGCTCCAATTTTCAACATTTCAGCACTGTTCTGCACATTACACGGTACGGAGAAGGAAATGGCTCCTTTAATTCGTTCATCAGGGTCACGCTCACCTAGATATTTTTGTTGCATTCCGGCTCCCATGGAATAGCCCATCAATACAACCTCTTCATATCCTTCACTAAGCCCTCGATCGATCACCGCAGCAATATCTTCCGTTGCGCCATGATGGTAGAACCTGGGCAGTCGATTCATTTCACCGCTGCAGCTGCGGTTATTCCATGCGAGAATATCCCAGCCTTGATCAGAAAAAAACTGCGCCGGGCGTTTAATGTAATGTCGGTCTGCACTTCCTTCCAGACCATGGCTAAGCACTATTAACCTTTTGTTTTCATTTCTTACCCAATCCAAATCAAGAAAGTCTCCATCTGGTAATTCCATACGCTCACGTTCATACGCAATGCCATCCACCTCATAAAACAATGAAGGAATAATTGTCTCAAAGTGACCGTTGAAAAAGTACCAGGGCCTTCTATGATATTTTGAATTTATAATAGGCATGAACGGCTCAATTTTTGCATTAAAAGTGTGAAATTCGCATCCGAAATTAATGACTGAATGAGACTTAATCATAAGATTACCTTTCTTCTTCTCTTTGCCACTACTTTCTCTTACTCTCAAAATGCCCTTGTTGTAGATGAAGCCTCAGGAAAGTCGGTAGTCGATGTATTCGTCTATCATGAAAATAAGGAGAATGTAGCCTATACCAACGAGAAAGGAATTGCCGACATCTCAGCCTTTCCAAAAGGACTGGTTTTCTTTCAGCATCCTTCCTATCATCAACAGTCTATTGCTTTTCTCGGTAGTGACTTGAAAGTATCCATGAAGGAAAAAATCATGTCTTTCAATGAAGTGGTGATTTCGGCAAACAAATGGGAACAGGAAGAAGAGAATATTTCTCAGAAGATCATGTCTGTGAATAAAAAGACTATTCAGTTTCAGAATCCACAAACATCTGCAGATTTATTGGCTGGTTCCGGGCAAGTCTTCGTGCAAAAAAGCCAGCTTGGTGGAGGTTCTCCAAAGATCAGAGGATTTGCAGCAAATTCTGTTTTGTTAGTGGTAGATGGTGTTCGAATGAATAACGCCATTTTCCGAAGCGGCAACCTTCAAAATGTTATAAACATCGATCCGAATGCGCTAGAAAGTTCCGAAGTAATCTTTGGTCCAGGTTCTGTAATCTACGGCAGTGACGCCATGGGTGGTGTAATGGATTTCCATTCGATCAATCCAAAATGGTCAACAGATGACGTAACAGATATTAGCACCAATGCATTGGTAAGGTATAGCTCGGCAGCAAATGAACGCACGGGACATGTAGACGTGTCAGTAGGTCAGAAAAAATATACATTCTTCCACTCCTCCTCCTTTACAGCATTTGATGATTTGCGTGCCGGAGGTAGACGTTCAGGCGATTATAAAGGGGAGTTTGAGCGAAAGTTTTATGTGGAAAGAATCAATGGTCAGGATCGTCTAGTGAGAAATAATGACGTGAACGTGCAGAAATTTTCCGGTTATGACTTATTCAACACCATTTCTAAGGTCAAGTATCGCATAAGTCCCAACACAGATATCAGCTACGGTTTCTATTTCAGTACTACCACGGATATTCCCAGATATGACAACCTGACGGAAACACTGGGCCCTAATACTGATTCATTGGCCGCAGCAGAGTGGTATTATGGACCACAAAAATGGCAAATGCATAATCTGAAGCTAAGCTTTTACGAAAGCAATGCGGTTTTCGATCAGGCGCGTGTCACATTTGCTTTTCAAAAATTTGAAGAAAGTCGAAACGATCGAGATTTTGGGGATGACCGATTGCGCACTCGTTCAGAGTTTGTAGATATGTACTCAATATCTGTTGATTTCGACAAGGACTACACCAGATCAAACCTGTACTATGGATTGGACTTCTATCACAACGATGTAGCATCAGAAGGCTATCGCAGAAACCTGGAGACCAATGAAGTAACACCAACTGGCAGCAGATATCCAGATGGAGGAAGCGATTTCACCTCATTCGCTATCTACGGTAGTTATGTTTATGAACTTACCAATCAAGTCACATTTAATAGTGGACTGAGATTCAATACAATTAATCTGAAAGCAAGAACAACCAACACTCAGGCATTATCCAATAATGCCTCCAGGATAGATCTTAAAAATTCTGCACTAAATGGTTCTTTAGGCCTGGCCATCAACCTAAATGAAAACAACAAAATCAGCTATAATGTGTCCACAGGTTTCAGAGCGCCCAACGTTGATGATGTAGGGAAAGTCTTCGATGTGGGCAATAGTATTGTAGTCCCTAATCCGGAACTTAACCCGGAGTACTCTCTGAGTAATGAATTGGCTTATCAACGTAAAACGGATCGAGCACTATTCAAAGTGGTAGCATTCCACAGCCGATTGTTTGATGCTATTGTGGATGGAGCTTTCACGCTAAATAGTAGCAGCACTGCTACAATTGATGGAGAGACACTCGAAGTTTTTTCAAAAATAAATGCCGGAGATGCAGAAATTTATGGAGGTAGCCTAATCGTAACAGCGGAAGTTGCAGATAATTGGGCCATTTCGAAAACCATTAGTTATACAGGCGGAAAGGACCTCACGAATGATGAGCCTTTAAGGCATACCACACCAATTTTCGGTAAAGCTTCTGTAACGCACCAGCAAAAGAAGTTACGCTCTGAGTTTTACATTGAATACAATGCAGCACGAAATCGAGATGATATTCCATCAGCAGAAATTGATCGGAAGCCATACTTATACACTGACTCTGGTTCACCCGCCTGGTATACACTTAATTTGAAGTCAAGCTATCAGATAAATGAACATTTCAATGTAAATGCTGGAATAGAAAATATAATGGATCAACACTATCGACCTTATTCGTCAGGAATTAGCGCTCCGGGGAGAAACTTCATTATAGCTATTCGGGCAAGTATATAGCTGGGTTATTGAAACAAACGTATACCTATGGTAAAATCGAATCTGGTAAGATTAAAGTCAGCAAGAACCACGGTACCATTATTGTCAAATTCAGACATTCGAGCAATGTTTAGTTCCGCACCAAATCCTACACCAAAAGATTTCATTAAAATGAAGTCATAGCTTACGCCCAGAATAAAGCCAATGGTATTTCCATCTTGATAGAACGGAACTCCATCACCAAAACCATCGGTTCTATATTTAATCATTCCTACTGACAGCAAATAATTTAAGACTTGATCATCCGAACTGAAGTTTCGAAACATGAGAGACATACCAATGTAGTTGAATCTGATCTTCTCATCTGTTAAGCTGCTAAAACCAAAAGCGGTATTAAATGGTGAAACGAAATCTTCATTCGCTTTTGTGTAGATATAACTATACTTCGCGCCTATCCCTAGATTGTCATTCACAAAATAATTGAGTTCACTGCCAAAGTTCCAGAGCGACTGCACTTGACTTTTATAGGAACTCGGCAGCCCTTCGTATCCACCCAACTGATAGGTATAACCTGTGGTCATCGAAAGCCTAAATTTGGAAGGTTCAAAATACTCTATTGTCACCCGATCTTCCGGACTTCTTTCTGGGTTACTGGGTTTGTTCTCAGTTGGTGTAGTTGATTGTTCATAGTACTCAACTTTTGACAAGGGTAATCTGGATCTCATGAGGAGTACCCCGCTTTTATCTATAACGGAAAAGTGTATAAACTCTCCTGTGATTCTGGTGATCTTGCAATCAATCGAATCACCCTCGGAAGTAACAATCAGATCTTGAGCACTCGCGCAACGAAATATCAGAAATAGAACGAAAAAAAACAGATATCGATTCATATATCAGGATTACATCCTGAATATAACAATATTCAATTCTTTAACTCTTATTCGGACGCAAGTCGAACACTCTGGTGATATTAAATCCGTAGTGAATATCTCCATCCCAGAAGCTATCTGTGGTTTCACCAATAAAACCTCGTTCGTTCATTTGAACAGCATTGGTGAAATGTAGTTGGAACACGTGACCTCCTGTTTCAATGTCTACACCCACTGCAAACGAATCCTCAAATTGATCAGATTTATTGGATAAGACCGGATAGTATTCAGTGACAATAGCTATTCTATTCGAGAGCTTATATCGTGCACCCAGTCCTAGGGCTAATAGGAGATTGTCATCTTGCAACGTACTTACAAGATTCCTTTGAATAATTGTTGGTGCCAATTGAAAACTGAAGTTTGAGTTAAACTTTCGAGCAATCAGTAGTTGCGCTGTATATGCGTTTCTATCAATACCATCTAAACCAGGCTGATCAACAGTCTTTCTGGCAATTGAGGTAAACCCGGTTAGTGTAACTGGAAAATCTTTTGACTGCCTCAAGAATCGATACTTCAAGAAGGCATCTACCACCTTGTCAAAAGATGCACGACCGATACCTATATTCAGATCATCAGTTATTCCATATTCAAGTCCCAATCTGATTGTGGAAAAATCCAGACCATAAAATCCGTCATATCCAGAATTAATCTTGCCAAACCTATGGCTGATGATAAATTCAAGGGTTCCATTAGATCGGGTCTCTATGGAATGTCCATTTATAACTCTCGTGCTCTTAAAAGTAGCAGTCGCATAGCCTTTATCGTTTGATTCACTTGCAGATAAAAGCTCTAGCAGTTCCTGATCCTGCCCAGCCACGCTCAGGCTAAGGATGATCATTAAAATTGAACTAATTCTTTTCATAGGGTGCATATTCAAAATTGGCAGTTACTTCTACTTCCTCGGCTATCTTGTAAAAGACAGCTTTAGGAATTTTAATTTTATGATCCTCAAGTTTTATGTTAAAAACTGTGGATAGTTTGAGTGAATTCTTACTGAAGTCCAAATCACCAGTTATGGTCATCTCTTTGGATACTCCGTGAATTTCCATAGTTCCCGTTGCTGAAACTTTTGAAACACCTTCCGATCCATCCCAGTCTATTAATTTCCCCTTAAAGGTCGCATTTGGAAAGTCATCTGATTCCAGATAATTCTCATTGAAATGCTCTTGCATTAACTCTTTCTTGAAGTCGAAAGATTTAATGGGAACCACAATAACAATTGCTTTGGAAGCAACATCTAAGATGCTCGTTGCAGATTCATTGATAGCTTCAATGTCCTCCATTGGCGCATCAGAGAAAAACCTTATATGCGAACTGTTGGTTTTGAACTTTTGTGAAAAACCTATTAGGCTGCTCAGCAAAAAAATAGTGAATAGTATTTTCTTCATTGTAGTATTGTTAGCTATTTAGTTATCCTTGGCTCCATCATCCACCCAGCAGGCAATTAGGTCAATTTCATCCTGTGTCAACACACCGGGCGATCGTGGCATAGAACCGCTCGCTGTACGGGCTTTGATTCCGAGTGCTTTTTCGATCACATTATCCTTTTGTGTCCAATTTCTACTTGAGCCGTTATCTCCGTTATGACATCCGGAAAAGGTACACTGGGCTTGTAAAAGAGGCATTATATCACCACTCAAACTCACATTTGAGCTAATGTATACTTCTGCAGTAGATTCACACCCGGTTCCATCAGTCACGGTTACTTCATGATCTCCAGCCCCAACAGCAGAAAAGGTATTGTCAGATTGCGCTGTACCCCCGTCCAGTGAATAGCTAAAGTTTCCATCGCCATCAGTCGCTGTGATTTCTATAGAACCAGTTGGGTTAAGACAATCTGAATTAGTGGTAGCAACAGAAACAGATATTCCTCCATTGGAATCTAATGTAGAGTTCAACAGCACAGAACATCCGTCTTCATCCATTACTGTAATGGATAAGCTTCCGGCAGCCAGTTCGGTAAATGCACCAGATGTTTGAAAGTTGATGCCGTCCAAGCTATAACCATATGGAGGAGTGCCACCAGTAGCTTCTACCAAAATACTACCTGATTCATCACAGGTAGGTTGTACTGATGAAGAGATAGATGCGTCCAAATTGGATTGACTACAATCTATGCCTGGGTTTTCAGTGTTATCTGCGCATCCCATATAGATTATAAAAGATGCAAATAGTGCGTATAGGGTAATTTTTTTCATGATCGTTTTGTGAGTTGTAGTTAGAAGCTACATGAGAATGTAGGTATGTTTATTCTTTTAATTACTAGTTATCCAATGCACCGTCATCTACCCAGCAAGCGATGAGGTCTATTTCTGTTTGAGTAAGCGTACGATCTCTTGGCATGCTGCCTGCCTGAGTTTCAGATTTAATTCTAGCTGCATTTGCAATAACTTCAGATGTCGAAATCAATCTTGGTGATTGACTTCCATTGTGACAACCGCTGATCGCACAATCTTTATTGATAATAGGCATGATATCAGTTGCTAGACTGGTCTCGGTTAAGATTTGAATGTTCTTAGTCACTCTACACCCTTCTTCATCTCTAACCGTAACAGAATAACCTCCTGCTCCAATATTATTGAACTCATTCGTATCGCTAAATCCTCCTCCATTGAATGCAAATTGAAGTGATCCAACTCCTCCTGAAGCTTCCGCAGTAATAGTACCTGTGCTGCTTGTACAGTTGGATTGAGTACCGGTTAAGTTTAGTGTAATCCCGGTTGGCTCTGAATCAAGTGTAAATTGGATGGATTCGATACACCCTAACTCATCCTTGACAGAAAATGTAAAATTACCAGCGAACAAACCTTCAAAAACAGGAGAGCTCTGAAAACCTCCCCCACCAATTGAATAGGTATATTCACCCTCTCCGCCTGATGCAGTCAATGAAACAGAGCCTGGATCATCGCAATCTGATTTAACGAACTCAGAAACCTCCAATGAAAGGTCTGAAGCTGAACAATCTATGCCCGGATCATCGGACTTACAATTGATCAAAGTAGATAAGCATGTGATTATTATAAGTGCTAATGCTCTCCTCATTAGTATTCATTGTGATTATTGATTATCAATAGACTTAACCAATTTAACCAACGAAAAATTTCACCGGTTTAGACTTCAGCAAATCTGATAAATGAAAGCTCCAGAGGCATTAACTCCCGATAGACATAAGGTAGACAGCCTGAGCACATTAGGTAACTCAGTACTTATATTCTTGATTATTTGTCTTTACAATCTCCCATGTGTGATCAGACATCAATCGCACTTCCGCTTCAAAGGATTCATAAGGGAAGCCCTTACCCCATTCATCCGGACTCACCATTGATAGTAAGTCTGTCCCATTTTTTTTCTTGTATAGAAAATAGATTTTTCCAATGACTGGTTGGAAAGGAACTGTGGCTCTATAGATTCTTTCCGATACTTCAACTCGACTTTTTAGATATTTGGCTTGCTCGATGAGTGTTTGCATTTGCTCATAGAGCTGCCTAAACTGTCGGTCAGTTTGGTCATGCATAGCTGCTACAGCATTACCCTTTATTCTCCCTTTATCCTCAGGTTTAATGATCGCGCTACCAGCATGGTGTGCATATTCTATAAGTCCGGGAAGGTCGGTGATCTTTTCACGTTCTTTATCTAGATCAATCAGCGATATATCTACCTTGTTTTTACTCATCAGCTTTCTCAACTTTACTTCTTTCCCAAGGAGCAACCGTTCTATTGCTAATATCTATTGCAATAATTATCATGATTATAACGAAAATGATTGCCCCAATCAGGAAATATTTCTTAGACTTTGTCATACTTGCAGATTGAACTACCAAATTTGTACAATAGTTTAGAAAATTCACATGATAGTAGAAGGTAAGATCGTAGAGAAATACGACACGCAAACCATTAAGGACACTTTTAAGAAACGGGAATTTGTATTGGAATACGCTGAAAATCCTCAGTACCCCGAATTTGTAAAATTTGAACTGATTCAAAGCAACTGTGATCAGCTTGATGCTTTGGAAGTCGGAGATGACGTTACTGTCAACTTTAACCTAAAAGGCAGAAAGTGGACAGACCCACAAGGTGAAGTGAAGTATTTTAATAGCCTACAGGCCTGGCGAATTGATAAAAAATCCGAGTCTAGTCAAGACACTCCTCCTCCACCATCTCAGGATTGGACAAAGGAGGATTTCTCACAAGATGACGACCTACCTTTTTAGCGCCTCTTTCTGAAAGTTATTGGAATGTAATCGTCTGTAGGTAGTCCGATATGCGCCAAATCCCACTTGTCATCATATCCGTTGACTAGCTGACGAATGCATTCCACTCTGTCTTCAGTTGGATAAGGGCAGTCATCCCAATGAAAGATTTCTACTCGATATTGATATTGCTTTTTGATGCCGTTTACACGCACTTCAACTTCAATATCCTGTTCTTCGTTAAGTTGGGGTATTTCAATGCCTATAATTCCCATATAATTAATAGTTTTTATATTCAAGTGGCAAATAATATACCCAAATCTGTAACCTACTATTTTTCAGTGCGTTATCGTCTATCCTAATGAAAACACTTTTTCAATTTCGGACATATTTACGTTCAAAAACAATCAACACCACGGCACTACCACTGTGTTGTTTAATTGTTTTTAGCTGCTCTTCAGATCCGCAAAAAAGGCCTTCGCCACTTAGATCTGACAGTACCACTGTGCACGGTGTTGCAGCTTATATTGAATTCAGTAGTCCGGCAGTTAAAGATCGAAAGATATTTGGAGTGGGTCCTGATCATCTTGTACCATATGGAGAAATGTGGAGAACTGGAGCCAATAATGCAACATACATTAGTATAGCCGATAATTTAGTAATCGATACCATACACCTTGATAGTGGTAGTTATTCAATTTTTACTATTCCTAACCAAGATCAATGGGAAGTCATTTTCAATCGCGAATGGGAACAGTGGGGTTCTTATAGCTATAAAGACTCACTTGATGCGTTTAGACTTTGGGTGACGCCACGATATGCAGATCAATCACAGGAAAGAATGCTTTTCTATTTTGCGGATGATTCCCTCAAGTTTCGATGGGACAAGGTAAGATGGGCTATCCCTATCAACCGTCCCTAAGAGCTTCATTTACTACTCGTATTTTAAGTCGGGACATACTAGAAATAATGTCGTCACATTCCTGAAGCATAAATCTTTTCTTCATCACTTTTGGATCAAAGAAGCCGATATAAACGTCTTCGTTTTCTTCCCAAACCAAAATTTTCATAGGTAAATCAAGTGCCGTTGTTTGTCTGCATGAAACCAACTCAATCATCAAATTGGGATCTTCAAATAATATCATACGAGTTGGTGGAATATCTACTCCATACTCTTTTGCGACTTCATCATGCGCAACAGTCTCAAAATAAGCTAGTTTCTTATTTTTAATTATCTGAACCAATCGTTCCACCGTAGCATCTACAGATTTAGGGCTACGATAGATTGTCATGTTCTGAGCACTGATACTTAAAGAGGCGAAAATTATTAAGGCGAAAATATAGAATCTCATTGGCGGTGTTTTCATAACTCCGCTAAGATAGTATGTCTAAATATAAGAAACGGAATATTGCTGACACGACTTTCAATCATATCTCATAGATTAGCAAAGTGAAAAGATTTATTTTTACTCCGTTAATGGTTAAACTCGATCTATGAACATATACGCAAAACTCACGATCCTATGTCTATTTCTTGTTTTGTTCACTGCGGGAGTATTGTCATTCTTCGCTGATCAGAAGGTTGAGCAAACATTGAAAGAAGAGATTGTGAGTAGCATGACTCAGCAATCAAAAGGAATAAGTTCTGATATTGGAAGGTTCATGTTTTCCCGCTTGAATGATATAAGGATGGCTTCAAAAAATCCTTATTTCAGAAACTTAAATTCAAACCCTGAGCAATTGACTCAAAGGCTTCAGGAGCTTGAAAATCTTAATGATCTCTACTATTCATTTTCATTGTTCGATATGAATCGTGTAAGGTTAGCGGATAGTAAACGTATATCTATCGGAAAACAACATGCTGAAGACCTTTACTGGATTAAATTGAATGCAGGTCAGGAAATGGCTGTTGACGTCTCAAAATCAGAATCTGTTGGTCGTGTTGTAATGCACTTTGCTGCGAAGGTCACCAGCTTTACTGACAATTCTGAAGTTGGAGTTTTAGTAGGAAGAATTCTGGTAGATGAACTCTTTAAAATAGTTGGTGAATATTCACTTAGCTCAGATACATCTAGGAATCTTGATATAAACCTTATTGATAAAGAGGGCACTGTTCTATACTCAAATACTGATCCCTCTAATATTTTAAATTCTACTTATAGAAACTACGACCTAGTCTCCAGTTTAAATGAACCTGGAGTAAATTTTCTGGAAACACAAGATGCGCTTTATTTCATATCCAGAGATATGGATTACCTGTCTTTCACAGGAAATGATTGGACGCTTATTTTAAGTATACCACAAGAACGAGCGTTTTCACCACTCACTCAAATACGTGAACAAATTCTCTTAGCGGTATTACCTGTTTTAATACTCACCATTGTGTTGGCCTTAGTAGCTGCAAATATCTTTGTAAAGCCAATAGTCAAGTTAAGCCAAGCCGCTGAAGAACTAAGTAAAGGAAACCTGGATATTGAATTACCAACAGGCTCGAAGGATGAAATTGGTAAGTTAGCTAAGCAAATGGCTCAAACCTCTCAAAGCTTGATTGGGCAGATTGAGGAACAAAGACAAACCAATAAGCAGCTTATAGATCAGAAGACACAAATTGAAATGCAAAAGAATCAGTTGGTTTCTGTCTCTTCTCAAATTAGGGATAGTATCAGCTATGCTGAACGAATTCAAAGATCTACTCTTCCCCCCATAAGCACTCTTCAATCTGTTTTCCCGGAATCCTTTGTCACCTATAAGCCGAAGGATATAATTGGAGGTGATTTCTATTGGTTTGAGCGTGTTCGTAGAGGAAACAACGAATATATGATCGTTGCATGTGGTGATTGCACAGGACATGGAGTTCCTGGCGCGATTATGTCAATTATGGGTAGTAACCAACTTACCAATATCATCTACTATCAAAATTACTTAGATCCCAAAAAGATTATTTCTCGATTGGATAAGGTTATCAAATTCGAACTTCAAAGGGACACGGATGAAGTTAATAGAGATGGAATGGAGATTGGGATTTGTGTGATTGATTTAGACACCTTGAAAATGGAATACGCCGGTGCAGGAATACCACTTAGACTCATGAAGAGTGGTAGTGAAGAGATGACTATATATAAAAGTCCACGACAAATGGTAGGTGGAATTGAAGGAGATGAACAAGAGGTATTTGCTCAGCTCACAAAAGAGACCATTCAGCTAGATGTTAAAGATCGCATATTCTTATCCTCTGATGGTTACCAGGACCAATTTGGGGGAGAGTTCGACAAAAAGTTTATGTCTAAGAACTTTAACCGATTAATCGAAAAGACTTCTTCACAACCAATAGCAGAGCAGAAAAAAACAATGGAAAGAACTTTCAGTGAATGGTCAAAGAATACAAGCCAGACAGATGATGTTTGCGTACTCGGCTTTGAAATAAAATAATAGACAAATTAAGTGTTAGGAATAATCAATGAGCAGCTAGAAGTGTCTCATCAACAGTCATTTCATAGAGTTCAGAAAGGGCTAAATTCAGAGATTCTAACAGCTCTTCATCAATCTCTATATCGGGATTAAGATCTTCCATCTCTTTCAGTGTATATCCTTTTCCTCGAATATCATCAACTCGTTTCAGACATATTCTTGTCCATGACTGTGGACTGATATTCTGTGTACACCAATTCTTAAAACTACTAGCTTTTGCCGCCATTAAAATATTATAGTTTAAAGCCTATAATAGATATATCATCATTTAAACTTGACCCTGCTTTCCAAGTTTGGAGATTACTCATCAGGAATTCACGCTGTTCGGCCATCGATTTGTCTTGAGCAGATTTGAGCATTTCCTCAAACTTCTCATAAGTGAATTTAACGCCATCTTCATTCGTTTGATTATAGTATCCATTGGAATACATATAGTACGAAGAATCTGCTTCTATTGCAATCTTGTCAGCTATTGCATCTTCAAAATGATCTCCTTCGTCTCCTTTCAAAAGCGTGGTTTTTTGTCCAGTAAAAACTAACATATCCTGGTTTATCCCACTAAACTGGAGGGTTCGTGCATTATGGTCGAAAACGGCCACAGAAACTTTAAGATCACATTGAAGCTCATCTGAACCCGCTGCGTCGAGTTCATACTTTAGCTCGTTGATAATCTCACCAGAATGGAAGATTTTTCTATCATGTGTCAGGTAATTGAGAACTGAATCAGCAATTAGGGTTTTAAGTGATCCAACAATGCCTTTTCCATCAAACTCTATTAATGACACGACGGTATAATCTTCGGATCTGAAGTTCAATCTAGTCGTCCATACAAACTCTTCACTGAATAGATATTTGGTTTCAAAAATCACAAAATGATCCTTGAATTGTCGGCTTAAATATCTGTCGTTAGGAAGCATCGATTGCTGTAGCAATCCTGCATATCTAATGCTATCAATTAGGCGTTTATTAATCTTATTTAGTTCTTGAGTACGCTCTCTTACCCTACTCTCGAGTTCTACATTACTAACCTCAAGTTCCTTGATATGCTCTTCGCTTTCTGCCGCTTGCTGATAAGTATCAATTGCTCGTTCGAGCACTCCCTTCATCTCATCAAAATTCCAAGGCTTGGTTATGTATTTAAAAATCCCACATCTATTGATACCGTCTTTAATTGCCTCTATATCTGTAAACCCAGTAAGTATAATTTTGATAACATCCGGATGTTTTGGTAGGATTTTTTCCAAAAACTGAGTGCCTGTCATTTCGGGCATCCGCTGGTCAGTTACAATTACCTGAATATCTTCTTGATCCAAGATATCGATTGCCTCAATCGGATTTGTTGAGGTATGGACGTTAAAGAACTTTCTAAAATTAGCTTTGAAAACTCTCAGATTAGTTGCTTCATCATCTACATAAAGAAGCGAAAATTTCTTCTTTTTTACTGAGCTGTCTATTTGTTGCTGGTCATGAATCTCTTCCATCCTTCTACCCTTAGTGTAATGTTGTTAATGATTAATTGCTCTCTGCTACCTCTTTGTCTTCCTTCTTTTTAATCGGGGTGATTTTCTTTGGCAAAGTAATTACAAATTCTGTTCCTTTACCAACCTCACTTGACAGGTCAATCTTACCACCATGCTTTTCTATAATGCCATAGGTAATGGACATACCTAAACCTGTTCCTACTCCTACTTCTTTAGTTGTAAAGAAAGGCTCCCAAATCCTATTCTTAAGCTCATCAGGGATACCAATTCCATTATCTTTTATCCTAACGGAAACTTCGCTATCGGCTTCCTCGGTATAAATTGTAATCTCAGCGTCCTTCTTATCATCAGGCATTGCCTGAACAGCATTGTTCAGAATATTCATGAAGACCTGATTCAACTGGCCTGGATAACACTCGATATCATGCATGCTTTCATCGTAGTGTTTCGTAATCTCAATTTTGCCTTTTGTCTTATTCCTAAGAAGTGTGAGTGTGGCATCAATGTTCTCATTAACATTGGCATTCTTCGCCTCCTCTTCATCAAGCCTAGAGAAGACTCTTAGACCTTTCACGATCTCAATAGTTCTTGTAACCCCGTAGTTGATGTCATTAATTAAATCATCCAGTTCGTCTACTATTTCGTCATACTCATGCTCTTCTTTCAACTCTTTCACTGACTCGAGTACTTCTTCAGAGTCATCTCCGTCATCAATTCTGGTATATTCCTCAGCGATTTCACGCATGGCTTCAATTGACATTTTTAGTGACACCATACCACTCGAAATGAAGTTAATCGGATTGTTTATCTCATGGGCTATACCGGCTGTCAACTGACCCAATGATGCCATTTTTTCAGAGTGAACCAGTTGAGACTGAGCTCCCTTTAAGGAATTCAGCGCATTAGACAATTCTTCCTTAGACTTCTGCTCGTTTTCAAGCAAAGACTGAAGCTTTTTCTCCGCTAGGAATAATTTTTCATTATCCTGAAGTTGCTTATCAGCTAGCTCCCTAATCTCAACTTCAGAATCTTGCAACTTCTTATATGCAAGGTTCAATTCATCTTGAGCTGAAATCAAACGTTCATTAATCTTAATTTGCTCTTCAGAAGACTTGAGCAACTTAGACTCAGATTCTTCCAACTTGAGGTTCTTTTCTTCTAATTCCTTCCTTGAGAGGTAAAGCTTTTTGTTAATAAGCTTTTGCTTTTGGAAGTTAATCTTCAGCTGCTGCTCAGATTTCTTAACCTTGATGAAGGCCTTATTTGCGGATAAGTAGTTGTCACTGGCTAGCTTCACAAGTGGTCGGAAAATGAAGAATCCTTGCACGAGAAAAATACCAATAAAAATGGAGAACCCTACATATTCTGCAAGGCCTAAACTCGTTCCGCGATTTTGCGCCGTGCTTACAAAGTAATTTGTTATGTCACCAGCTGCTGTATCGTATCTTCTGATGGTCCGAACTAAAGCCTCAAAAGATCTTTGCAAGGATAAAAAATTAACATCTGATTTTGTCTCTGTGTATTTAACATCAAGAATATTGGATGTATTCGTATTTATATCAAAAAACAGAAATTTAACTGCCTCTTGAAGCGCCAGGTACTCATCTGTTTGAACCGGTTGTGAGAGATTCAGATCCGCATCCCCATCAATTAGTGCTTGATGTCCTTTTTGCCACTGAGGATATACTCTCCTTAGTTCATTCCTGAAAAAATCAAAGTTGCCTTGACTTTCGGCATATCTCATACCCATTGCAGCCTTTACGATCTGCTGACCCATCTTGGCCTGATTGGCTGAAACCTGAACAACTTGCGGGTCTTGATTGAATGAGTTGGTTATTTCTTTTTGCAGGACAAAAACATAATAGGCTACAGCTCCTATCAAGACCAATGCAGTCAGAATGTAGACATTGGCATATAAATCCTTCTTTAACATACCTTGAACATAGTTGGTTTAAACTCTTAACTAGTTAATCTTTTACTTGCCCTTAGAATTAAAAAAATCCTATTGGTAAGTCCCTCAAATCTATACTAAAAATACAATTATTGGAAATATCACATTTTTATACCGATTTTCCTCTAGTATTAGCTAACAATAATACCTACACTTATTTCGGCATTCGCCTACCATACTAAAGTAATAAAGAAAACCATAATTTGCCTTTTGATAAACTTTTAATCTTTTAAGTGTTAGACATGACATAATTTTACAATCAGAATAATTTCGGGTTGGATTGCTGGCGACCTTAATCGATTGATAATCACTACCAAGTTTTAGGTGCTTAAACATTTGGTTTAATTAGTCATAAGTTCTTACTTTTCCAGCCCAAAGAAAATTACCCCCATTATATGGATTATCTGAGGAGCTATAAAAATATTTATGACCAAAACATTATTCTAATGTTCAAAGGAGAATTGACCTTTGATCTGGTAACAGCCATGATTGGAACATTAGAAGAAAGACTTGAGGAGTTGGAAGAAAACAGAAAGGTTAAGAAGAAGTTTTATAATGTAGCTACCGAATGTATTCAAAACCTATACTATCACCTCGATGAGATTAATGCGGATGATATGAAGGTGAGCAGCTATGATTCAAACTCTGCTCTTATCATGATAGCAGCTAGAAAGAGATTTTACAGCTTGCAAACTGGTAATTATATACCAGCTGATAAAACAAAAGAAATTCAAAAGAGGCTCGATGACATCAACGCGGTTGACGCTGATGAATTAAGAGCTTTATATAAGAAGGTACTTGCGGAGCAGGAATTTTCTGACAAGGGAACTGGCGGACTTGGCTTTATAGATATAGCCAGGAAAACCGGTGGTCAGAAACTTAGATATAAGTTTCAACCTGTTACTGATAAGGTGAGTTATTTCACCTTTCAAATTAGATTGCCAAGAATTGAAGGATAGTACAAAAAGATTAACATACAAACCGTAGAGCGATTTATGGAAAAAGTATTCATCGAACCAACACGCACGACACCCCTGATCAATTTTGATCCGGATGAAGGCATACTGGAAATGAAAGGAAGATCCAGTCCGGAAAACTCCATTCAGTTTTACCAAAGAGTGCTGGATAACCTTGATGAATTCATTACTTCTGAAGGTTTGGAATTTACTGCCAATATTGCTTTCGAGTATTTCAATACGAGCTCATCTAAATGTCTATTTGATATTTTCAAACGATTGAGTAAAATCGAAAATAACGGCAAGAAAATAACTATTAACTGGTACTATGAAGAAGGTGATGATGACATGATGGAGGCTGGGGAAGATTATAGTGACTTACTTGATTTAGATTTTAACTTCTTTGAAATAGAGGAAGACGATTTGTGATCGCAAATAGTTAGATGGAGAAAAACCACGAGCTTTATTACGATGAGATAGATAGTCTCAGAAAATTTCGAGCCAAAATAGAGACTCACGCGATCTATAAGGAGGATCTTGATTCATTTTCAGATGAATATGAGGAGCTTGTGGCCCAGGCTAAAGTAATTACAAGAGTATCAGATAGATTACAGAAAAAGCTTGATAATGCTAATATGCAGATTCGTGAACAAAACGATGAAATCAAGGACAAAAATCTTCAATTGGCTGATACGGTTGATCAACTAGCTAAAGCTAAGGTTGGAAGAAGAGCATCCACTATTTTATTCACCGTTGCAGTTGTTCTATTCATATTAGAGCAGGTGTTACTAGAACCAATCATTGACCAATATTTTGAGACTAAATTCATAAGTCTTGGTATTCTTGGATTGCTCTTTTTACTTGTAAAATTTTCTGAAGGTGCCATGGAATCCTATTTCATGAACAGAGAAAAGAAAAAGATTCTTGAAAAAGAAGATAAATAATGGCGATAGAATTGAATTCAAAGCAACAGAAACTCGCCAAACAGGTCACGAATAATTTCAAGTTTCCACTTTACTTAATCAAAAGCTTACCAATGGGTTGGCTTTCTGGTCTGAGGGTGAGAGAGCTAACTTCAGACAAGTGTACAACTTCCGTACCTTTCAAAAATCTTAACAAAAACCCATTTAAGTCAATCTATTTTGCAGTACAAAGTATGGCTGCTGAACTATCAACAGCTTCGCCTTGTCTATTGGCTATTACCGGACAGAAACCTTCAGTTGCTTTTATCATAGTAGATCTTAAGGCGAACTTCACCAAAAAGGCAACCGATCGCGTCTACTTTACCTGCGAAGATGGCGCGAAAGCTTTTGAGGCTGTTGAGCGATGTATCGAAACAGGACAACCAGCTGAAGCAACCTTTAAAACGGTGGGCAAGATGAAGGATGGAACAATCGTTTCCGAATTCGAATTTACCTGGTCGTTTAAGCAGCGCAAATCATAAATCCTTAATTAGCACATTACTATCACTCAACTTCCATCTTTCATGGATATCATGCAGTGCCTTTTCAATGCTTTTGAATGCGTCCGACTTTCTAGGATCAAAATCCCTCATTCCTTCAGAATCATACTTCGATAGCACCGTTGATAAATCCATTTTATTGATATCAAAGCTTGGTTGATAGGCAATATCTTCTCCATCTACCCTGGTTATCAGCTGAGATCGCTCAAGTTCATAGCAGATATCGACCACATATCTTCGAGGAATATTTACACTTCCCGCAAGATCGTTCATGGAATAAGGACCTTTGTCATTTTCAAAATTCTTTACGACACGATAAAGTAGCAGTAACATCAATTTTCTTTTGTGTAGCAGGCTTATTTTAAGCTTTTCTGAGTCCATTTCCCATTGATCAATATACTGGACGCCATAACATATCTCAGCTCCAAATAGTACTATCAGCCAACTTATTTGCAGCCAAATCAGAAATAAGGGCAGAAATGCTATACTACCATATATGGCATCATATCTAGCAAATGCAAACTGCAGTGAGATGAATGCCTGCTGGTTTAGTTGATATAAGGTACCTGCTACTATTCCAGCAAATAATGCCGGCCAAAACTTGACCCGCGTGTTGGGAAAAATAAGATATAGCCCAAATAGTAAAAACCAGAGAATCGTGTAGGGCAACCACTTAAGCAAGAAAAATATACCTGACTTGATCTGTCCCAGAAATTCATAACTGCTAATGAAATCCTGAATAGTGTCTTTAACAAAAATTGTGGCACTGCTTGCCACAATAAGTAAAACAGGTCCTAATAAGATCACTGCAACGTAATCTGAAATCTTACGCTCCCAGCGACGATTTTTCTTAATATCCCACATGTCATTGAAGGCCGCTTCAATATTCATTAAAAGCCGGATAACCGTGTAGATTAAGAATACTATTGAAAAGCCGACAATACCACCACTTGAACCGCTTAGCATCTTGTCTGCATATGGTAAAACCTGGGCTAATACTTCCTCTTGTCCACTTAGGTACTTGGCTAATTCCCGCTCCATTAGTTCACGAACTCCAAATGCATTTGCTATTGCTACCATCATCGCAATTACAGGAACCAACGAAAGCATAGAGAAGTATGTCAACGCTGAAGCTTTCTCTGCACATTTATCATGGTTGAACTCTTTGATAGCTATGACCCACACGCGAATAAATCCAAACAGAAACCTCTTTCTCTTCGGCAGTGAACTGAGGCGAATCCTCCATAAATCAACATCAATAAATTGGTATATCTGTTTAAATATTTTTAGCATAGGTATCTAACTAAGGCGAAAAGATAAAAAGGAAAGTTAACGAATCGACTTAATTATCAATAAACACAGAAAGAGGGACTTTGGGGTCCCTCTTTCGCCTAATCACCTGTAAAATCACCTATTGTCCTATGACATGAAGATGTAGTTATAACACCTCCGATTTGTCATCCCCTATCTATGATCGCTTTAATTCGAGTATCGTAACTTCTGGCAAGATGCCAATACGTCCGGGGTAACCAATAAATCCATAGCCACGATTGACATAAAGTGATTGATTACCCTCTTGATATAGATCTGCCCATTGCTTATATCTGTATTGGACCGGGCTCCATCTGAAATTCCCTATCTCCACACCAAACTGCATTCCATGGGTATGTCCTGCAAGCATCAAATCTACGTCAGGGTATTGTTGTCGAATCTGTGCATCCCAATGGCTTGGATCATGAGAGAGCAATAATTTAAAAGGCTTCTCTTCGGCACCAGATATGGTTTTTTCCATGTCGCCATATTTAGAGAACCTTCCAGCTCCCCAGTTTTCGCATCCCAAAATCGCAATTTCCTCTCCATCAACTTTTAATGTTCGGTTCTCATTCAACAATAAGTCATATCCCATATAACTATGCATTTCATGCAGACTATTGATGTCTTTCTGTTTAGCCTGTGGTGATTCCCAACTGGTGTAGTCACCATAATCATGATTCCCCATCACGGAGAAGACTCCAAGTGGAGCCGATACTTTCTTGAAAATATCCAGGTATTCTTTTGCCTCTTCACTTCTATTATTTACTAAGTCTCCAGTAAAGAAGGCTACATCAGGTTTTTGATCGTTCAATAAGTCTATACCCCCAGCTACAGCAGTCTTATTGAAGAAACTACCAGTATGAATATCAGAAATCTGAGCAACTCGAATGCCATCAAATGCTTTTGGGAGGTTAGGAGAATAAACAATTCGTTTCCTTACTCGATAGTCATGTGCACCTGAGATAATTCCAAACGACATGGTGGCTACTGGAATGGCTCCCGCTATTAGTGCTGTTTTCTGCATAAAATCAGACCTGGATGTCGAATGACTTTCTTCCACAAAAGGAAACAAATTGACCAACCAGGTTACTCCTCTTCTAATGTCTTCCAGCATCAAAAAGACTGTTGAGAATAGCTTACCAATAAAGAGAACGAAAAAGAATGTGGTGATGTAAAGGCGAAGGTTTCCCAGAATTTTCGGATCTATTTGGCGATACAGCAGTACACCTGTTAGAGAAAGAATACTAACGATCCAATATCCGGTTAAAATAGCTCTTCGCCAGATCGGATTCATACCTTCAGTAATGGAACGCAATGCGACATAGACATACACGTCTAAAACGAGATAGATGGATACTAAAAATACTACGAAATAGATGCGACTCATACTTACAAAAAATCCCCTCGGGTAATCCGAGGGGAATACTATTAACTTAAACCTAACCGACAATATATTCTGAGTAAGAATATATCCTTTTCGTCCCTTGTCTTAACGTGAAATTTCTAGCAAAGGTTAATGAAAATTTTAATTGAAATTTCATTGCAATCACACAGGTTCGGCCAATGAAACTTCTTTAGACACTTTCCTGCTATTGAACCAGAACTTCATTCGATAAGCTATAGTGAATAGCACCGGGACAATAATTAGCGTAAGGAAGGTAGCTACAACTAACCCGAATATCACTGTCCATGCCAATGGGCCCCAGAAAATAACATTGTCACCTCCCAGGAATATATTTGGATTAAACTCTGTGACTAATGTATAGAAATCGATATTTAGACCAATTGCCAACGGGATAAGGCCTAATACTGTCGTTATGGCTGTCAGAATAACTGGCCTCAATCTAGCTTTTCCACCTTTTATTACAATGTCTCTTACTTCATCTTTAGATAAATAATCTTCTTTGCCTAAATCTCTCTTTTCCTTCTCTCGGTCTATGAGCAGCTGGGTATAATCCAGCAGCACTACGCCATTATTCACCACAATACCAGCAAGTGATATAATTCCCATCATTGTCATCATAATTACGAATGACCATCCAGTAATAATCAGTCCATAGAAAACTCCGATGAATGACAAGAAAATGGCTATCATAATAATCAACGGCTTAGAAATTCCACCGAATTGAAAAACTAGAATTAAAGCAATCAAGCCAAGTCCTGAAAAGAATGCACCTACAAGAAATGCCATTTGCTTGTTCTGCTCTTCTATTTGACCTGTGTAATCGATCTTTACGCCATCTGGTAATCCATCGAATTCTTGCATCTCTTCCTGAATTTCTGCTACGATTGCAGCTGCATCTGTAAACCCTGGCTTTAATCCCGAATAGACCAGAACCACACGTTTATTTGATTTATGCTTAATTGCGCTAAAGGAAGAAGTATTCTTTTGAGTAGCCACAGCTGACACAGGAATCTCTTTGATTTTGCCACTTGACTGGTCTCGGAAGATGATGTTCTGATTGAAAAGTGCGCTTTTGTTGTATCTCAAATCTTCATTAAAACGAACATTGATATCATAGTCTTCACCATCTACCTTATAAACACCAGCTTTTTCTCCGAATAATGATCTCCTAAGTTGACTACCCACCTGACCAACTGAGACGCCAAGTTCTCCAGCTTTTTCACGGTCAACCGAAACCTCCATTGCAGGCTTGCCTTTGTTTACATCAATCTTGAGCTCCTCGATTCCAGCAATATTTTTTGTGTTGATGAAATTCCTCATCTGCTCAGCTACACCGATTAGTACATCATAATCGCTACCTTCAATTTCAATGTTAATTGGATAACCGGCGGGAGGTCCATTGGCATCTTTCTCGACTGAAATAGAGACACCAGGATATATACCTTCTAAAGCTTCTTGTACTTTTAGTCTCAACTGCTCCGTATCCTTTCCTCTTCGATATTTAAACTCCCTCATTGAGCTTGTGATCTTCGCTCTGTGAGGCATCTCTGCTGATGAACCTCCATCAGTCTGAGGGTTTCCTGCTCCTTCTCCTACTTGAGATACTGATGACTCTACCAAGTAGTTGAAGTCCCCATCCATGTATTCAGACTCATTAATGATTCCGTAAACACGCTGCTCTATCTCTTTGGTTATTTCATTAGTTTTTTCAATCGCAGTTCCTTGCGGATATTCAATATATACTATGATCTGATTAGGGATATTATCAGGGAAAAACTCGATTTTAGTTCTTTGAGCTCCAACTGACATCCCGAAAAATATGAAAGCAGATATTAATATGAAAAATGTGACTGTGAAATACCAGTATACATTACTACCTCTTACCGCATGCTTTAACCTTCGCTCATACCAATTTTCAAATCGGACTAAGATATTTCTCTGGAATCCATTCGCAGCTTTTTTGATCACATATTTGTAGAGCCAAAACATCACAATAGTGAAAAGCATAATGGTCCCTAAGGCTTTCATTGCTCCGCCTACAATTAAAATGAAAGTACCAAAACCACCGAGTATAAACGTAAGTCTGAATAATTGCTTCTTGGTTAGTTCTTTATCACCTATTTCCATGAACTTAGAGACCAGCATGGAATTCATGAAGATCGCCACAAATAATGATGACCCGAGAACTACTGAAAGTGTAATTGGGAAGTAAATCATAAACTGACCAAACAATCCAGGCCATAATCCCAATGGAACGAATGCTGCCACTGTAGTTGCTGTAGATATAATGATTGGATAAGCAATTTCCGCTATGCCTCGCTTAGCCGCCTGAATACGTGACAGACCTTCTGTTTCCATTAGTCTATATACATTTTCAACAACCACAATTCCATTATCCACCAGCATACCCAATCCCATAATCATTCCAAACAGTATCATGGTATTCAGTGTGTATCCCATGGTATTCAGGATTGCGAAAGACATGAACATTGACATTGGTATTGCAAACCCTACAAAGAGCGCATTTCTGAATCCAAGGAAGAACATTAGTACAGACACTACGAGTATAATTCCGAAGATGATGTTATTCACCAAATCGTTCACCTGATTAAGCGTACGAGCGGATGAATCATTCGAAATGGTTACTTCTAAATCCTGAGGAAATATGTCCTTCTTGGCTTTTCTTACAATCTCCTTTGCCTGATTTACAGCATTAATCATGTTCTTACCGGAACGTTTTTTCACGTCCAGCATTACAACATTATGTCCAAATTCTCTGGCATATGTAGTCCTACTCTCCTCTTTAAAGCTGACCTTGGCTACATCCTTTAGATAAACGGGAGCATTGTTTTCGGATTTAACCACAAAATTTTCCAGCTGCTGAGGTGATTTAATTTCACCTAAAACGCGGATAGTCCGTCTTTGCCCACCAGACTTGATGTTGCCAGCGGACATAGTCATGTTGCCATTACCAACCGCACTTAATATATCTCCAAAACTCACTTTGGCAGCCATCATTTGATACACATCAACAGCAATTTCAACTTCCTTTTCCTGTGCACCTCTAATATCCACTCCTTTGATTTCTTGAAGATCTTCTATTTCATCTTCGAGGTACTCGCCAAACTCCTTCAACTTGCCTACTGGGTAATCTCCGGAAATATTAATGTTCATTATTGGCATTTCCTCAGACAGGGTCAAGTCGAACACATTAGGTTCTACCTTGGCCCCATTGAATAATGGCCAATCTTCTCCAGCTTTCTTTCCATCAACTTTGTCCTTTACTTTCTGCTTAGCTGACTCTACAGTAATCTCCTCATCAAACTCGACTGTTATAATGGAGTAATCTTCTTGAGAGGTTGAAGTAATTTCAACTACGTTACTAACATTCTTCAGCTCGTCTTCTAATGGATCTGTAATCAATCGCTCAATATCCTCAGCAGTATTACCGGGAAATGGAGTGCTTATGTAAATCTTTGTTTCCTTTATTTCTGGAAAGTCCTCTCTTGGCATTGCTTGATACGAAGAGAATCCGATGTACAGGAATATGGCAATCATTACGTAGATAACTGACGGGTTGTCAATTGCCCACGATGATAGTCGAAATTCCTTATCTACTTTTTTCTTATTGGAATCCGCCATGTTTTCTTAGTCGTTTAGAATCTTAACTTGTTGACCATCCTTCACACTTCTTGCGCCTTCCAAAATGATGTTTTCTTCACTGCCTATTCCAGAAAGAATTTCAACTTTTCCATCTTGTGTTTTACCAGTAGTAATGATCGCGCGCTGTGCTGTTGCGGTCTTGTCACCCTTAACATCTCTTACTACATATACATATTGCTCTCCCTCTGCATTTTCAGAAATTACACTTTGCGGAATCAGTATGGCCGCCTCGCTGTAGTAGTCATTTATATGAACCTTGGCGGTAAGGTTTGGCTTAATCATGCCGTTCTGGTTTGGAACTGGAATGCGTACATTAAATGATCTGTTATTTGGATTGATGTAGTTGCCGGTTTCTTTCACTTTTGCCTCTAAGGTCTTGTTAATGATTGGAAAGAATACCTTCACGTCTTTACCGGGAACTACACTCGCTATAAATGTTTCTGGGACCAAAACCTCGATATACATATTCGATAGATTAACTATTCTGAAAATCTCTGCGCCTGGTCCGGGGCTGACCACAGTGCCTTGATCCTTAATCACATCATCAATAACGCCAGAAAATGGCGCGCGGATGTAAAACTTCTCAAGCTGCTTCTTCATTTGATCAACCGCATTCTTTTGAGATTCATAATTGGTTTTTGCTTGTAAATACTGAATCTCACTACCAATTTTCTGGTCCCATAATCTCTGTTGACGTTCGAATGTGGTTTTGGCTAAATCCAATTGTGTTTTCATTTGAATTAGCTGGCTTTCTAATCCTCCATCATCAATGGTACCAAGAAGTTGACCTTTTTGTACACGCTGGCCTTCCTCTACATGTACTCTAACTAAAGTACCGGCTGCTTCTGGATAAATGAGTAGATTTTGCTTTGTAGTTACATCACCTTGCAGTTCTACAAAGTGATAAAATTCTGCAATGCTTGTCTGAAAAGTGGTCACCAATGGTAGATTGGAATTCTCTGTATTAGCTGCAATAGCAGAATCCAACAGTGCCATTTGTCCTTCCAATTCTTTGTGTTGAGCAGAAAGTTCTTTCTTCTTAGCTCGAATATTTTCCATATCTCCCTCAGCCAAAATTGAACTGATGGTTGATTCGTTTTCTCCGCACGCAACAATTGCGAATGCGACAAATAGTGTTAGTATGTGATTGATCTTACGCATGATCTTAGTTATTATAAAGAGTTCCTAATGCTTTCTTAAGTTCGATTTGTGAGGTGATCGCTTGATACAGCGAATTCAAATAGTTAGTCTGGGCTTCTTTCAAAGAAGCATCAGCATTGATTACTTCAATGTTTGAGCCTACACCTTCTTGATATTTAATTTTTGAAATGTCGTAGACTTCCTGAGCAAGCTCCATGTTTTGCTTTTGTACCTCTAGTGTTTCTAATTGACTGCTCAGGCTAATCTGGGATTGCTCAATTTCCAGGTCGATGCTTTTCTTGACAAAGGACATCTGATTTTCAATCTGCTTTACCTGCAGTCTGTTTTGCTGGATCTTATTGCTCTTTAGAAAACCATCAAATATTGGAATAGATGCTGTCACACCAACAACTCCATTGTCTAGCCACCTTCTTGAGACGAATAGATCACTACTGCTTGAAGCGGCTGTGTTCCAACCATAACCTAGTCTGGCATACAGCTTTGGTAAATATTGGACTTTGTTATTCTTCAAATCCAGATATG
Organism: Ekhidna algicida; assembly: GCF_051379705.1. Classification (GTDB taxonomy): domain Bacteria; phylum Bacteroidota; class Bacteroidia; order Cytophagales; family Cyclobacteriaceae; genus Ekhidna. The sequence goes on along the minus strand of NZ_CP179868.1, from coordinate 3,858,922 downwards.
CCAAGCTGCGATTGGTTTCAAGCTGAGAAAATTCGATTCTTTGATTGTAATCAAAAGTTTCAGACGGTACCACCGGAACCTCCACACTCACCTCTTCAAGAGTTTCAGCCAAATTAATTGGCTGATTTAAATCCATTCCCATTTGAAACTTTAACAGTTTGCGACTGATGTCTTTGAGCTCTTTAGACCTACTGTATTCTACTTTTAGATTATTATAGTTCACTCGTATTCGGTCTACATCCACCTTTTCTGCAAACCCGGCCAAATACATTTGATCAGTCTCCCTAAGAAGTGTATCCAGTCTAGACATATTCTTCTCTAAAAGCTCTAACTGCTCTTCAGCAATCAAAGCATTGTAGTATGCCTTACTCACAGCTTCGGCAATATCAATTTGAGATTTGACGTGCTCCTTTGTGGATAGTTCTTTGTATGTTTTTGCAGCTTGCAAGCCAACAAAGTATGAGCCATCAAAAAGTAGCTGATCCACTGATAGTCCAATGTTTCCATCATAGTTTTGGGCAAATGAAACTTCTTGCTCAGTACCTACCGGAACTGTTGGATCGAAGGTGCTGATATCAATAAGACTTCTTTGTGGTTCAAAATTGTAATTCAAGCCAATATTGGCATTAGCCTGCGGTAAACCCATAGAAATGGTTTTCCTAACCTCAGCTTCAGCAATCTCCTTGTCAAGTTGCTTGATCTTTAGTTGTTCATTATTACCCAACGCATAGTCGATGCATTCCTGCAGAGTAAGGCTGACCTTATCCTGCGCAAGCACTCCCATAGAAGTGCTGATGATTATTAATAGTGATAGTATCCCTCTCATAAAAGTATTAGAGTATGTGATTGGTAGATTCTAGATTTATATATTCTTCGTATTTCTTTCGTCCCTTATCGGTAAGCAAGCCATGAACAAAGTGGTCAAGGATTTGAAGCTGAACGGTCGGAAAATCATATTCTTCTCGAGGAAATATCTTTGTGTTGAAAACCAACTGAACACCTTCGACTCGTAGTATCGATAGGACTTTAGCATCCAAGTCTTCTCTAAAGTAGCCCTCCTCTTTACCTCGTTCAATGTTTCGCTCAATATGTCCACGAATGGTAGAATGCTTGAATTCCTGGTAATTATCCCAAGCCTTGCCGTGGTATTTCTGCATGTCATAGAGTAGTGATGGATTCATGCGAAACACATGCTTTCTTAAACATTGTGAAACAAGCAATATCTCATGAATGGAATCATTGGATTGTCCATAGATTTCTTCAAACTCCTTCGTTTCTTTCTCAAAATGGTTCAAAGCAACCTCTGAAACCAGTCCATCCTTGTTATCAAAATATTGGTATAACGTCTTTTTCGACATTGAAGCCTCACGAGCTACGTCATCCATGGTCACACTCCTGATCCCATACTGGATAAAGAGCTCCTCTGCACTGTTCAATATCTTTTCCTTTGCCTCCAAATCTTTTATTTACGTCTATTCTACTGTGTAAAAACCACGGAAACTTTAAGTAAGCTTAAAGTTTCCTTCGTGCAAATCAACGCATAGAATATTTATTTGTTCATTATTTATGAGATTTTTTTTACCAAGCCGATTATTTGACCGATTTTTCAAACCAATGACGTGTATAGAAAGAGAAAGTGGACAGTTATATTATTTTAAATATGGCGATGGAGATAAGATATTATTGGCCTTTCATGGTTTTGGACAGAATAATAAAATTTTTAAAGATTGGGTAAAAGAAGTAGGCCATGAGTACACCATATATGCATTTGACCTGTTCCATCACGGTAGTAGTCAGAGAGAAAATGAAAGGCTTTCCAAAGCAGAATGGAAGAGCTACCTGAAGTCGTTTTTGACGCAAGAGAAGATCAATTCATTCTCGATTGTTGGATTCAGTCTGGGTGGAAGATTTGCGATTGCTTCTGCGCTTGCGCTACCCGAACTAACAAAGGAAATAACTCTGATTGCACCAGATGGTGTTTTTCTTACTATTTGGTTTAAGCTAGCAACAAACCGTAGCATCAAATGGATATTCAAATACGTGATGCTTCAGCCAAATTTGCTGGAAAAACTGATGCGCTTTAATGATAAGTACCGAGTCGTTAGCCCATATCTTGGAGACTTTGTTCGTAAAGAATTGGGAGATCATGACAATCGAAGGCGTGTCTACATTTCCTGGAACAATTTTAAATCTCTTGGCTATTCCAAAAAACAATTATCCAGGCTATTTCAAATGCAGACGTTTGAAAGGAGGATCATCCTGGGAAGCAGAGATCATATTATCAAACCTGAAAAAATTTTACCCATAATAGAAACTATGGGAAGATTCAAAGTAGAAGTGTTGCCACTTAAGCATCATCAGCTTATTAAGCCAGAAGTAGCTAAATTGATTCTAAATCGATCCTCTAAATGAAAACACTACTGATCATTTTTTGCTGTATTCCGGCATTCTGTTCCATGGCTCAACCCACTGAAGAACAGATAAGGCAAGTTGAAGAAGCCAAGAAGGAGGTAAAAAAAATGAAAGGAAAGCTGTTCCCTGACTTTGAACTCACAGCAATGGATGGAACCACCTACAACAAGGAGAATTTAGAAGGCAAAATTCTTGTCATAAACTTTTGGTTTACAAGATGCCGGCCATGTATCGAGGAGATGCCGGAGATGAATGAGATGGTAGAAGAATTCAAAGATGAAGAAATCGTATTTCTGGCACCAACATTTGAGAGCAATGAACTGGTGAATAAGTTTTTGAACAAGCGGGATTTTAACTATGAAATTGTGCCTGATGTCAAAGACTTCTGTCTTGAATTAAATGTCAGATCCTATCCTACTCATTTTGTGGTTAACCGTGAAGGCACTATCGAAAAAGTGATTATTGGCTACAATTTCATGTCAATAAGTGCATTGCGAAAATCCGTTAGGAAATTGTTGAAATCGTAGTAAGTCAAACCTTACAAAAAGGTTAATTTTGCGGACTTCAAAACGAGGTTCCTTCAATGATTCAATTCTTCCAAAATTCTGAAGACGCAATTATCGCCGTTGGCGTTTCTTCACCGCTTACATCCGATGAACTTTTAAAACTAGAGTGGCTCTTTTCCGGAGCTAAGCCTAAAAGTGACGATATCATTTCAGGCAAATTCATTGGGCCAAGAAAAGAGATGATATCTCCCTGGAGCACCAATGCGACGGACATTGTCCACAATGCCGGAATTCATACAATCTCACGAATTGAAACATACCTAACCGAATCTTCAGCCGGCGCCTTTGATCCAATGCTTCAGCAGGTGTATGAAAACCTTGATCAATCTATTTTCACTCTGGATCGTACCCCAGAACCAATAAAGCATATTGATAACATAGCTGCTTACAATGAGGCGGAAGGACTTGCCTTAAGTGGCGAAGAAATTGAATACTTAGAGAAAGTGTCTAAAGAAATTGAAAGGCCTCTCACCGACTCTGAGGTTTTTGGTTTTTCTCAAATCAACTCAGAGCATTGTCGTCATAAAATCTTCAATGGAACATTCATTATCGATGGTGTAGAACAAGAACTTTCGTTGTTCCAATGGATTAAGAAAACCTCAAAAGAAAACCCAAACTATCTGGTATCGGCCTACAAAGACAATGTAGCATTTGTCCAAGGACCAAAAGTGGAGCAATTCGCACCTGCAACTCAGGATAAACCCGATTGGTTTGATACCAAAGAATTTGAGTCAGTGATATCGCTCAAAGCTGAAACCCACAATTTCCCAACTACAGTAGAGCCTTTTAATGGTGCTGCAACTGGTTCTGGTGGTGAAATCAGGGATAGAATGGCCGGAGGTCAAGGAAGCATTCCGCTTGCCGGGACAGCCGTATACATGACCTCTTACTCGAGGTTGGATGATCCAAAGACCTGGGAAAAGTCTCCACGAAAATGGTTGTATCAAACACCTCAAGAAATTCTTACCAAGGCTTCAAATGGTGCCAGTGATTATGGTAATAAATTCGGGCAGCCATTGATTTGTGGTAGTGTGCTCACGTTTGAGCATGAGGAAGACGGCAAGAAATACGGGTACGACAAAGTCATAATGCAGGCTGGCGGAGTTGGTTACGGCAAGAAGAAGGAAGCGCAAAAGAAGCCGGTAAGTGCAGGAGAAAAGATCGTTGTAATGGGTGGTGATAACTATCGCATTGGAATGGGCGGTGGAGCTGTTTCCTCTGTTGATACCGGAGCATTTAATCAAGCTTTAGAATTAAATGCAGTGCAGCGTTCCAACCCGGAAATGCAAAAAAGAGTTGCCAATGCCGTTCGTGCAATGGTAGAACTTGACGACAATACCATCACATCCATTCATGATCATGGAGCAGGAGGTCATCTCAACTGTCTTTCCGAACTGGTGGAAGAGACTGGTGGTGTCATTGACCTTAAAAAACTTCCGGTTGGTGACGAGACGCTTTCTGCTAAGGAAGTTTTAGGTAATGAGTCACAAGAACGAATGGGATTGGTGATCAAAGATCAGGACGCTGAATACCTACGTAAGGTATCAGAAAGAGAACGTGCTCCCTATTACGAAGTAGGTGAAGCAGGCTCTAACAATGAATTAAAGTTTGAAAATAATGGAGAAGCCTCTCCTTTCGATCTCAAACTGCATCACCTTTTTGGTTCCTCTCCCAAGACGATACTTGAAGACAATAGTCAAAAGCCCAACTTTGATAATATCAACTACACAGAAGCTAATATTGAAGCGTATTTGCACGCAGTGCTTCAATTAGAAGCTGTTGCCTGCAAAGACTGGCTGACCAACAAAGTAGATCGCTGTGTAACAGGACGAGTAGCCACACAGCAGACTTGCGGTGAATTGCAATTGCCACTCAACAATGTTGGTGTGATGGCATTAGACTTTAAATCAAACAAAGGAATAGCCACTTCAATTGGGCACTCACCTATACCTGGCTTGATAGACGCTGGTGCTGGGTCCAGACTGTCTATAACTGAATCTCTCTCTAACCTGGTTTGGGCACCACTTTCGCACGGCTTGAAAGGTGTTTCATTAAGTGCCAACTGGATGTGGCCAGCAAAGAACACTGGGGAAAACGCCAGATTATATGCGGGCGTAAAAGCGATAAGTGATTTCGCTTGTGAACTAGGCATCAATGTTCCCACTGGAAAGGACTCCATGTCGATGACTCAGAAGTATCCTGATGGAGGAAAAGTCTACGCTCCTGGCACGGTGATAATCAGTTCGGTTGCTGAGGTATCTGACATCAATCAAACGGTAAGTCCGGTTATCGACTATACAAGGAAAGACTCCAAACTACTTTACATCGATTTTTCCGGTAGTTCATTTGAGTTGGGCGGATCTTCATTCGCTCAAACACAATCCAAAATCGGTAGCGATACACCAGAAGCTCAAGCAGCCATTGTTGTTTCTGTTTTTGAAGCGGTACAAAAGCTGATTAATGAAGGTTTAGTGATTGCTGGTCATGATGTTTCAGCTGGCGGTTTAATCACTGCCTTATTGGAAATGAATTTTGCGAATATCAAGGGTGGACTGGACGTAGATCTATCTGGACTAAATGAGGTAGATAGCATTAGAGTGCTTTTTTCAGAGAAGCCAGCACTTCTTATCCAAATCGCTGATTCAAAAGCAGAAGAGATACTGAGTGATGCTGGGGTTGACTTCACGAACATTGGTGGGTTGATTCCGGAGAGAAAATTAAGTGTGAGCAATGGAGCTTTCACTCATAACTTTGATATTGATCAAGCTCGACAGTCCTGGTTTAAAACATCGGCATTGCTAGACTTGAAGCAAACAGAAGCTTCTGTATCTAAGGCGCGTACAGAAAACCGATTCAGTCAGCCACTCTCCTATTCATTTCCAAAACGATTCGACGGTAAGGCTTCATCGCTCAATCTTGATTTCAACCGGAAAGACAAATCTGGAATAAAGGCAGCAATTATAAGAGAGCAAGGTGTGAATAGTGATCGTGAAATGGCATATGCATTGTGGCTAGCTGGCTTTGACGTGAAAGACGTTCACATGACAGATCTGATTACAGGAAGAGAAGATTTAAGTGAAGTTAGTGTCATTGTATTTGTAGGAGGGTTCTCCAATTCCGATGTACTAGGTTCTGCCAAAGGTTGGGCTGGGTCATTCCTCTTCAATAAGAAAGCAAAGGCTGCTCTCGATGCATTTTATGCTAGAAAAGACACTTTAAGCCTGGGAGTATGCAACGGATGTCAGCTTATGATGGAGCTTGGCTTAATATATCCGGAAATGGGAGAAAGCCATCCGAAAATGCTCCACAACAGTTCCGAAAAATTTGAGTGTGGGTTTGTGAGCGTTGACATAGAGGAAACCAACTCAATTATGCTACAATCAATGGCTGGATCAAAACTTGGAATTTGGTTAGCACATGGAGAAGGTAAGTTTGAACTCTCTAGAAATGAAGGTGATTACCACATTCCGGTAAAGTATTCCTACTCTGAATTTCCAGGTAATACAAACGGCAGTGATTTCAATACTGCAGCGCTGACTTCAAAAGATGGCAGACATTTAGCGATCATGCCGCATTTGGAACGATCACTATTCCAGTGGAACTGGCCTTACAAATCCGGCCTTGAAGGAGCTGAGGTATCGCCATGGATGGAGCCATTTGCTAACGCATTTGAATGGGTGAAAGAGCATTCAGAATAAGTTATTTAACATTGATTTGCGAGCGTAAAACGAGAGATAATACATTATTTCTCAGTCAATTCACTTAGAAATCTAAAAGCAACTTCCAGGCTTGCCTCTTTGGCTTTCTCATCGTAATTGCCACCGGCATTGAATAGCTTCTGAGCGAAGGCGTGTCGTGCTTCAGGATAAATAAATAGCCGGGCTTGTCCTCCTGCCTTTGTTACATTTTCATAATAGCCAATTGCACCTTGGGGATTGTCCTTTGCACCCATCACCATCAAGCTTGGAAATGTGATTTTTGCTATCTGTTCTTTGTCCTGAGTCACATTGCCATAGAAAAGGATCAGACCATCCACAATCTCATTGTTCTTAATCGCTGTTTGCGAAGCTGGTATGGTGCCCAGGCTAAATCCCCAGACAAAAATCTGTTCATGATTTTTACCTGCCTTTTTTAAAACCGTGTCTATGTATTCCCACATATTAGCCTGATCTATCGAGTTCATAAGCCCGCCAGCTTCTTGATTGGTAGTCGCTGATCGACCTTTGTATAAATCCATTATGATCACATCTATTCCTTTTTCAATTAATCTGTCTGCCATTTCGTAGCTAAGGTCTGTGACCCCAAACCAATCATGAAAAAGCAGAACAACAGCGTCAGATTTTTCCGGTGAGACATGATAAAAGAAGGAAGTATTGCCGGTATTGACCTCTTTTTTTTGAAGTTCATTATTTTGGGCATTTGAGTAAAGGCTCATGGCCAGGCATACTAGGATGGTTAGCGCAATAGATTTCATTTGAACTTGGTTTGATTATCCCTCAATTAGACGTAATTACTGTCAGATAAGTCTACTATTGAAGCTCACAATGTTTATCAAATTGAAATACTGGCAAAATCTGAATAGTTAATTTTACTGTTCCGCAATGATATTTTGAGCCTCAGTACCTGCTTCATCAAGTAAATTCGTATGAGCCTTGAGCAGCTCAACTGCGGCCTTATTGATCTTCTTAAATTTAACCTTTTCCCACCTTGAGATATCTCTGACCGATTGATTGTCAAATAACTTATTCGATAACCCTTGAATCAAATAATGATTGGCTACTTGATGTCCATTTTCACTTGAGACATTTGAGTTGTTTATGAAAAAATCAATAAGCTCATGTGTGGATTTTTTTGCCAGGCTTAGCTCTGTCAATTTAGATCGGTATTCCAGATCTGCGGCACTCAAGTCAGGCCAAAGTTGCTTATCAAGGAAATGCCTCGCTTCATGTGCCAGATAGCTTACATTGAAACTTTCACTTTCAAGTTCATATGATTTTATCACACAATACAAAGCATCTTCAGTCGTCCACCCTCCTGGATGATGTCTTCCAAGGGTTGCATATTCAATCCAGCCGAGTGAAACAAAGTCATCCATCATTACCACATTTACCTTAGTGGTCTCAGTTTTACTTATTGAAACTGTAAACACCGAGTCCACTTGCTCTCTCCAGATTATAAGATCTACAAGCCTTCCTTGTGGGTTGACTTGCTCTGTGGTATGAAAGCCTTTACTTCTAATGTAATCAGCTAAGTGATTCCCTAAGCTATCACGCTGAGTCGGGCTGTTAAACTTGGAGTAGTTTTTTATGAGAAAAGGAATAACCTCTTTTCCTAGATCCATCATATAGTTACTTTCTGGATCCAATAATGACTTTCTCCAATACTCACGGAAAATAGATAGCAATTGATCAATTTCGAGATCACCGGATGATGCATATTTACCACTATCTACATCTCCTCCAAACCTTTTTTGAAAGTCTTCAACAAATTCTTTTTCCGCTTCTGTGATTTCCGATTTGCTCTTAATTAAATCGAAAATTGGCGTCACATTCGCATCCATTCCATACGCATATATTTCATCGAAAGGAAGTGTGTTTTCTGTACTTTGAGCAAAGTGTAATTGTGGAAATAGTAAAAAGAGTAGTCCTGATATTGTAAAGTTGAGTTTGTCCATAATTTGAGTTTTAGAATTCAAATTTGGCTACTGGCGTCTTTAAATAATTGTATCAGATTAACTATGAACTCTTTTCCTGAATTGAAATGGAGAAATCCCATATCTCAACTTAAAAGACCTTATAAAGTGTGCATCATCGAAAAAGCCTCCGGCATGAGATATGGTTGAGATAGATTTATTGGAAGTTAAAAGTTCAGATATGGATTTAGAAAGCTTTGCATTCATCTGATATTCTCCTATCGTACAACCCATAGCCTCTTTGAAAGCTCGCGCCAAATAGACGGGATGAACACATGCCTGCTCCGCAAGATACCCCAGTGTATGAAACTCACTTAACTCACTATTCAAGATATCGACAACTTTGTCAACCCACATTCTTCTCAATTTCACTGGCTTAGCTTGATGAATAGAAAACAGCCAATCGTATATGTGTTCAGATATATGGTCAATTTGCTGATTAAGCTTGAAAGCTACTAACGCCTTGTAGAGAGCGGGGAACCTTCCCGTTTCGTATTGCACAAATTTGGAAGGCAGATTCAATTTGGTATCAATAGCTGCTTTCCAGTTTTGTTTGAATTCAATATTGAAACAGGTGGATTCCTGATTATTAAATTCATTTCTGTGGCTATAGTATTTCGGTCGGAAAAGAACATGTCCTGGTAAAACCTTATTTAAATTTTCCAGCCCATTCTCTTGATATTCGCCCTTGGTCAGAATGCTTATGTAGTCATTATCATGATCATGATAGTCTAGCCGTTCACCCTTTTCATAGTGAGTCATGCTCAACTTAAATATCTCATTTTCAGCTGATTCGCCAGCCATCCCAAAGTACTGTCCTTCTCCCAGGTTTCTCAATCTTGTGAATTTTGATTAGCAATTAAATAAGAGGCTCAAACGGCTGCACATGTTGCAGAAATTCAGTTTCTCATTGTTTTGATTTCTTAAACGCACTTGGCGTTTCCCCCACAATACGTTTAAATGCAGCATTAAAGCTAGAAATTGAATTGAATCCAGCCATTTCAGCAATAGCTTCGAAAGTCAGTCGATCATTGATTTCATCGAGTAATAGTTTTTTCGCTTCAACCACTCTCAATGAATTTATCAATTCCTTAAAGCTCATACCAAAATGACTGTTTACGGCTTGAGAGACATAATTATGGTGCACCTCAAGTCTGGTAGCTAAATCAGCTAGTGTCAATTTTGGATTCTTAAATAGCTTTTCTGTTTCAATTAAGTCCTTTGCTCTAATTGCAAGCTCATCGGTTTTATGTTTACCGATACCTGAGGTATGATATTTGATATTCTTCTTTTCGAAAGCTCCAATCAATTCAAGATAAATGACTAGCAATAAGAAAGTGATTAGGTAATATCCATCGTATGGAGCATAGGCACTCCAAGGTCCAAAAAACCGATAGAGATCCATCCCCCACAGCAAAATATAGGTCACCGAAATTACCTTGACTTTAATACCCCAGTTAGAAATACTTCTCCTCAATAATTGCCAGACAATTCCGAATAATGCCAAAAATTGCACAGCTCGATAAATGGCAGCAACAGGTAAAGTATCAATCCTGGTTCCTGTAAGATATACGTCGTAGAGTTCGATTTTTTCCTCGGCAGAAAGGGAATAAAAAGGAAGAAGGTGAATCACAAAGAACACGAAAATCAGAGGGTGAATCAGGTCATAGCGAATAAACTTCTGTCGACTGGAGAGGTCTGATTCGATACACAGATAAAATGATGAAGGTAAAATCATGACAAAAGGTGTATTCATTCGCATGAAATGTGGATACACTCTAATGAGATCTGTAAAGAACAGCCACTCTACAAATACTTCAACACAGAGAGCCAGAATGATCATCCTAAAACCAATCTCCGAAATGTTCAGCTTGCTTCGGCGGAAGCTAATTGCAACGAGATAGATTAGCGCCAAAATGGATGCATAAAGAAAAGCTCCTTCTAGATTGTCTAATGTCATCAGAAATAAAGCTAATGACATCTTTCAAAAGTTCTCATACAAACAATATTCTATCTGAGTAACTCGTATTGATTTTCAATATTGGAAAAGATCGATTATAACATTTTTATTTTTGTCATAATGAACTAATTTTGCCGTCCGTTTAGACGGAAGTGAAGGGCAGACACTTGAAAAAACAACCCAATATTGGCCTATGGTGTAACTGGCAACACGTCTGGTTTTGGTCCAGAAGAGTCTAGGTTCGAGCCCTAGTAGGCCAACAAGTTCCAATGGGAACAACAAACCAAATCCCGCTAACAAAGGCGGGATTTATTTTAGCTTAAAATGTCATCAGTAAAGATATTCTCAGGCTCAGCTCATCCCGAATTAGCAAAATCAATTGCTAACAATTACGGCAAGCCTCTCGGTCTTAGTGAAAAACAAACTTTCAGTGATGGCGAAATGGGTGTTTACTTCACCGAATCGGTTCGTGGATCTGACGTGTTCATCATCCAGCCGACTGTACCTCCTGCCGACAATATCTGGGAACTCTTGTTAATGATAGATGCTGCTCGCAGAGCAAGTGCCAAATACGTCACAGTCGTTGTCCCTTATTTCGGATATGCGCGTCAAGACAGAAAAGACAAACCAAGAGTTTCAATAGCTGCTAAGCTTGCTGCAAATGTTTTGACTTCTGCAGGTGCGGACAGAATCATGACTTGCGACCTTCATGCCGGGCAAATTCAAGGGTTTTTTGATATTCCTGTTGATCATTTAGATGCATCAGCCATCTTTTATCCATACATCAAGAACCTGAATCTTGAAAACATGATCATCGCTTCTCCTGACGTTGGGGGAACGGCTCGCGCAAGATCTTACGCAAAGCTTTTTGAAGTGGATATGGTAATCTGCGACAAACACAGAAAGCGCGCAAATGAAGTTGCTTCCATGCAGGTGATTGGAGATGTGGAAGGAAAAGATGTTGTATTGGTAGACGACATGGTTGATACCGCTGGAACCATAAGTAAAGCAGGTACACTTTTGAAAGAAAAGGGAGCGAACTCTGTAAGAGCTTTTGCTACTCATGGAGTTCTTTCCGGTAATGCTTATAAAAATATTGAAGAGTCTGCTCTGGAAGAATTGATCATCACGGATACAATTCCTCAGAAGCAAGAGTCTTCCAAAATCAAAGTACTGACCGTGGCAGAGCTTTTTGCAAAAGCAATTCGCAAAATTCACGATCACGAATCCATTAGTTCATTATTTATTAAATAATCATATTTTAAATCAAATTCAATTATGAAAACTGTTGAGATTATAGGGTATAAAAGAGCAAATCTCGGCAAGACAGAAGCGAAGCGCTTAAGAGAAGAAGGAATGGTACCATGCGTAGTATACGGTGGCGATCATCAGATTCATTTCTACGCTCCAATGATCTTGTTTAGAGACCTTGTATACACTGACGAAGCGCACTTTGCTTTATTGACAATTGAAGGAGAACCAGAACCATTCGAAGCAATCATTCAGGATGTTCAGTTCCACCCGGTAAGTGAAATCATCTTGCATGCTGACTTCCTTCAGCTATTCAGAGGAACGCCTATTAAGATGAACATCCCTGTTCACCCAGTAGGAATTGCTCCTGGAATTCAGCAAGGAGGTAAGTTGATCCGAAAAGTAAAATACTTGCAGATCAAAGCATTGCCTAAGGACATGCCAGAATACATCGAAGTAGATGTGTCCAAGCTAGGTTTAGGTAAGTCAATCAAGGTTGGCGAACTTGAAGTAGGCGAATACGAAATTTTGAACAGTCCGCTAGTGACGCTTGCAGGTATCGAAGTACCACGGGCTCTTAGAGGAAAAGATGCGGAGGACGAAGAAGGTGAAGAAGAAGAAGGTGAAGAAGGGGCAACTGAAGGAGCTGAAGGCGGAGATGCACCAGCTGCAGAGGAGTCTTCTGAATCATAAAGAGTTCAAAACTTTAATTTTAATCCCGGCCTTCCAGTCGGGATTTTTTTTTGGCATACAATCGGTGTACAAGCCTAGTTTCTACGGCACATTCAGGAAAATTGGTATATCTATTCACTCCGAACAAAATAATTTTAGCCAGTTGGAATTATAGTTTTTAAAATGGAAATATCAGATTGGAATTGCAAAGCGATACTATATGTCGTCGACATCAATGGAAAAGCAAAATTTGGAATTAGCGACAATTGGGAAAGTCGAGAACGTCAATATGAAAAGGATCATGGTGATGTATCGATTCAGCTAATCATGAAGACCGATTTTGATCATTACTGGCAAGCTGAGCTTGTTGAGCAACTTATGAAATTAAAACTCAAACCATTCATCATACCTGGTCTACATGAATGGCTAAAAGAAGAGTTTCCGTTGCAGAACATCATTGACTGCTACAAACAAGTAGATAGTCTGCTCGCATATGAATACGACCAACATGAACATATCCATAGAAAAGGCAGCCAACGCTGGATATTCTATAAACGGGTATATGAAGATTTGAAGATTTATTTTCCAAATCAATAGATTTTATCCGTGCTTATAAAAAGCGCTGTGGAGACGATAACCAAGTTTCAAAAAATTTCTAAACTATCAATTTAATCCCGACCTTCGCGTCGGGATTTTTACTCTAAAATGAAATATTTAATTGTAGGTCTGGGGAACATTGGAGCAGAGTATGAGCTGACCAGGCATAATATAGGTTTTTTAGTCCTTGATCGATTGGCAGATGAGCAAGGTGCTAAGTTTGAAATGAATAAGCTGGCATTTACAGCCGAGACAAAATACAAAGGGCGATCGCTTCATCTTGTCAAACCAACTACCTACATGAATCTCAGTGGAAAAGCGGTGAATCACTACTTGCAGCAACATAAGATACCCAAGGAAAACATGTTGGTAATCACAGATGATATCGCCCTTCCATACGGCAAAATTCGATTGAAACCACGCGGATCAGCAGGAGGGCACAACGGGCTGAAAAATATTGAACAACTGAACGGAGGCCAAAACTATCCCCGATTGAGATTTGGGGTGGGTGATGCTTTTTCGAAAGGTAGGCAGGTAGACTATGTACTTAGTCCTTTTTCTAAACAAGAAATGGATGAACTAGTTCTCAACATGGATAGAGCTATTGAAGCGATTCATTCATTCTGCACCATTGGATTGGAAAGAACGATGAATCATTTTAACTGATTATAAAAATAGATTTTACCTATATTAAAGGGTAAAATCCAACCATGCTATCCAGACTTTTCCCACCAATCTTATTACTACTAATTCCTTTAATTACCATTTGTCAGTCAGAGATTGATTCACTTAATACGCTTCTGGATAAAAGAGATTTGCCGGACTCTTCACGAGTCAATATTCTATTGGCTTATTATTTCACAGACCTTTACTATACCGATCAGGAAAAGGTGTTGCAGCAAACCTATGATGCACTCTTCATTAGTGAGTCAATTAATTACCAAGAAGGTATTTCCCAATCTCTCATAACATTAGGGGGAATTTATCGCCTTCGTTCAGAAAATGATTCAGCATTTAAGTATTATAAAAGTGCCATTGAGCATTCGAAATCCATTAAAAATAAATCCAGCCTAATGGATGCTTACATGGGGCTTGGCAATACCTTCAATCAGGTGAGTGACTGGCAGCAAGCCATCGAGCAATTTCAGAAGGTAGAAGAGCTCGCGATAGAGGCCCGAGATTCAGTAACGATAGGAAGTGTGAATAATAACATTGGCAATACCTATCTGAATCAGGCAATGCTACAAAAAGCATTGGAGCACTATCAAATAAGCCTGCGTATGGGTGACGATGGCATTCAAAAAGTCTCTTTAATTAACATAGCAATTACATACGCCAGTCTTGACCAACTAGAAAAAGCCAGAGAATATTACCAACAGGCGATTGAAAAGCAAGGAGATAATAGCAACCCTAACCATCTCGCATTTATCTATAAGAACCTCGGTATCGTTGAAAAAAAATCTGGAAATTTTGATGAGGCGTTAGCCATGTTTAATAAGGCGTTAGCAATCAATCAGAATCTTTCGAATGACTATCAAATATCTGATCTCTTCTACAGCATCGGAAATCTCTATTTCGATCAAAAGAAATATAATGATGCCCTCATAGAGTATCAAAAAAGCCTGGAAATAAGAGAGCAGATCCAGCATCAGGTCGGAAGGTGTTTCAGTTTAATCGCAATGGGCATGACGTATCAGGAGCTTAATCAACACGATAAGGCAATATCTCTACTGTTAGAAGCCGACATGCTGGCTGGTGAAATCAATATGGTGACGGCTAAGAATGACATCAGCCAAATACTTAGCAACATCTACGCTTCTGTAGAAGATTATAAGAAGGCCTATGAATATCAGGTCGCTTTCAAACAATTCAGTGATAGTTTAAAAACTATTAGAAATGAGGAAAAAATAGCTGAGCTAGAAGAAAAGTATCAAAACGAGCAAAAACAGCAAGAAATAGATTTACTAAGTGCCGAGAATGAGATATCCAGTCTTCAGATACAAAGGCAAGAAAGTCTTCGGAATTACCTTCTATTGGGAGCAGTGCTGCTCATTACTCTTCTTGGTGTGATTTATAATCAGTACAAAATCAAAGCTAGGGCAAATAACAGGTTAAAAGATCTGGATCATTTAAAGACATCTTTCTTTACCAACATCTCTCACGAATTTCGAACGCCTCTGTCTCTGATTCTCAGTCCTGTTCAAAAATTACTGAGTGAAAATCCTCCTACTGGAACTAGAAAAGACTTGGGACTGATCCAAAAGAATGCAACCAGACTCCTGGAGCTGACCAATCAAATAATGGATCTATCAAAGTTAGAAGCTGGAAAACTTACGCTTGATGTAAGACACGGGAATCTCAAAGAATTTTTGGAGATACTAACTGCCTCGTTCGAATCATTGGCATTGGCTAAGAAAATTGATTTTACCATTAGCTTAGATAACCTCCCCGAACAAGCTTATTTTGATGAAGATAAGCTCCAAAAAATTCTCACAAATTTACTTTCAAACGCTTTTAAATTCACTCCCGCAAATGGGTCTGTTGAGCTGATCGTCTATAGCAAAAAAGAAGATGAAGTTTCCATTTCCATAAAAGACAGTGGACCAGGTATTGCACCAGCTGAATTGAAGGAAATTTTTGAGCGATTTCATCAAAGCAAGTCCATCGATTCGAATACGACTGGCACTGGAATTGGGTTGGCTTTAACAAAAGAGCTCTCAACACTGCACCATGGGAAGATCGATGTGCAAAGCAAAACGAGTGAAGGAAGTACATTCACCTTTTCCTTTCCAATCAGTAGGGCTGCATATGCGACATTCGAGATAGTTACCGATCAGGAAAGTGAGTTTTCATTGCCTGACAATGCCAAAGCTAATTGGGTAGATAATCAGCCAGCCAATGGATCAGAAGATGAGGGGAAACCGATTGCGCTGATTGTAGAAGACAATCCGGACTTACGCACACACATTAGACATTTACTCGAAAGCACCTATCAAATAGAAGAATCCATAAATGGCAAAGAAGGCATAGCATCCGCTATTAAACATGTTCCTGATATTATCATTTCCGACCTGATGATGCCGGAGGCGGATGGATTGGAGCTTTGCAAGACAGTGAAGTTGAGTGAAAAAACAAGCCATATACCTGTAATTCTACTGACCGCTAAGGCAGACCGTGATACCAAAATTCACGGGCTCACCACGGGCGCTGATGAATATTTAACGAAACCATTTGACAATGATGAACTGCTGGTGAGAGTCAAAAACCTGATTGAATCAAGGACCAAACTCAAACAAAAATTTAGTCAGACGTTGAAGCTGGAGCCCTCACAAATAGAAGTGACCTCACCTGATGAAGCATTCATCAGAAAAGCTATGGAAACCGTCAATAAATATTTAGCAGATGAGGCGTTTAATGTTGAGTCATTTCAGAAAGAAATGGCAATGAGTCGAATGCAGCTACACCGCAAATTGAAAGCCTTAACCAACTTCTCAGCTAGCGAATTCATTCGAGACTTACGACTTCAAAGGGCCTCCACCCTACTTTCCAATGGTCATATGAATGTTGCGGAAACAGCATATAGCTGTGGATTTAATAGCCTCTCCTATTTCACCGAGTGCTTCAAGGAAAAGTACGGTGCTACACCTTCAAAATTCACAAAAAAAGGCTCTTAGAGCTCTCAAAAGCTACTTGTTACATATGTGAGGATTTTTGGGAGATGAGCGAAGATCGGACCTGATTTCATTTTCTACATTGGCGTTACCAATACGGAAATGCGGATTATGAAATACCTGAAGTTACTCTTCTTGTCTTTGCTATTTATGTCCTGCTATGGACAGGAGTTGCCAAAAGAAACAACCATTGATTTCAAAGCTGAATTAGCGAAAATAGAAGAAACCCGAAATGGTTTCATGCTCGCCATCAAAGAGAAACGCTATCAAGATCTAGCCAACTATGCTATGTCTGAAATGGAGATCACCGGACCTGACACAGAAGGATGGTGGGAAATGAGAAGGCTAGGAAAAGAACGTGGTGCTTTTTCATATGACAGTCTGATTATTAATCCAAAAGAAACGGTGATTCTGAACGATACGATGGGCTATGACTATGGAACCAGTAAGGTATACTACACCAATGCAAAAGGTGAGCAAGTAGAACTGCAGGACACTTTCATTATCATACTCAAAAAAGACCAAGATGGTGAGTGGAAAATGTACCGAGAGGTCGCTTCCGGTCAGGTTAAGTAAGCATTAGATATCATGAAAAATACAATCACACTTGTAGCTATATTATTAAGCACTGTTGCAACTGCGCAACAAGACACATTGATGTTAAAACCAGAAACATCTCAGGAAGAGATTAATAAACAAATAGCGCGAGATTTTTACCAGGATCTATGGTTTACTAAAAACACAGACAACTACGATAAATACGTAGCTGACGAATATGTAGTGCATGACATTTTCGAACGAAAAGGCTTGACCGAGCCCGCAGTTGAACAAAAGAACATTGCAGACTTCTTCTGGGAAAATGGAGACATGAAACCTGAGTTTGACTACCAGATTGCAGATGGTGATTTGGTTGCTACACGATGGATACTGGATTACGAGCCTAAAACACTTCTTGGAAAGGTTCTTTTAGGAGAAGATCCCATTGCTATCATCAATGTTTTCCGAATCCAGGATGGAAAAATTGTAGAGTTCTGGAATCACAGACATGATATTGAAACCGGACAGACCATAAGATTTACAGTAAAGGGATTCTTAATTGGTCTTCTAGTCGCTCTGATCCCCACATTCATTGCTTTCCGCCTAAAGCGCAAAATCAAACAACTACAATCCGCTTGATCAATTCTACCAGCTAAACACTAATCAAATGAACAAATACAAATCTCTTCACTTATGGATGATCATCCCGATGGTTCTGATGCAGCTAGGAATAGCTATGGACTATTGGGGTGATTTAACCGATAATGCATGGTCTGTTCACATTCATTATTGGACAGGTTCCATCTGGTATTTATACCTAATTATTCAACCCTATTATGCGACGCATGGGAAGCTGGAAAAGCACCGCACAAACGGCATCATTGGGATGTTCTTGGCCGGAGGCGTATGTCTTACCGCATTAAGCATGATGCACCGGGATCTCGAGACTGTACAAAAGGCAATGGAATTTCCCGAGCGTTTTGGTCCGTTTGAACCGTATTTTTTTTATGGAGTAGCTGCCATAGAAATCCCAATGATCCTTGCCTTTGGCTTTGCTGTTATCATGAGTATCCTAAAACGAAAAGTATTAGAGGATCATGCATGGTGGCTAATCTCAACAGTATTTATCATTATGATGCCCGCTCTTGGTAGAGGTGTTCAAAACGTTTGGATACTTGCTAATCTCGATTCCTGGCCGGATATTGAAATAATAACCCCTGTATATTTAAGTCAGACAATAATCGTGGCACTTATCCTTTTGGCCGCTTGGAAGTATCAAAAACTAAAACATCCAGCAACATATTTAGCCATTGCAATTAACATTATGTGCTGTTTCATTGCACCAATAGGAAAATCTGAAACAGTTCAGAAACTCTTAGAAGCAATGATTAAGGGATAAACTAATTCTTCAACCAGTAATATTTTAAGCCAAAATAGTGTTCTACTTACACATGAAGTCCACATTCCACCTTCTGTTTATTAAGCCATCTGCCTTCACGTTGATCTCCCTTCTCCGTACAATGGGTGCATCCTACTGAGCCAAAGCCTTGATAGTAAAGCTTATTTTGAGGAAGCTCATATATTGTTGAATAGGAGCTTACCTCAGATGCGGTCATATCAATGATTGGATGAAATTTCAATAATTCATTTCGGGACTCAAAGATTCTCAAATGCCTTCTGTTTTCATTTTGAAAGCGCAACAAGCCAGAGATCCAAACATCCTTCCCATGCTTCAACTGATTGGTAGGATCTACTTTATTGATAAAACAGCAAAGATCATTTTGATACTTCCATGTTTGATTTTCTTGAGTAAATCGATGCTTGTTGTCCGCCGCACCAATCTCAATGATGTTTAAATCCAGTTGCTTCTTTACTTCCTCTTTGTACTCCAATGTTTCTTCAAATAAATAGCCAGTATTGATCAAATAAACAGGGTGATTGGGTGCTACCTTGCTGATCATGTGAAGGATGATTGCTGAGGTAGTACCAAACGAAGAAGTAACCAAAATCCGATCATGATCAAAATCTGAAAAAAGCCGCTTCATTCGATCAAGTTGACTTATTGACTCATATCGTTCATTGAGATGAGCTAATTGTTTTTTAATATCAGATTTCATCTTGTTCAATTAATGACTTTGTGATCCCGTTTAATGCTTTCACTTTATATGAAAATTCTCCTTTCAACCGATCTCTGATTTCATGGAGATTTTGTAGCAAAGCATCAGTTTCATCCGGGATGGAATTATTAAAAACCTCTTTTAATCGCTTAGCAAGCGTTGGTGACTTTCCATTTGTACTTATTCCAATTTTAAGGTCACCTTTTTTCACTGTTGATCCCAAATAGAAATCACACAGATGCGGCGTATCAGCAACATTAACAAGTAGGTGTCTTTTCCTTGCAAGCGATCTTATTTTAGCGTTCAGTAATTGATCATTGGTTGCCAAAATCACCATATCAGCATGCTTCAAATCACTTTTTATAAACTTCCTCCTTTTAATCTTAATCTGATCTGAAAGGCTTTCACGTTGATATATGTCAGGTTTGATTCGGGGAGCTACTAGGGTGACCTTTGCTTCATGATCGTTTCGAAGCAATGCGTCAAGTTTTTCTAACCCTACATTTCCACCGCCAACTATAAGAACATGTAGCTGATCGAGTTTTAAAAAAATCGGGAATAGCGAATTTCCAGTTGTCATACCACCTCCTCTTTTTGGTTTAACTGATTGTTTAACATAGCGTGAGCAGCTCCTTCTCCAAAAATCAAGAGAGCGGGAGATGCTGGCTTTTGATCTCTGGCTTCATCAAGTATTGAACTCACCGTACCAGCTACCACCTGAGCATTAGCATGCGAGCCATTGCTAATAATTGCTACAGGTAGATTCCCCCGGCCCTCATTTAGATAGTGAGCAACCACCTCATCCAGCTTCGACAAACCCATAAATATCAAGGCAGTTGAAGAATGCTTTGCAGCTTTGCTCACTTCCGAAGAAATGGTTCCGTTTGCCGAGGTGGCTGTGAGGATAGAAAATCCTTGATTTACACCTCTGCAAGTGAGTGGTATACCATATAAGCCCGGGAGCATGATGCTGCTTATACCTATGACCACCTCGGTTTTGATTCCATATTTTTCAGCAAACTGAATTTCTTCAAAGCCTCTTCCAAAGACAAAAGGATCGCCTCCTTTAAGTCTTACTACATGACCATTAGTCAAGGCCTTTGAAACAATGAGTTGGTTTATTTCCTGCTGTAAAAAACTAGGCCTACCCGCACGTTTACCTACGGATATGTGTTCGGCGCATGGTGCAAAGCCAAGCAGCTCTTTAGATACCAACGCATCGTAAAGCACAACATCGGCCTGCTCCAGTGCCTTTACACCTTTAACAGTGATTAGATCCGGATCTCCGGGACCTGCACCTACAAGTGTGAATTTTTGATCGTTCATCGGCTTAGGCTTTATAATAGTTACTTACTACCAACCTTTGTTGTGGATCCAAACTTGAGCTTCGATCCAGGCGGATGCTTTCAATGAATGCTTTGGCATCAGCTAAATATGATTCGGCAAAAGCTGTATTTGGAGCATATCGATTGATCTTCAAAACTGTTTTCCCAAACGATTTGGCTACAGGGTAATTCGGGTTTTCACCAAAAGAAGCTTCAAAGTCATCCAATATTTTTTGATGTGTATTGCATTCAATACCATTATCCAGCAACAGCGCCTTGGCTCCAATAATGAATGCATTGTAGCTGTGATAGATAGCGTTTGCCCATTTCTTTTTATCAAAATCTTCTATCGCCCAATTGATCCGATCTTTGGCATCTTCCAAAATAGTATCCACCAGGTCGAAGACCACTCCTGCGCATTCACCTACTCCTACTTCAGGAACAAATGCATTTTCACTTCCCCAGTCAATCAACTCCTCGCCTTTGATTTCAGCTAAGTCAGCTAGTGGTTTAAGTAAATCGTAGAAATACTTCTTTCCCTCCCTTCGGAAGTATTGATTGAAATAGTCAGTTTCTTCGGCATTAGACTCATAGTCGTCAAGCAATATTCTCAAAGCAGCAGGTATCCGTCTCGTAGGAATTTTAATCACCTTCTCAGCGATATATCCTTGATGATCAGGCTCTATTCCACCTCCAACAACTACCTGCATGGCTGGGACTATAAGATCTCCTTTTTTAATGCT
Source organism: Ekhidna algicida (assembly GCF_051379705.1). Taxonomy (GTDB): domain Bacteria; phylum Bacteroidota; class Bacteroidia; order Cytophagales; family Cyclobacteriaceae; genus Ekhidna. Next base: position 3,837,379 of record NZ_CP179868.1, on the reverse strand, counting down.
ACTTCCGTGAAAACCAATATTGGCAATCATGTGCTGACCACAGGAATTCATGCAGCCACTGATTTTGATTTTAATTTGAGACTCATCAATTAAGTGAGGGTATTCATCACGAACAACTTTCTCAAGCTCGGTTGCCAATCGGGTGCTGTTAGTTACTCCCAAGGCGCATGTATCAGTGCCGGGACATGAAGTAACATCCGCCAAGGTATCAAATCCAGCAGCAGCCAAACCTAGTTCTTGAAGTGACATGTAAAGAGCAGCAAGACTCTCTTTGTTCACGAACCTCAACAAAAGTCCTTGATTGATTGTGAGCCTAATATCTGTTGATGTGTATGATTCCGCAATGAGAGCGACCTTTCTGGCGATAGTTGAAGAAATATTTCCAAGAGGAATTTTCACTTTGACAGCATAGAAGCCTTTTTGCTTTTGATTAATCACATTGATTCGACTCCATCTTTCGAAAGCTTCGCTATCCATCACCTTGTAATTTGAATAAGGCCTCTTTCTTACAGGTTCCGAATTTTCTGTATATGAGATTGGATAAATTTGCTCAGGCAGTGCCTTGTATTCCTCATCCACCAACCTTAAAAAGGTATCTAACCCTAACCCTTTCTTGGAATCGACCAAGTATTTTAACCTGGCTTTATGACGTCTCTCTCGCTCACCGTGCCGATCAAAAACCCGTAATGCTGCTTCAATAAATGGAATTACTTTTTCTTCAGGCAAAAAGTCAAAGGCCTGCTGACCAAAAAAGGTTTGCGCTCCGAGTCCGCCCCCAATAAGTACTTTAAATCCCCGAATCTTCCTTTTGATTTTCGGAATAAAACCAAAATCATGGATATAAGAAATTGCCTCATCTTTCTCACTGGAGGAAAAAGAGATCTTTATCTTTCTTCCCATATCCTGGCATACCGGATTGCGCAGGAAGTACTTAAATACTGCATCGGCATGCGGCGTTACGTCGAAAGGCTCATGAGGGTCTATCCCCGCTTGAGCCGATGCTGTGACGTTGCGAACCGTGTTTCCACAAGATTCGCGAAGCGTGACTCCAACCTGCTCCAATCGTTTCCATATCTCAGGTGTGTCATCAAGTGGTATGTGGTGCAGTTGTATGTTTTGCCTGGTGGTTAAATGAAGATTGCCATTTGTATAGTCATCGGATACATCCGCGATCACACGTAGTTGATCTGGCGTTACCTTACCATAGGGAAGCTTAATTCGCAGCATCTGTACACCTTGCTGTCGCTGCCCATACACACCTCGTGTGAGCCTGAAAGCCTTGAATCGTTCCTCCTCAATGACTCCAGAATGAAATCGATCTATTTTACTATTTAGCTCATCTATGTCTTGTTGAGCATCTTTTGATATTGTTACTGACATTTTTATTCTTTTGATGGTATAAAAAAACCCTGATGTCCAGGAGGCCATCAGGGTTTGTATTTGTGCTAATCTTATTTTACAAATACCTCTTTATTGATGGCTTATGTGTATCCTTCCAATACATGCACATATTGGTGCAACAACTGTCCTTTGCTTTCATCTTGACTATGTTCATGCGTTCATTATTTTATCGATTCTTGGATTTATCTTTTTGACCTTACTTGCCTGCAAGGCTTGTTCAATATCATTGAGTATGTCGTTGATGTTTTCTAAGCCAACAGAAATTCTGACTAGCCCTGGTGCGATACCTACACTAGCTCTTTCTTCTTCAGTCAATTTGCTATGAGTTGTGCTTGTAGGGTGAGTAACTGTAGTCCGTGTATCACCTAGATTGGGTGTTAGGCTCAACATATGAAGATTATCCAGAAATTTTACGCCTCTTTCTAATCCACCTTTAACAATGAACGTCACAATTGCACCACCGTGTTTCATTTGTTTTTTTGCTAGCTCACGCTGCGGATGGCTTTCCAAAAATGGATATTTGACCAATTCTAATTCTTCATGTCCTTCCAGATATGATGCAATTTTGGTCGCATTCTCGCAATGCTTTTCCATTCTCACAGCCAGAGTTTCCAAACTCTTGCTCAAAACCCATGCATTGAATGGAGAAAGACTCGGACCGGTGTGTCTAGCAAAAAATCGTAACTTCTCAATGAGATCCTTCTTTCCTACTATTGCTCCCCCAAGTGTTCGACCTTGACCATCTATGAATTTGGTAGCTGAATGGGTAACCAGGTGAGCACCCCACTCTATTGGATTTTGTAGGTATGGCGTAGCAAAACAATTGTCCACATTCAAGATGAGGTTATGTTTTTCTGCCAGCTGTCCCAGGTATTCCAGATCAACAATGTCCAAGCCCGGATTTGATGGGGTTTCCACGAAAATCATCCTAGTCTTTGGCGTAATTAAGCTTTCCCATTTTTCCGGCCGATGGATATTGAAGTATGAGTGCTCAATACCCCATTTTGGAAGTATTTTGGTAAAAAGCTGATGCGTCGATCCGAATAGCGCTCTAGATGCTAGTACATGATCACCATGCTGAAGTAACCCGGCAAGACTGGTAAACATCGCCGACATACCTGTAGCGGTGGCTAGTCCATCATCTGCCCCTTCCAATAAACAGAGCTTTTCAATAAACTCGTCGGTGTTGGGATTTGAATATCGTGAGTAGATGTTGCCCGGAATTTCATCGTTGAATTTAGCTCTGGCCTCCTCTGCGTTTTCGAAGGTGAATGAGCTTGTGAGATAAACCGGAGCTGAATGTTCTTGATGAGCGGCGTTCGGCAATTGCGTACGAATAGCTTGAGTTTCAAAATTCATTTTTGAAAAGGATTAAGAAATTAGAAAAAGGGAAAGTGTGGACAGACTTTTGGCCCGTGGATCAAATAATTAACGGCAACAACAGCACATAGATCGTGCGTGTGTATTGAGTAATTGAATACGCTGAATGTGTTTGTGTGCTTTCTTCATAATTTATATTCACTTTAAAAGTTCAGGAATTAGCACCTTGGTTTGGTTACCAGGTTGCTAGCACATCAACGAGCCTGTCTCTCCGTGCTTCTTTATAAATTTTATCTCTTCATCTATGAAAAGATGTGCCAAAACTGATGCAAAGATTTTGAACTTCCAAAAACTTTTTTAGAAAAAAATCATCATGAAGTTGTAACCCTTAGAAAAAACTATGGTATTTAATTAGGTTAATGCATCCTTTTTGAAATACAGCTGTCTTTACTCTTAAACACACTTACCATGAAGTTCAAATACTACCTTAAAATCACTTTACGTAACTTTTTGCGACATAAAGTTTCATCTGCTGTCAACCTGATTGGACTCACTACAGGCCTTACTTGCGCCTTCTTTATTTACCTCTGGGTGCAAGACGAATTGAGCGTAAATAAATTTCATGAAAAGGATGATCGGCTCTTTCGCGTTATGGAATTTCAGACATATTCTAATGAAATGTTTGCCACAAACTCCACTCCTGGACTACTTGGTGAGAGTCTGAAAATCGATTTTCCAGACATTCAATACTCGGCGACAACTACATGGATTGGGAAGTCACTATTAACCTATGATGGGGATAAATCTTTTAAAGAATATGGCTTTCATGTAGGTGAAGATTATTTCAATATATTCACTTACCCGCTACTGGTAGGCATCGCTGATGATGTACTGAAAGACAAAACATCCATCGTTTTGTCAAGAGATTTGGCGGAGAAATTCTTCGGAAGTGTTGAGCAAGCTGTGGGCAAAACATTGCGTTATGAGAACGATCGGGATTTCATTGTGTCCGGAGTATTTGAAAACATTCCTGATAACTCTACTTACGTTTTTGATTTTGTCCTATCCTTCGAAGATTATAAAGATCAAAACGAATGGGTCACCAGTTGGGGAAGCAATGGCCCTCACACTTACGCTGTGCTTAATAAAGGTGCTGATCCTGAAGAGGTTACTAAAAAAATAGCCGACTATGTGAAAATAAAAAATACTGAAGGTGACAGCAATATTGAGTTGTTTTTGAAGAAATATTCTGAACAGTACCTCTATGGAAATTATACTAATGGAGTGCAAGATGGTGGGCGTATTGAGTATGTCAGGTTGTTCTCCATTATTGCAATATTTATTCTGATTATCGCTTGCATCAACTTCATGAATCTCTCAACGGCTCGTGCTTCAAAGCGTGCTCATGAAGTTGGCGTTCGGAAAGCAATCGGGGCAGATAGACAAACACTGATCCGCCAATTTATAGGGGAATCCATGCTAATTACTTTCTTTTCGATGACCCTGGCTTATCTACTTGTTATCGTGCTATTGCCTCAATTCAATTTGATCACTGATAAACACATTGCCTTGGAGCTTACTACAGAATTGTTACTATTCTCTGCTATCACTGTAGTTGTTACCGGACTATTGGCGGGTAGTTACCCTGCCCTTTACCTCACACATTTCAATCCTGTGAAAGTACTAAAAGGGGAAATCAAAAGCTCAGCAGGAGAAATCTGGGCGCGAAAAGGATTAGTGATTTTTCAGTTTACCATTACCATTATTCTAATCGTGGGCGTGATTGTGATACATAAGCAAACGCAATACGCCTTCACCAAAAACCTGGGATACGACAGAGACAATGTGGTCTTCTTCTCACAAGAGGGAAGTATTCAAGACAAGAGAGAGGCCTTTTTCACAGAGCTTCGCAAGATTCCTGGTGTTGCTTCCGCTGCAGGTACTTCGCATAATTTATTGCACCAGATGAACAACACCAGTGGTTTGGATTGGCGTACCAAACAACCGGAAGAACGTATTCTGTTCGAAAATATTCGGGCGGACTTTGAGTTCCAACAAACCATGGGAATGGAACTTGTTGCAGGAAGATGGTTTGATAACAAGTTTGGATCAGATAGTACCAAAGTTATCATGAACGAAGCAGCGGTTAAGGTAATGGGCTTTTCCCCGGAAGAAGCGATCGGCGAGAATATCAAACTGTGGGATGAATATGACTTGGAAATCATTGGGGTATTGAAAGATTTTCACTACCAATCTATCCACACAGAAGTGTCACCTGCATTCTTTTGGCTAGGCGAAACCTGGAATGTGGCTGCTCGGCTGGAAGCAGGAAAAGAAGTACAGGCCATGACCAAGGTGCAAGAACTTTACGAAGAATTCTGCCCGGGCTTCATCTTTGAATATGAATTTTTAGATCAGAGCTATCAGGAGCTATATGAAGCAGAATCACGAATTGGAACACTCTCCTCCTACTTTGCTGGCTTTGCCATTCTTATCTCTTGTCTTGGGCTGTTTGGGTTGGCAACTTTTACAGCAGAGCGTCGCTTGAAAGAGATTGGCATTCGAAAAGTACTTGGTGCTTCGGTGACCAATATTGTGATGATGCTTTCCAAAGACTTTACAAAGTTGGTTGGAATCTCAATTGTCTTCGCTATTCCTGTATCGTATTACTTTATGAACCAATGGTTAGAGAGCTTTGCATACAAAATTGAGCTAAGTTTCTGGATATTTATTGGAACAGCTGCGATCTCATTATTGATTGCTTGGTTGACCGTGAGTTCTCAAGCAATGAGAGCCGCGCACGTCAACCCTTCTAAGTGCTTAAAAGATGAATAATTCAGATTCAATTTGATACTTATGGTGAAGTAATTTTCCATGGGATAATCACAAGACAAGCAGTCGATCTTTCAAGCCATTCTATTTTTACCTCTGAGTAAACGCTGAAAGTAAAGTGATTGGTTCGACGCAATAAAAAATGATTGAATTGATTCAATCTCTTACATTTTCATTTACTTGGCAAAGTGAAAATTATCGTAATTGGAGGAGGAGCTGCTGGTTTTTTTACTGCGATCAATGTCGCTAAAAAACACGCTAATTATCAGGTTATCATCCTGGAAAAAACCACTAAGCTCTTGAGTAAAGTCAAGGTTTCCGGTGGTGGAAGATGTAATGTTACCAATGAACGAAGTAAGCCTTCTGAGCTAGTCCATTACTATCCCAGGGGTTCTAAGAAATTACATCAACTATTTAAAAGATTCACCACTTCTGATATGGTGGATTGGCTAGCTGCTCGAGGCGTGCAAACTAAAGCTGAAGCAGATAAACGGATGTTTCCAATTACTGATTCTTCCCAAACAATCATCGATTGTTTTTTGAATGAATCCAAGCGATTAAATGTAGAAATCATTCACAATCAGTCACTGGATATATTGAAGCAAGAAGGTGATCGATGGAAGGTGATTACTACTACTCAAACTTTTGAGGCAGACAAAGTGATAGTCGCTACCGGGTCTTCCCCGGCTACTTGGTCTGTTCTCCAACAAACAGGTTTAAAAATTACAGATGTCGTTCCTTCATTATTCACCTTCAATATCAAAGATGAAAGACTAGAAGGTCTTCAAGGCATTTCGTTTGACAATTCAAAGGTGAAAGTTGTCGGTAGCAAATTGGAGGAAACAGGGCCACTGCTTATTACGCATTGGGGATTAAGCGGTCCGGCTGTCTTAAAGTTATCGGCGTGGGGAGCTTACGAGCTCCAGGCAAAAAACTACGAATTTGAAGTTATGATCAACTTCACCGGAGATTTGAAACAAGCAGATTTCCAAAAACACTTGAGCCAATATATTGCCTCCAATCCCAAGAAGAAAGTAGTCAACTATCCGCTCTTCGATATTCCCAAGCGTTTTTGGGAACGGATAACAAGTCTTTGCAATATTTCTGCTGAAACTCCATTTGCAGAGTTATCAAATAAGCATATCAACAAACTAACAGAGGAGCTGATCCAAGGGAAATATCGAGTGCATGGTAAAAGTACCTTCAAAGAAGAGTTTGTGACAGCCGGAGGAGTAAAGCTGTCAGAAGTAAACCTGGAAACCTTCGAGTGTAAGCGATTTCCAAACCTTTACCTTGCCGGAGAAGTTCTGGATATTGATGCATTGACTGGTGGTTTTAATTTTCAGGCCTGCTGGTCAGCCGGTTGGGTCATTTCGGAGAGTATTTGACTTGCTACTGCTTTATTAGCGGCTGTACTCATAAAATCATTGGGGTAATTCTTTTTGCGAAAAATTCACATTTGCGAAAAAAGTAAGCGAAATTACTGATCGTCACCATTTTTTTACCAGTATGAAACCTGCCATTGGATCAATACGAGCGTTTGTTGGAGCAAAGGATTATCAACAGTCCAGGGCGTTTTACCAGGCATGGGGATTTGATGAAGTCGTCACCTCTCCCAAGATGTCCTACTTCTCAATTGAGAATTTTGGCTTCTATCTACAGGATTTCTATGTAAAGGACTGGATTGAGAATACAATGCTTTTTCTAGAGGTGAGCAATCTATCAGACTATTGGGAAATACTGAAAGGAAAAAATTTAGACCAAAAGTTCGAGGGCGTCAAACTCGTTGAGCCTACCTCCTTCGACTGGGGACAAGAAGGATTCGTTTATGATCCTTCGGGTGTGCTATGGCACATCGGAGAGTTCAACAGGTAACTCACTTGATTTCAACTTCATTGCCTTCGAAGCTTACCTTGTCACCGACACGAAGCTTCTTTCTTCTCTGTTTTTCTACTTGTCCGTTTACCTGAACAAGGCCCTCATCGATAAACTGCTTGGCCTCACCCCCTGAACCTACTAACTGCATGATTTTAAGCAGCTTATTTAGCTCAATAAAATCGAATCCCTCTAACTCAAATGTTTGCATTATGCAAAGCTACTGAACTGATTTAAATATTAATTCTTAAAAATAGAAACATATTGGATAAACTCGCCGTATGATTAATTCTTAAAAGTAGAAACTAATACATATTAGCTTCAAAAAAATAATAACTAACATGAAAGGATATCTTGGAGAATTTGAGGAATTAGTGCTGCTGACGATCGCTAATCTTGCTAAAGATGCTTACGGGGTTGCCATATTAAATGATATTTCAGAACGCGCCAATCGCAAGTTGAGCATCGGGGCCTTACACTCCACGCTTACTCGACTTGAGGAAAAGGGGTACATCTCCTCCTTCCTTGGCGAGCCTACGAATGAAAGAGGCGGACGAAGAAAACGCTATTTCGAGCTTACAGATAGTGCTATTTCCGAATTGAATAATATGAAAGCGCTAAGAGATCAACTTTGGGCGGGTTCAAAAATAAACCTTTCACTGAAATGAAATCAACAGTGCAACCTCCATTACTTGCCCAGCGATTGCTGAAATGGTATGCTGGCAAAGCTGAACTAGAAGATATTCAAGGTGACCTTGATGAGGTCTATGGACTAAACCTTGAAGATACAGGTAAGCTTAATAGCGACCTTAAATACTGGATCCAGGTGCTTTCACTCTTGTTTTCTTATGGACTAAAAAAGCGGAAATCAAAAGCCGCCTATTCACCTTTTTATCAAAAAAACTCATTCGCTATGATCAAAAACTATTTCAAGATCGCAATTCGCAATTTCTCCAAGCACAAACTATTCACATCCTTAAACATTCTTGGCTTAGCACTAGGAATGTCTATTTGCCTTTTAGCTCTATCCATATCTGTTGCAATCTATCAGACTGACTCCTGGCAGGAAAACAAAGACAGAATCTTTCAGATCAATACACACATCGCAGATGTGGAGAGTGACCGAACTTTCGGATCCACATTCAACGCAATGGGTACTCACCTAAAAGAGCAGTATCCCTTCATAGAAAACACGGTAACGATTAAGGATAATTTTAATCCGGAGGTAAATCATCATGGCAACCTGCTGAATTTTCATGGCTACTATACTGATCAATCCTTTCTGGATATTTTCAGCTTCAAGCTTGTGAAAGGTGATCAAAAAACAGCTCTCAAATTACCTTCCAGTATTGTGATTACTGAAAAAGTGGCTCAGAAGCTCTTTAGAGATGAAGATCCTATTGGGAAGACCCTACTTACGGATTATGGGGCCCTAAGCGTCACAGGAGTGCTGGAAAATCCTAAGCAAACACACTTTTATTTTGAGGTACTCACTTCACTTGAAAATCATCCTGCAGTGATTGCCTCGAATCTTGATAATGATTGGTTTAATCATAGCAGAAACTATGTGTATGCTTTGTTAGATAATTCGGATTCAGAACCGCTATTTGCGGAAGCACTGGATCAGATCACCGCTCGAGCAGCCACTTTCAACCCAGACAGAGAAGTAGCTTTGGAATACATCAACCTCGATGGCGTAGTTCCGCGATGGAATATCAGTCAGGCAATAGGTATTGGGTGGGATCACCCTACCATGATTTTCTTCTTGGTTATAGGGCTTTTAGTGCTACTTCCTGCTGTTTTCAACTACACCAATATGTCCATTGCTCGTGCCTTAAAGCGTTCTAAAGAGATAGGTATTCGTAAGGTTGTTGGTGCTGAAAAAATTCAAATCAAAGCACAGTTTATCGTCGAGACAATCATTCTGTCAGTTTTAGCTCTCTTTGGATCCTTGCTCATCTTATACCCTATGAAGCGAGAGTTTTTATCAATGGTTTTAGCAGCGGAAGTACTCAATACCGACCCAAGCTTTGTTCAGATTTTAACCTTTCTTTTCTTCTCTATTCTTGTTGGCATATTGGCAGGCATATTCCCAGCTCAATATTTTGCAAGACTTAATCCTATTCAGACTTTGAAAGGAGAAATCAAAAATGGGAAGAGTAACGTTTCTGGTTTCAAGAAAGGCCTCTTTGTCTTTCAATTTTTCCTTTCGCTGGTATTCGTAATCGGCGTTTTGGCCATCGCTCGGCAGCATACCTATGTTGTCAACAACAACCATGGTTTCCTGTCAGAGAATATACTTTCTGTTCCTTTTGAAGGAATGGATCGCCAAATCGCTATCAACGAGCTTCAAAAACACCCGGATGTAAAAGCGCTAACCACCTCTTCCAACCTGCCGGGACTGTTCCTGGGATCGACGATAGATGCAACCTCAAACCAGCTAGACACTATCGGAGTGAATGAAGTTTTTATTGGTGATGACTTCATCGAAAACATGAACATGGAATTGGTCTGGGGTGAAAGTCAATCGCTGAGCCAATCGAATAAAAATGAAGAGTTGGTTTTGGTCAATGAGCAATTCATCCAAGCCATGAAAGTATTTAATGTACAAAAGGACACGCTGCAATTTTCGCTAGCCGATGGTACCAACTGCCGTATAGTTGGAATATTAAAAGACTTCAATTTTGAACCTTTAAGTGAGCTTATCAATCCACTCATGATGCGCTACTCAGTTGAAAACAGTCAGTATGCTTTGCTGGCTGTTAGCTCAACCAACATCAAACGAACCATTAGTGAACTAGAGGATATCTGGCAGGGTATCGATCAACAGATCAGTTTTAGGGCAACTTTCCTTGATGATGAAATCGAAGATGCCTACTATTTTCTTCGAGTGCAGATCAAATTCTTTAGTGTCCTTAGTGCGCTTGCCATCACAATCTCATGCTTGGGTCTGCTAGGCATGGTGTCATATACTACCGAAAACAGGACGAAAGAGATTGCGGTACGAAAGATCATGGGAGCTACCAATAGCAGCTTGTATTATCTTCTTACCAAGGATTTCATCAAACTCATTCTGATTGCAGCTTTGATAGCAATTCCGGTTTCGTATGTGTTTTACGATAAGCTTTTCCTCTATTTTCTTATTCGCTACGGAACAGGCCTTGGTTTCATCGAGATCTTCGTTAGCATTTTGTTCTTATTCCTTGTTGGGATCGTATCTATCTACTGGCAAACCTCTAAGGTGACTAAAGCAAACCCAGCAACGAAGTTGAGATATGAGTAAAACAAGGAAGTCAATTACCTGCAGTTAGGTCATGATGCACTGGTTTTAGTTGCTACATCTTAGGGTAAGATAAATAAATTCAGAATGGCTTGAAAGGAAGAGACCTCCTTAACCATATCTTCGCTGAATGCCAAATAGCTACTTTCAGTTCAAAAGATTCCGGGTAGAACAAGCGCTATCCGGAATGAAGGTAACGACCGATGCCTGTCTGTTTGGTGCATGGGTAGCTGATGAAATTAAAGAGTTAGGTAAAAGGCCAAAGCAAATATTAGATATAGGAACAGGTACAGGATTGCTTTCCCTAATGGTTGCTCAAATGAACGATGATACTCACATCGATGCTGTAGAAGTAAATAAGGAAGCATTTGAAGAAGCTAATAGAAACTTTGTGAAATCTCCTTGGAGCAATAGATTGACATGTAAGCATACTTCCATTCAGGATTTCGACGATGATCGATATGATGTTATTATATGTAATCCACCATTTTTTCAGAGTAGTTTCAAAGGCAAAAACTCTTCAAAAAATCAGGCGCTTCACTCCTCGCTTCTACCAATGAATGATTTAATAAAGAGCCTGCACAAGCTTATGTCGAATGAAGGTTATTTCTACCTCCTCTATCCAGAAAGAGAAATGGATCAATTTATAAGTCTAGCTGAAAAATCAAAGTTATATCCTGCTGAGATAGTCACAGTTAGAAATAAAGAAAGGAGTTCAGTCTTTAGAAATATGGCCAGATTTGAATTTCACAAAAAAGATCTCGAGGAATCAGAACTTATGATTCGAAGAGATGACCGAAAGTATACGACTGACTTTTGGAAGCTTTTAAAAGATTATTATCTGGATTACAATGATCCTGCCATGGTCTGAATTAGCCAGATTCTAACTATTCATCCAATTAAAAATCAATTTGGTCGAATGCTCTATACCAAATCACCAGTTTGACCATTATCCTGTCATCTAAAAACAAAACTCAAGATGATATGACAAAGAAATGGTTACTTCTTCTTTCCCTGATTTATTTTCTTAACGCATGTAGTTCTGCGGAGGTAGAAGAAACAATAACCATCTCGGATCAGGATGCCATCCTTGAACAATTCAATGGAGACATTGATTTAAATGAGCTTCCTAATTATGCTAATCAAGCTGTCCCAGCGTACATTTCTAAAGACAATACTTCAGGTAACCCAATCACCGATAGAGGAGCCATATTGGGTCGAATTCTATTCTATGATAAGAACTTATCCAGTGACAATTCAATAGCGTGTGCAAGTTGCCATCAGCAGGCATTTGCTTTTGGTGATGGAGACTTGGCTTCCACTGGCGTAAATGGAACAACGGGTAGACATTCGATGAGATTGATAAATGCACGTTTCGCAGAAGAAGCCAATTTCTTTTGGGACGAGCGAGCTGGTTCATTGGAAGAACAAACAACACAACCCATTCAAGATCATATTGAGATGGGTTTTAGCGGGCATAATGGCGATGATGACATTAACAGCCTATTTGACAGGCTGGAGTCCATTGAACACTATAATGAGCTTTTCACTTCAGTGTATGGAGACGAACAAGTAACTGAGCAGCGAATGCAAAATGCTCTTAGTCAGTTCATTCGAAGTATTCAATCATTTGATTCTAAGTATGATGAAGGAAGAGCTCTTTCAGGAAACAACAACGAGAATTTTTCAAACTTTACAGCGGAGGAAAATGAAGGCAAAGAACTTTTTATGAGACGACCAAACTTCAATAACAATGGGGTGAGAATTGGTGGTGGTTTAGGTTGTAATGCCTGTCACCGGGCGCCTGAGTTTGATATAGATCCAGGTAGCAGAAATAATGGCATAATAGCTTCACTCTCAAACCCAGATGAATTAGACATAGAAGTAACTCGATCACCATCGCTACGAGATCTTTTCAACAATGCTGGAGAAGCAAACGGCCCAATGATGCATACAGGATTTACCGAAGACATAGATGAAGTTTTGGAGCATTACAACAATATCTCAGAATCGGGAAACGGATTAGATAGAAGACTCAATCCAAACGGAAATCCTCAAAATCTAGCTATGACAGAGTCAGAAAAAGAGGCCGTAGTTGCTTTCCTAATGACATTGAGTGGATCAGATGTATACAGCAACTTGAAATGGGGAAACCCTTTCAGCCAATAAGCATTTACCAATTGGAACTATAAGTCGACACTGATAGTTTGTCTCCTCACATTGCTTATATAGCTTTAAATAAAAAAACCATGCTAGGATTATTTACTGGAAAATCTAAAAAACTCAAGAAATTCATAAGTGAAGGAGCCACAATTGTGGATGTACGATCAAAAACCGAATATGAAGGAGGTCACCTTAGAAACTCAATTAATATTCCTTTGGATAGTCTTCCAAAACAACTTGGCGACCTAGATAAGAACAAACCTGTGATTACTTGCTGTGCATCAGGCATGCGTAGCGGTTCTGCAAAACGAATGCTTAAAGCTCAAGGCTTTGAGGTAGTTAATGGTGGTGGTTGGATGAGCCTTGAGAAGTACGAGGTGTAAACCCATGGGTGATCTGTCCGGTGAAATTCTCCGGAAAATCTTCATCTCCCGAAAACCCTAGTTCGATATCTCTACCGCTTTTAGGAATGTAATTGGTCTTGAACAGATAATCCCATATACTGAGCGTCAATCCAAAATTAACGCCATAGCCTCGGCTCTCCGGAAGTGCTTTGGCATGATGCCAAATGTGCATTTGAGGGTTATTAAAAACATACCTGAGTGGTCCCAAATTAAGCTTGAAATTGGAATGATTGAAGTGACCTACGGCGAGTGTGAAAATATGGATGATAAAGAAATCCCTGAGTCCAATACCGATAAGTGCAAGAGGTAGATATTCAATAGTGCGATAAACAATCGTTTCCATCCAATGGTAGCGAAGATGAGCTGCAAAACCCATTTCCTTCACGCTGTGATGTACCTTATGAAATTCCCACAAAAATGGAACTCGATGAAGTAGCCTGTGCGTCCACCATTGCACAAAGTCTCTCACGATGAACCCCAATAGCAAGTGTGACCAAGTTGGCCAACTCATCACCTCAAAAGCCAATAAGTTATTAATACCTACGGACGCCAGCAGATCATTGAAAAAGTTGACAACTATGTCTGAGGCAGCATTGAATACGATAAGCGAAAAGATGAAGAAGTTGAAAAACATATAGAAGAAATCAAGCCAGAAATCCTTTCGAAACCGCGCTTGTCCTTTCCTCCATGGACGAACCCACTCAAGAATCAGAAAGAATAGAGAGACACCAATCAGCCAATAGAAATAACTATGCCACTGCGGTTGACTAATCTCGCTCCACAGATAATTTGCATATCCGGTATAAGAGTCTTTGATGAGCTGCCAGTAGTTCATAGCTAGTAAAGCTAAGGTCGGCTTGGAAAGTTCACAACTTGAAAGCCAATCGGTAATAATTATACGTAAGTTAGGGCTAGCAAACCACCACCACCATGACAACCGACAATAGAATTACATTAGACATCAATGCTCCGGCACCTATATTCAAACTTGATGACATTTTCGATAGGGAAATAGATTTGAGTAAGTATAAAGGAAAGAGGGTGTTAATAGCCTTTTTCAGACATGCTGGATGTCCGTTTTGCAATACCAGAGTTCATAATCTGGAAAAACACAACGAGGAACTAAAGAAAAGTGGATTTGAAATGATCTTCTTTTTTGAATCTAAAAAGGACCTTCTGCTCTCGAGCAATTTTCACAAAAGCATTTCACCTATTCCATTAATCTCTGATCCAGAAAAAAAATGGTACGATGCGTATGGCGTGGAAAGCTCCGGATTGAAATCGGCTAAAAGTCATTTCACTTCGTTTTTCAAACAAGTCTTTGAAGCTAAGAAGAAGAATTTACCAATTCATTGGATGTCCGGAGATGAGTCAATCAAGACAATACCTGCCGAATTTCTCATGGATGAGCGAGGTATCATTCGAAAGGTTCATTATGCCAAAGGACTTAGAGATCGGATGGCGATTGACGAAATCATAAAGTTTGCCCAAGGTTAGTCTATTGCTAAGCTCCTCTCTCAATCGCCAGTTCGACTAATTTATCAAGCAAGTCGGAATAGCTGAGTCCAGCTTCCTCCCACAGTTTAGGATACATACTTATGCTGGTGAATCCGGGGATGGTATTAACTTCATTGACCAAAACTTCGCCCTTATCTGTCAAAAACATATCTACTCTGGACATTCCCTGACAATCCAGTGCCTCATATGCCCGGACAGCAGTTTGCTGCAATTCTGGCAAAAACTTGCTGTCGATTTGTGCTGGAATATCAATTTCTGCATCGGATGAGGAATCGTATTTTTCTTCATAAGAGTAGAAATTCCCAGATCGCACCTCTCCTACTCCGCTGGCTTTTGGATTCTCGTTGCCCAGAACAGCACATTCCAGTTCGCGCCCTGATACGGATTCCTCAACGAGCACCTTGCGATCGTACTTCAAAGCATCAGAAACTGCTGCATTCCATTCCTTAGGATTGGTCACTCGATGAACTCCAACCGATGAACCCATATTCGCCGGTTTCACAAAAACAACAGATCCCAAACTACTTTTAACCTGCTCATAATCAGGAATATGTGCTCCTTTAATAATCAAAATCCAATTAGCTACTTTGATTCCGGAATCCCTTAGCAAACGTTTGGTCACATCCTTATCCATAGAAACAGCCGAACCAAGCACTCCTGGTCCTACAAATGGAATATTCAACAGGCTGAACAAACCTTGAACGGTACCATCCTCACCGTTGGGTCCATGTAGAATAGGAAATATGACATCAAAATGACCCAGTGACTTTCCATTGCTGTAAAAACATTCTTCTTCGCCAGGACAAATAGTGATCGGTTCTCCTTGCAACACGATCTCATCACCTAGCTCTTCGACTTTAACAAGTCTCCAATGCCCCTTTTGGGAAATCCCAATTAGTGTGATGTGATACTTCGAATGATCCAAAGCCTTCAAAATATTCATCGCAGATCGGATAGATATCCGATGCTCCGCTGACTGACCTCCACATAGGACAAGTAGGTTTTTCATTTTTTTGCCTTAAAAAAGAACTCAATATATTTCACGAAGTTCAAAATCCTCTCCTTTTCCGAATTGAATAAGTTCACTCATGAGATAGCGTTCCATTGATGCTATATCTTTTAGCTTATAATCATTCCTGCCAATCACCTCTAATAATATGAATTCGCTTTTCTCACCATAGTTGATTAAGCGATACTTTTTTCCAACACGCATACTCGAAAATGCCATTCCACTCATAATTACAGCAATATTATTGAGGTGATTTTGATTTACTTTTACAATATGAAAAAAATTATTCCTTTCCTCCTCATAATATGTGTTTGGCTTATTGGATGTAATGATGACGATTCCTCAGGAAATTTCGTCGGAGTGTGGGTTGCAAAAAGTGTAGCAGTAACCAATTGTCAAGATGATAATAGAAACGGTACGAATGGGATTTCATGTGATGATATAAGTTGCTATAGATTAGAATTGAATGAAGATGGATCTTACACTTACCAAAGAGGATTGGGAACTGAGGAAGGAACCTGGGACGTAAATGATTTTTTGACCCTGTGCGTGGACGAAGAAAATGAACTGGTTTGTGAGAATTTTTCGGTTCAATTCAGTGGAATTAGCATGATCTTAACTGCTGATTCAACATCTTCTGGCTGTACTTCTTCATTCTTTTTCGACCCAGAAGTACAAACAGACACCATCCAGTAAATGAATCACCAAACTCAGGAAGCCCACATTCATGGAGAAAATAACTTCTTCAGCAAGATCCAAACCTATCTAAGCGAATTTGTATATGGTGGCATTGATGGTAGCATAACCACTTTCGCTGTAGTTGCCGGAGCAGCTGGCGCCAGCCTCGAAAGCTCAATTGTTATCATTCTTGGTTTTGCCAATCTAATAGCTGATGGATTTGCCATGTCTGTGGGCAGCTACCTTTCCACTAAGTCTCAAATGGAGACCTACCAAAAACACAAAGCCATTGAATATTGGGAAGTTGATAATCTTCCTGAGAAAGAGCGAGAGGAAGTGCGGGAAATCTATGCAGCCAAAGGATTCGAAGGAGAGCTTCTTGAAAAAGTGGTAGATGTAATTACTGCAGACAAAGACCGCTGGGTGGACTTGATGATGAAGGAGGAATTAGAAATGGCAGAAGAAACAAAATCCCCGTTCAAAATGGGCGCAATTACCTTTCTTAGTTTTCTAATGCTCGGGTTTATCCCACTAGTGATATATGTAATTGATTATTTCAATCCTTTGGCATATAATCTATTTCTAATCTCATCCATTCTTACAGCTTTATGTTTTGTTGGAATAGGGTTTCTGAAGAGTCTGGCAACTGATACTGGGCGTATAAAGGGTATTTTAGAAACATTGCTCCTTGGCGGTGCTGCTGCTACCTTATCCTATTTTGTTGGAGATTTTCTGGAGCGACTGGTTTCTTAATTATTAACTAGCTCTCCCATATCATACTCATACTCAATCGTGAGGTTGCCCTCTTCATCAAACCATCTGGCAATCCCATCTATCTTTCCATTCACAAAATTTTTCTCCTCCATTATGGTGCCATTCACATAAAATCGTTCTTGCAATCCATGCAGTTCATTTCCTGAATAGTTCCTTCGCTCAGCAATACTTCTCCGATTATAAATCAGATATTCCCCACTCAATTGATCATTGTGATAAGAAGCCTTTGTCTGAACATAACCTGTATTATCAAAAAGCAGCTGCACACCCTGCTTCCTACCTTCGTAATAAGTAGTTATTGATTGAAGCCTGCCATCTACACCGTAGCTCGTCCAGGAACCATGATACTTACCATTTAGAAAATCGCCTTCACCAATTGTGATACCTTCTGATTTAATAACAGCTTTTTGTAGCTCAGGAATAGCCTCATAATCTTGTAAGATTGCACCTCCGGGAACTTGACTTTCTCCACCAGATGTGCTGTTCATAATCTTTGAATCTCCGCAAGAGCAAAGAGCAAAAGCTAAAATCCAAATATGCTTTTTCATTTCCTATTCAAAATTTTAGGTAAAACTTCAGTTAATATCTTGTCCTTGTTGTTAAACACAACAAATAATCCGCTTAAAAATACGATTAATGCATAATAGAATAGTTGACCTTTGTCGTCCATTACTTCGATCCCAAGAATAGTGAAATGCATGCCAATTGCTCCAACCATAAGACCAACCGCCAATAAACCACCGGCCCAGGCGGTTTTCGGAATTAATATCAATATGCAGGCAATGAGTTCTAATATTCCTATGAGCCATCTACCCCATGGCTCCATCCCAACTATTTTAAAAATGTACATAGACTCAGGAGAACCTGTAAATTTGAAATAAAGCGTCTGGCCCATTATAAATGCTGCGGCCAAACGTGCAACGATGTAAGCGATTTTTCTTAACATAGGAGTGATTTTAGAAGGCGAAAATTATATAAAATTTGAAAAGACTTCAGAAGTTAAATAGAATCTATTGGATATATGGTGGTGTAATGGGGCTACTGATGATCGTACTACAGATTATCCACTACAAAACCCTGGTACGCGACATGGAGGTAGAGGTCTATGGTGGGATAGTAGGAATTCTATTTCTTTTTTTTGGGATTTGGCTTGGCACTAATACTTTTCGGAAGAAAAGTTTAGATAAATATGATCGCGAAAAATTAGGACTCAGCAAGCGTGAACTCGAAGTATTAGAGCTACTCTCCCAAGGGTTGTCCAATCAGGAAGTGGCAGATAAGCTATTCGTGTCATTAAATACTGCCAAGACCCACATATCCAGCATCTATACCAAACTAAATGTGAAAAGGAGAACTCAAGCCATACAAAAGGCACGTGATCTGGCGCTCATTCATCCTCCAAAAGAATGATAATTTGCAAATCACCCGAAAGGATGATCAAAAACTGAAAGATTTGATTGTGCTTTGAAACAAAAAAAAGATATGAATAAGAAAATTGCATTAAAGTACGGATTGATCAGCGGGAGCCTGATCGTAAGCTCCTGGTTTATAACCTTGGGCTTGGAAGATGATCCAGATTTCGGAATGGCTGAGGTTCTAGGCTATGCAATCATGATTGCAGCACTCTCAGCTGTATTTCTTGGCATTAAGAAAATTCGTGATGAAAAAGGAGCTATCTCATTTAAGGAAGCCTTCTTCAATGGTCTGGGTATTACTTTGGTAGCCTCAGTTATCTATGTAATCGGCTGGATGATATATATGCCCAACTTCGCGCCTGATTTTGTGGACAAGTATCGTGCTTCTCAGATTGAGTTAATCGAACAATCTGATATAGCTGAGGAAGAAAAAATGAAGGAAATCAATGAAATGGATGATTGGATGGAAAGCTATAAAAAGCCACATGTGATGATTGCAATGACATTCACAGAAATTTTCCCTATTGGAGTCCTTATCACGCTTATTTCATCCTTGATACTGAAGAGGAAATAGATTTCTATCTAACTTTCCTGCATGATCAGGAAACTAGCTATTATATGCATTTGCAGCCTCATTATTGGTTGCAGTACTTCAGATAAGGAACAACGCCAACGAATACCTGACGGAACATACCGACCGTCAGGTTTTCATGCTTTCATAACTCACGGAACAGGCAACGAACCAATAAGCCTTCTCAAAACAGATACACTCTACCACCTTTTCTACACAACCGAAACAGACGAGTGGGGACATCTGACAAGTAATGACATGTTAAGCTGGCAACCTGCAATTTCATTTCCCATCCCAGAGCATGGATATGGTGAAGTCATATGGGATGAAAACAACCTAACAAATTTGAATGCGCCCTGGAATATTCTATGGAGCGATGGTGAACAACTTTTTCTGAATTATAGTCAAGACGGAATACAATGGACAGATCTGGAAAATCCCGTACTAAGAGCTAAAGGATTACCCTCTATCGTCTGGAGCGAAGACTTAGAACAATGGATACTAACACTGACGAATGAAAATGGAATCTTCATATTCACATCACAAAATCTAACAGAATGGACTACTGGCAATTCAATTACAAGTGAAGGTGCACTTAAGTCGTGGCTCATAGATATGGACGATGAATGGATCCTTTTGACTCAAGGAACAAAGCACCAATACCAGTTGGGCTCATTTGACGGGTCTGGCTTTCAACCAACTTCTGATAGGATTACAATTGAAGGTATTGATAGCGGAATAGGCACTTTAATCCGCGAAGGAGATGAAAATATTATCGTTACAAAAAATCGAACATCCAACAATCAACTGCCCACTTTTTCAACCCCATTGGCATTGGCTTTGAAAGATCAGAAACTTAAAATAAGGCCTCTAAAAGCAATGCAAAGTCAAATAGTAAGCAAACGCAGAGCCAGATTAAACAGGCTGCTGACAGATGGTCCATCATGGTACAATTTTGCTATCGAAGAGGAATTTGAAGTAATGGAAATCGTGGTTTCAGATGCCACCTCCGAAGTGCGGATGCTATGGGATAAAAATGCACAGACAATCAGCATAAGTGGATCAGCTTTAGCCTCCGATAATCCTACAACGATGACTTTCAAGAATGAAAACCCATTTGAAAGAGTGGTTGTAGACTTGCTAATTGATCACGCAAGCGTGGATTTTTTTCTCAATGATGGTGATTTCGCCACTAGCCTATTGACTTTGCCTGACTCATTTTTCTCTAAGGTGGAGGTATTCCTTAATGGTGAAAAATATGATGCTAAGGGGATTTTGTATGACATTGGAGTCTAACATTTACCACACTTTCGTAACCGATTTTAATCACTTGTAAACACATCTTTTAGCTTAAAAAAGATTAAACTTGAATTAAGAACCGAGAAACATAACCAATGAAGTCACTAATCAAAGTCCTAACAATAATATTACTTGCAGCATTTATAGTCAGCTGTAGTGGATCCTCATCTAATGAAAATGAGAAGTCAAAAGAAGAGCTGGCCGAAGAGAAAACAATACACGACCTGGAAAAATTGATGGAAGATCTACCTGATCCATCTTTAGTGCCTTTTACTTTAAAGTCTATAGGTGCCGATTTTGATAAGGCGCATATCAATTCCCTTGAGAAGATAGAATCATACAAGAGCAATCGAGATAAGATGGCTTTAAACATGGGCGTATATGCCTCTGACATCAGCTACCTTGCTGCCTATGGTCATGAAGATGATTGCATTGATTATCTAAGAGCATCGCACGGCATGGCAGAGTTTCTCGGCGATTCAGCTATTTATAATGAAAGCGATCTCGAAGAGTTCAGAGGTCACATTACTGCACAAAACGAAAATGAAATTTCTCGTATTTTAGGAAGGCTGTTTCTTGAAACTAGTGTGAAAATGGAGGAAGACCATCACTTGACAATGGCCGGGCTAGCCCTGACCGGAAGTTTTGTCGAAGGACTTTATCAAGCTGTAATCACACTCGAAACTTACCCTGATACTGAAGCTAATCAAAAGCTTTTGGAACCACTGGTGAAAATTGTCCTAGGTGAAGAACAAGCTCTTTTGGATATCATCGAAGTTTTAAATGACCTGCCTTTTGATGATACCATTGCTGAGATGATCACCGAACTTTCCATATTAGATCGACTCTATAAAGGCGACCTTCAGGAAATTGAAGAAAAGATGGAAAACGATCCTGATTTTGTACTGACCAAATCAGCGATGAGAGACATTACCTTGGAAGTCAAAGGAATCAGAAAAAGAATAACTGAGATATAGATACACCTAATTATCTAATCACAAAAGCACTGACTAGTCAGTGCTTTTTTTATACATATAAAAAACCTCCCGAAAAATCGGAAGGTTCTGTTTGGCTTGATAAAAAAGGATAATTACTTATCCTCAGTTTTCTTCTTAGGAGCTGCCTTTTTCTTAGGAGCAGCTTTCTTTGTTTCTTTTTCAGCCTTAGGAGCAGCTTCCTTCTTCTCAGCCTTTGGGGCAGCCTTTTTAGGTGCCGCTTTCTTAGCTTCCTTCTTAGGAGCGTCCTTAGGAGCGTCAGCTACCTCTGCTTTTTCAGCTTTTGGCGCTGCCTCTTTTTTTGGAGCCGCTTTCTCTGCTTTTGGAGCCGCTTTTTCAGCTTTAGGCTCGGCTTTCTTGGATTTGGCCGTCTTCGCAAATTCAGCCTTTATCTCTTCAATGTCTACATTCTTGATAGAAGGAACTGCGTTTAAACGCTTCATTGTGTTCACCCTATTCTTTGCGACATTCTTATTTTTTCTTCCTTTTCTTTCTAATCTTGTTACGGCCATTTTCTTGGTCTTCTTACGTGAAATGAGCCGCAAATTTAGGTTATTATGTAGTTTTGTCCAAAACGAATTCTCAATGTCTAAAAGTAAGCCTTCTCTGCCACGCGGCACACGAGATTTTGGTCCTGAAGTTTCAGCTAAAAGGAGCTATATCCTTGATAAAATCAAGCAAAATTTTATCAAATACGGTTTCAGCCAACTAGAAACTCCCGCCATGGAAAACCTCTCCACTCTAACAGGCAAGTATGGCGATGAAGGAGATCAATTGCTTTTCAAAATACTCAACTCAGGAGATTATCTGAACAAGACTAATCCTGAAGACATAGCAAAAGGTAGCAAACACCTTACCTCTAAAATTTCAGAAAAAGGCCTCCGCTACGACTTGACTGTTCCTTTTGCACGATTCGTAGTGATGAATCAAAATGAAATATCATTCCCCTTTAAAAGATTTCAAATACAACCGGTCTGGAGAGCAGATCGTCCGCAGAAAGGAAGGTACCGGGAATTCTATCAATGCGATGCGGACATCATTGGAAGCAATGGAATTTGGAATGAAGCTGAACTTACACTCTTGTTCAATGACGTATTCAATGACCTGCAACTTGTAGATTATGTCATCAAAGTCAATCACAGAGATATCCTCTTTCTGTTAGCAGAGTATGTTGATTTAAAGGAACAGGCTGTTCCCTTTTGTGCAGAAATTGACAAATTGGATAAAATTGGCGAAGCAAAGGTCATTGAGAATATTACCTCTTTAGGCGGAAGTGCTAGTAAAATTCGCGAGGTGATGGATATCCTATCAATAACTGATCGGGACAAACTTATTCTGAAGGTTAAATCAATCAATCCTGAGAATAAAGGAGTAAAGGAGATCATATCATATTTCGAAACTTTGGATCAGTTCAAAGAAAAAAATCTTAAGGTAGAATTCGATTTATCTCTGGCAAGAGGTCTCTCCTATTACACAGGAGTGATTTACGAAGTAAAGCCGACAAGCATCCAAATGGGAAGTATATGCGGTGGTGGTCGATATGACAATCTCACCGGAGTATTTGGATTAAATGGCATCTCCGGAATTGGTATTTCATTTGGTTTGGATCGTATTTATGATGTAATGGAAGAGTTGAGTCTATTCCCGGATCAAATCACTCAACCACTGGAGTTATTGATTGTGCATTTCAGCGAAGAGAATCTTAGACATGGGCAAATGGTAGTGATGAAGCTACGGCAGGCAGGCGTCAAAGCAGATCTTTATCCCGATACAGATAAGATCAAGAAACAATTCAATTATGCAGACAAGATTCGAACACCTTACACCTTGATTATTGGCGATAATGAAATGCAATCTGGCGAATACATGCTCAAAAACATGGATTCAGGAGAACAAAATCCCATGAATCTGGATAAAATAATCCAGCATTTTAAAGGTTAACTTTACGACACTTGTTCGTATACTGATTGATGCATCGCTGGAGACATATTTTACTTCTTTTACTACTGCCTATATTGGCAGATGCGCAAGTCTTTAGCAGTAAAGGTCGCTTTTCTGTCGAATTCGATCGCGGCTGCAACCCGATGACCGTCAATATAACTGAGTATGATTCTTTCGGTGCAGTCACCCGACAATACTATTATTTCGAAGGAGCAGGTATTACAAACAATAAAACCTTCACCTATCAGGATGCAGGCATCTATCAGATTGTCCAAATTGTTGGTGTAGACGGAATAGATGATAGGTCCGACACCCTTTTTGTTGAAGCATTTGAACCATTAGTCCCGGATATCCAAATTCAAATGTGTAATGGGCGAGAAGTTTCCATTACGTCACAAGACACCTACTATGATAGCATTCGTGTTTATTTTACGGTTTCTGACTCAGTCACCTTATTAACATCTGAGACTGCTCAGTTTGGTTACTCAAACACCTCCACTCAAGCTATTGGTCTCAAAGGTTTTTTTGACAATGCAGACGAAGTATGCACTGCTTTTTTTCAGGAGATCAATCCCATTCCCACGTTGCTGGCACCAAATATTACCAATGCTGCCATTAAGGAGACCTGCAAAGATCTATTCAGCCTATACCTGGAACTAGATGCAATAGATACACTCACCAACTATAGAATTAACCTAACTCAAGGGAGTACCACCCGAATATATGATGGCTACATTAAGCAAAACTCCATTGTCCTGAGTGACATACCTTTTGCAAGGGCGGACTATTGTCTAAATATCGAAGCATTCGATCCTTGCAATGGGACATCCACCTTTTCTCAAGATTTTTGTGCTGAATCCTCCGACCTGTCACTTTCACCTTTTCAATCACTCTATTCCTCATATGGTTCATCTGGCATCTATATCAATCTTGATTCAGTAAACCGCGGTACCTTCAATATCTATCGCAGATTAGAAGGCGAAGAGTTTGATTTTCGTTCCGAACAAACCAGCTCATTTACAGATCCGATTGGTTCCAATGGGAGAAAGTATTATTATAGATTGGATTACGTGGATAGCTGCGGTCAGATTTTATATACAGCCGAAACCAATCCCCCATTGGTTGATGCTACTAAGGAAAGCACAAATCAATATCTGGTGATTTTTAGTCCTCCTGTAAATTCACTTACAGACAGTCCACAGAATAACTACCAGACCGGTAATGATTTTTCGCAAACAGAGAATCAAATTCCATCAACAGAATTCTCTGTTCAACTAGATGCAAAAGATGGTAGCCCTCGCCAATTCGTGACTGTGTCTTCAGTATATCCAGATGGCACCACTTTAAGATCTAATTCCGTTACAGTTCGATACCAATTGGTCATTTATGTCCCTACCGCATTTACTCCCAATGGCGATGGACTCAACGACACTCTTGAACTATTCGGACTACCAACGGAGACTGCAACCACAAATATTTATACCAGATGGGGACAATTAGTCTATTCATCAGACATAGCATCTCCTGGTTGGGACGGCACGATCAATGGATCAATTGGTTCGGAAGGAACTTATCTTTATGAAATAATCTTTGAAACAGCAGACGGGAATAAACGAATGCAAAAAGGTACTTTTACGTTAATAAAAAAATAAGAAGGATATGTTCGACATGATGAAAATGATGGGCAAAGTGAAGGAGATGCAATCCAAAATGAAAGAAGCTCAGGATCAGCTCAAAGACATCACAGCAGAAGGAGAATCAGGTGGTGGTATGGTCAAAGCACGAGCTAATGGCAACAAAGAGCTAATAGGACTGGAAATCGACGAAAGCCTTGTAAATAGCGCTGATAAAGATATGATGAGGGATCTGATTATTGCCGCGGTAAATAAAGCAGTGAGCGATGCTGACATCAAAGCGAAAGAACACATAAAAAATTCCACCGAAGGATTGATGCCTAATATTCCAGGAATGGATCTATCAGGGATGATGTAAATGGCAAAGACTGCAGTAGTCATACTCAATTATAATGGGGTATCCTATCTGGAGAAGTTTCTTCCTTCGGTAGTTACCTATTCACCCAATGCGACAATAGTAGTTGCTGACAATTCTTCTACGGACAATTCCATCCCCTTTCTGGAAAAGAACTTCCCAAAAGTTGAATTAATTAAACTAGATAAAAACTACGGATACGCAGGCGGCTATAATGAAGCGCTTAAACAAATTGAAGCAGAGTACTTTTTGCTCTTAAACTCTGATGTTGAAGTGACTACTAATTGGCTCAATCCACTTGAGCAATTCTTAGATGCTCATCCAAATTATGCAGCGTGTCAACCGAAAATAAAAGATTACAATCACAAGTCACTATTTGAATACGCAGGAGCATGCGGAGGATTTATTGACTTTCTAGGTTATCCATTTTGCCGTGGACGTATTTTCGATCAGGTTGAATCAGATTCCGGCCAATACAATGAAGAGGTTGATATTTTTTGGTCATCTGGAGCTTGCATGATGGTTCGCTCAGAAGTGTTCTTCAATGCCGGTGGCTTTGATTCCGACTTCTTTGCACACATGGAGGAGATTGATCTCTGTTGGAGGATTCATAGCCTAGGCCATCAAATCAAGTGTATTCCAAAATCAACGGTGTTTCATGTTGGTGGTGGTACACTGGCTAAATCTAGTCCCTTTAAGACATATCTAAATTTTCGAAATGGCTTATATATCCTTATTAAGAATTTACCCTTAAACAAATTGATTTTTAAGCTGCCTATCAGGATGACACTTGACTGGGTAGCAGCCATCAAGTTCTTATTTGAAGGAAACCCGAACCACAGCGTGGCTGTAATCAAAGCCCATTTTTCTGTACTATGGAATTTCTCCAAAATGACCAGAAAGCGAAAACTAACGTCCATAACGCCTAAAACTAAGCTTATGATCTATGAATATTACTTAAGAGGAAGTCGGAAATATAGTGACCTATATAATTAATAATACCAAAGGGTGTTGTTTCTTCTTCGCTGTAGCTTACGAAAATTCATAACGAAAGCCAGTCCCAGATAGATTATTACCGGAGAGCCAAAGGTCAAAAATGATGTGTAAATGAAGAATAATCGAATGCTTGAAGTAGGAATACGAAACTTCTCCCCCAATCGGGTGCACACTCCAAACGCATATTTTTCTAAATAATCCTGCATCATTGTAATATATCAAAGCAAAGATAAACAATACATCTATTAGATAGTTGGTTTATTAGTATAGTAAAATGATAAATTCGATTAATTTTGCGTGCACTATAAACTAAGAATTATACTATTTATTGTTTGTACAATTAAAAAACTGAATCAAATGAAAAAATTTAACCTAGCCATGGCTTTTGCTGCCGGAGTAATTTTACTTTCCGGTTGTAAGCTTGATAAAATGATAAAATTGGCTCAGGAGAATGATCTTCAAGTAAACCCTAACCCACTTGAAGTGCATGGTGGAAACGTTCCTTTCGAGATGAGCGCTGTTCTTCCTCCAAAAATTCTTCCATCTAACACAAGCTTCACACTAAACACAATCTATGTGTACGGTGACCAGGAAGTTGCTGTTGGATCAGTGGAATTCCAGGCTTCTGATTTCCCTAATAGCTCGACGACTACTTCAAGAAAGTCTGCAAACTTCACATTCCCTTACCAAGATGGAATGAACCCTGGTACACTTTACGTACAGGGAGTAGCTACAGACCTTAAAAATGGAAAAACTGCAGAAACTGATCGTTTGGCGGTAGCTCAGGGTCTTGTTATGACTTCTGCCTGGGTGAAAGACATTGCAATGGTTAGCTATGCAGATCACGGGTACAACGACAAGGAAGAATTAATTCCAACCAACGTTGATTTCTACTTCGATCAAGGAAGATCTAACCTTAGAACTTCTCTCTCTTATGATGGAGAAACTAACGCATCGAAAAGAGATATGCTTAGCGGATTCATCGCAGAGAAAAATGTAACCAGAACTGTTACTATCACAGGTACTCACTCACCAGAAGGTACTGAGACTATTAACAGTGATCTATCAGAAGATAGAGCAGCGACTATCGAGAAATACTATAGAAACAGAATGGATCGATACGATTACAAGGGAGCAGCCGATTCTATCGATTTCATCCTAAAGCCTGTTGTTCAAGATTGGAATGCTTTCAAAGGAGCTCTTGCAGCTTACGAAGGCATCTCAGCAGAAGAAAAAGGTCAGTACACAAACATCATTAATGGTTCTGGATCTTTCGTTGAGAAAGAAAAAGAAATGAAGAAGCTTTCTACTTACAAGAAAGTATTCAAAGATGTATATCCTGGTTTAAGGTCTGCGAAAACAGAAGTATTGACTGTAAAGCCTAAGAAATCAAATGCAGAAATCGCTGTACTTGCAAAAGCAATCACAGGCGGCGAAGCTGACGCAGACACACTTACTATTGAAGAACTAATGTTCAGTGCAACACTTACTCCTTCCTTAGAAGAAAAAGCTGCAATCTACAAGGCTGCTGCTGATAAGTCTGGCATGTGGCAAGCACACAACAATTTAGCTGCTGCTCACCTTCAAATGGCTAAAAGAGGCGATGCTTCTAAGCTAGATGGAGCTGCAACTCAACTAGAGATAGCTATGAACAAAATGGCTAGCTCTCCTGAAGTACAAGCTAACATGGGTGCACTACAAGTATTGCAAGGTGATTACGAAGCAGCTTACGAAACTCTAGGTGGTGTAAGCTCTTCTTCTAACGACATCAACGGGAAAGTAAGCGCTATGAAAGGTGCTGTTGAAGTTAGAATGGCCGAGTACGATAAAGCAAAAGCTTCTTTCGCTTCTGCTAAAAACAATGAGAATGTAATGATCGATAGAGGTCTTGCTCATTTGCTTAGCGGTGACTACCCTATGGCTGATGCAGAATTCAAGCAAGTAGAAAGAGCAGACTCTTATTACCTACTAGCTGTTTCAGCTGCAAGACAAAACAACGCTTCAGGTGTTGGATCTAATCTTAAGAAAGCAGTAGATGCTGAGCCTTCTTACAAGGATATGGCATTGAACGATCTTGAGTTCACAAACTTTGCAGATGCGGTAAACGAAGCTGTGAAGTAATTCACGATTCAGAATAAAATTGAAGCCCTACCATTTTGGTAGGGCTTTTTTATTTTAGGTCAAAATTGACTGCACTTAAAAAGGGTCAACAAAATCTCAATAATCAGGCATTCATCATTAATTTAGCACACCGAAAAATACTTAGGAAACAATGAGAGAAATTCAATTCAGAGAAGCCCTTGGTGAAGCGATGAGTGAAGAAATGAGAAGAGACGAAGATGTCTTTCTAATGGGAGAAGAAGTAGCCGAATACAACGGTGCTTACAAAGTGAGTCAGGGCATGTTGGATGAGTTTGGTGCCAAACGTGTCATTGATACACCTATCACAGAGCTTGGTTTCGCCGGAGTTGGAGTTGGTGCCGCTATGAATGGCCTCCGCCCTATTATCGAATTCATGACATTCAATTTCTCTCTGGTGGCTATTGATCAAGTTATCAATAGTGCGGCCAAAATGCTATCAATGTCTGGTGGGCAATACAATGTGCCGATCGTTTTTCGGGGTCCAACAGGAAATGCCGGACAGTTAAGCCAGCAACACTCACAAAACTTTGAAAACTGGTACGCTAATACTGCTGGTCTTAAGGTGGTTGTACCTTCCAATCCTTACGATGCAAAAGGCCTTTTGAAAACAGCTATCAGAGATGACAACCCAGTAATCTTCATGGAGTCTGAATTGATGTATGCTGACAAAGGAGAAGTGCCAGAGGAAGAGTATTTACTAGAGATTGGTCAAGCAAATGTGGTTCGCGAAGGATCTGATGTGACATTGCTTTCATTTGGTAAGATGATGAAAGTAGCCAATCAAGCAGCTGACGAGCTAGCCAAAGATGGGACAGAAGCTGAAGTAATAGATCTACGCTCAGTAAGACCAATAGATTATCATACTATCGTTGAATCAGTGAAAAAGACGAATCGATTAGTGATTGTAGAAGAAGCATGGCCATTGGCATCCATCTCGTCAGAAATTAGTCACCACGTACAAAGAAATGCCTTCGATTGGTTAGATGCACCTATTCACCGTATCACTAACAAAGATGTATCGCTTCCCTATGCCCCTACATTGATTGAGGAAGTATTGCCAAACGTATCCAGAACGGTGGAAGCTATTAAAGCGGTTACCTATCAGTTGTAACAATAGAAAACTATCAATTTTAAGGCTTTCCATTTGGAGAGCCTTTTTTGTTGCGTTGCCTTCTACATTATTATTAATAAAAATTAAACCTCATAATCTAATTGGTGTTTTTCACGTTTAGGCAGTGATAGAAATTGCCACATATGAAGTCTGCTCCCGTTTTCATAGCATTATTACTATTTATATCTCTTCACTGCTTAGGCCAAGAAGCGAATAAAGAAAAGCTAGTAGCTTCAGCTAAAGAGCTCACTAAGGATGAAGTAGTATACGATGCTAGCTATTTTTCAATCGATTATCCAAATGGAGATGTCCCTGAGGGAAAAGGTGTGTGTACCGATGTTGTGATTCGGGCCTACAGAAAGCTTGGTATCGACCTTCAAAAAGAGGTTCATGAGGACATGAGGAAGAACTTTGATAGTTACCCAAAAATTTGGGGATTAAGTTCTACTGATAAAAACATTGATCATCGCAGAGTTCCAAACCTTATGAAATTTTTTGAACGATTTGGAAAGGTGAAAGTCATATCAAGAAATCCCAATGACTATCACTCTGGTGATATTGTTTGCTGGAATCTTGGAGGAGCTATTACACATATTGGGATTATAATTGACCAAAAGTCAAATGATGGAAAAAGAAATCTTGTTGTTCACAATATCGGCTCAGGTCAGGTGATTGAAGACATACTTTTTGACTTCAAAATAATTGGCCATTATTCCTTCGGATTCTAGATCATAAATATGTCAGCTATCTCAACCTCAGATTACGAAAGTTTTGACTTGTTCTCTAATTAACCTATTCCTTGTAACTAATTCATTCAATTTATGGATGGACTTCACTACTTTCGCGAAAGTCAAAATATCATTTAATGAACGAAAATAAAGTACTCAATTTTATAAAAGACGTCTTGGAAAATATGCCTGACGATTGGACGGGACTGACCACTCATCGTCTGGATATTTACAATGAAGAATTAGCCAAAACTGAATTTCTTGAAGGATTTGAGTCTTTATATACTGCCAACAATTCTGACAAGGCCGCACTTAACGATCTACCTACTGCATTTGACTATATTCGATTAGGTCATCCATTATCGTCTGTCCTGGAGTGGACTATTGCCAAATTGAACAACATCAATCCGGATGATGTCATCAGCTTTTCTTCCAATACGATTCCGATTTTGGCTATTTTAAGAAAGAATCTATTCCTAAAGAAAAACACCTTGGTTGCATATTCAGATGAACTACCCTCTCAATTTGATCCAGAGGTTCTTAAGAATGTTTATGGATATACATTCGACCTAATTCAAGTAGATAGTGTAGTGCAAATTCCGAAATTTGATGGCAGCATAGTATTCATTGCTCAGCAGGATTTAAAAAAACCAATCAACTTCTCTCCCAACATTGACTTTTTTATTAGCCTCCATGATCTCCTTGGAAGTCTACTGTTGGTGAATGGTGAGAAAAATGAAACCTACATCTCAGAAATTCAGCATGTGCGAAGGAGAGAAACCATTGCCATGACACCAGCTGATTGTCTATCGACTTTGCGGCTTCTAGTTGAATCGTCTCCCGTCATCGCTAAAGAGCAAAGCAAACTTGAATCAAATAAGAAACTTGTTCTGGATTCTATTCGTGAGATAACTGGAACCCATTCAAATCCATTATTAGGTTCGAGTGGGCTATCGGTGCAATATGCCATCATGATGGGACTCATTGACCATGCTATGTTCGCATATCCAGGCAAAGAGATCAAAATTGTAGTGCCACCTAATTGCTACGGAGGCACAAATGATCAAGCGAGGCGTGTTGCGGCCTGCCTTGAGAATGTTGAAGTATTAGACTTGCTTGTTGACGGAGATAACGACATGGTTCGCAGTGTTGATAGTATCTTGAATAAAGTAGCAAGTGAGGATGCAGTGCCATTTATTATTGCAGAGATTCCAACAAACCCGCGAGTGGAAGTACCTGACCTTGAAAAATTGAAGGAAGCTTTGAGTTTGGAGCGTAAGACACAAAAAGGTAAAAAGGCAATTGATCCTGTCTTTATTCTAGATCAGACCTTTTGTCCTAACGTCCAATTCTTGGCTGAAGGAGGAATTCTTTCAACCGTGCGCTCGATTGCTTATGTAAGCGGTTCCAAATTCCCAAGCGGAGGTAAGTGCACGGCAGGTTACTGTGTAGCCAATGAGAAAGCTGAAGAGTTGATGGGGAAAATAGCTAGACACCTGATGCTTTGTGACAATGAGGCCACCAGTCTTCAGGTAAAAATATTAGCAGAGCAATTACCTTCCATGAATCAACGAATCCATGATGCGTATAAAAATACACGTGAATTTGTCAATCATATCAAAAAGAAATTGCCGGAAGCAAAAATCAATTTTGTCTCTGAAGAATTAGCACTGAAAGGATTTACACCATCAGTGTTTTCATTGGATCTACCAACCAAGGGGAGTTCGCACGAAGAAAGAGAATCTTCTAAAAGAGCCTTGAACGATAAATTGATAAATCTGATGATCACTGAAATTCCAGACGAAAGCAAATACTGTGTCAGTTACGGACAACTAAAAGGATGCTACTGGACGATTCCAGCAACCTCAACTCAAGGAACCACAAAAGAAGCCGATAAAGATTATATCGCTCGTGTGGCAGTTTCAGCTGATTTAGACTTGAACCGACATAAAGAAGTCTTTTCAACCTTCGTTGCAAGCATTGACTGAAGGTGAATAGATAAAGGCTCATAACAATGAGCCTTTATCGTTTCTAATCCTTTAAAGGTGTGATTTGTTAATGGTAAGCACCGGAATCGAGGATTTCTTGGTCATCCGCGTTGCAAATGAATGTTGCAGAAAACGACTCAATCCGCCTTTGGCTTCTGATAAAATTATGATCAAGCCTGCGCCTGTACCTTCAGCATAATCCAACAGCGCATTCTTAGAATCTTTATCTTCAATTACATCAACAAGGAAGTTGGGCAGACCAGCGATCTTCGCAATTTTATTCAGCATGCCCATCATTTTTTCGTCATCTTTAGACTTGGTCACATCTATGATATGAAGTGTAGAGCCCAAAGCTTCACAGATGACCTTGACTTTTTCAAACGCCTGCCGAGTATACTTTTCATCTTCGATATCTAGCCCTAGGACAATGTCTTCGATTGGGTGAAATTGCTGATCCTGAAGTGAAACAACCGGAACATTTAAATGCTCAATCAATTGTTCAGTGTGATTTCCACTAAAGAACTCTTGAATACTCTCCTCACCTGTCGTTCCAATAACAACCAAGTCAATCTCATTTTCAGTAGTGTAATGTTGCATTCCTTTCAGAAAGCCACCTCCAATTTGAAATGCTTTTACGGGAACTTCATCAGTATTATACTCCTCACTCAGCGTATTTAACTTTTGCTTATTTGATCTAAGCAATTGTGCGACATACAAGGAATCTTGAGAAACTGTACTACCTCCTGCTTCACCCGAAAGGTGTAACGACAAATCACCCAAAGGAACTTCTTCTAAATGTATTACCTCCACACTTGCTTTGAGAGGCTTGGCTAGTTGAATTGCAAAATCCAATGCATGCTCAGACAAACTGGAAAAATCGGTAGGAACTAATATTTTTTTCATGGCATTCATCTATTGGTTAGAAACCACAAAATAGGTATCAGTAATACGCTGCAATAGGATATTTATCAGTACTACAGGTGTTTTTGATCAGATGTAAAACTATATAAAGTGACTCAGAATCGTCTGCTGTAGCCAAAAGAATGACGAAAATATTAATAGAATGATCTGATTATTTCATCCCTCCTAGCATATTTGCGAGCGCACGTTTTCCGCCGGATTTATTCATCATCTTCATCATCTTACGCATTTGCTCAAACTGCTTTAGTAATTGATTTACCTCCTGAATTGAGGTTCCGCTTCCCTTGGCTATCCGTTGCTTTCGGTTGCCATTAAGGATTTCCGGTTGCGTCCGTTCCTTTGGTGTCATCGACTTTATGATAGCCTCAATAGGCTTGAGCGAATCATCATCAATATCAATATCTTTTATCGCCTTGCCCATCCCTGGGATCATACCAAGCAGGTCTTTCATGCTCCCCATTTTCTTCATCTGTTCCATCTGAGCAAGGAAATCATCAAATCCAAATTGATTCTTTCGGATCTTTTTATTGATTCTTCTAGCTTCTTCCTCATCGTAGTTTTGCTGAGCGCGCTCTACCAAGCTGACCACATCTCCCATTCCGAGAATCCTGCTCGCCATCCTATCTGGGTGGAAGAGATCAATGGCATCCATCTTCTCACCTGTAGATATGTATTTGATTGGCTTCTCTACTTCCTTTCTTATGGAAAGGGCCGCACCACCTCGTGTATCTCCATCTAACTTAGTTAACACTACCCCATCAAAATTGAGTCGTTCATTGAATGTCGCTGCAGTATTCACGGCGTCCTGCCCCGTCATGGAGTCAACTACGAACAATGTTTCTGCTGGATTAACCGCCTTCTTCAGCTCAGAAATTTCGTTCATCATTTGTTCATCCACAGCCAAACGTCCAGCTGTATCTATGATGAGCGTTTTCTTGCCATTATCCTTTGCATGTTTGATCGCATTTTTTGCAATCTGAACAGCATCTTTATTTTCAGGTTCGGCATAAACCTCCACTCCAACCTGCTCTCCAAGCACCTTTAACTGATCAATTGCGGCAGGTCGATAAATATCACAAGCTGCGAGCAGTACAGTTCTCCCCTGCTTCTTCATCAAGTTGGCCAGCTTGCCGGTAAAGGTTGTCTTACCAGAACCTTGCAAACCGGATATCAAAATAATGTTTGGGTTTCCTTCCAGACTAACAGGAACATTGGTCTCACCCATGAGATTAGTCAGCTCTTCAGATACAATCTTTGTAAGCAATTGTCCTGGAGATACTGAGATAAGAACGTCACGACCAAGCGCCTCTTCTTTGATTTTATCTGTTACCTCTTTGGCTACTTTATAGTTCACATCAGCATCTACGAGAGCTCTTCTGATCTCTTTTATCGTCGCAGCGATATTGATCTCTGTGATCTGTCCTTGTCCTTTGAGCGTCTTAAACGCCCGATCCAGCTTTACACTTAAACTATCAAACATATTCTCTATAAAATCTTGCTGCAAAGGTATAAAATAGTGGGCAGTGAATTATAGTTATAAAGAAATGAAACCTTATTATAGGAATTCTAGTATATACAGTACCTTGCATAACAATATACAACTTAACAGTAAGATGAAAAGGACAATCGGATTATTTATCACAGCACTTTGCCTTACGATAGTCGTACAGGCTCAAAGAGTACAGGAAAAAGACATTATAGGCACTTGGAAACTGGTCATTGATATTGAAGAAGAAATGGACGAAGAAGCCGAAGAGGCTGATACAATGCTCGAAGAAGTATTCATAAAGGCAGTATCTGGCTTTGTGGGAGGTATCATGGAAGACATTGAAATCTATTTCGAATTCCAACGCGATAACGACGTTAAGATCACAGTTAATGCTTACGACGAGACAGAAACTGAAACAGGAACGTGGTACATCAATAAACGTGGCTATTTGGTCATTGAAGACATTGATGATGACGGTGATGACTTTAGCATAAGCACGGATGATGATGAGTGGAAATTAGTTGATGGCATTCTAGTCAGTGATGAACACGAAAAAAATCGATCAGTTTATATGACAAAAGTTGATTAAAGATTTTTCATACTACTCTACTACAGAGAAAGGTGGCTTAGCGGTCACCTTTTTTTGTGGCCAACTTATAATCAAGACTTACAGGTCCAGCTCCATTTAGCAACATGAAAATAGCTCCGGTAAGCATTGAAATGGCAGGATAAATAGTTGGGTATGGATCAGTTAGATGTACCAGCAGTATTGCTACAATAAAATTGAAAGTCATAATTGCACCTGCATATCGAACCTTCCATCCAAGAATGAACAAAATACCGCAAATGAATTGGGCATAAACAGATATAATAGCTGAAATCAATGGTAAAGGAGCACCAAATGCTTCCAAAAAGTTTCTAAACTCCAACATTCGATCCCAAGAAAAAACATTATCCTGGGTACCATAGATTAAGTGAAATCCCACAGTGATCCTAATAGGTAAATCCGCGATCTGTTTTAGCTTGTTCATTGTTCGAATAAGGTGTCAACTATAACTTCAGCTGCTAGCCTGCTTCCTTTGGGAGAAGGATGGAATCCATCTGGTCCGTATAATGAATAGTCTTCTGTATTTTCAAAATAAGCTTTCCAAGCTTCTCCAACTGGACACAGAATTGCCTCATTCGTTTTAGCCGCATCCCGATGGTTTTTTATTACACCTTCAAATGTATGGTAATAGGTCTGCGATGGCCATACCATAAAATAGACAAGCTTTGATCCGCTTTGCTCACAGAGTTTTTGCAATTTATTACCGTCTTCTATTAACATCTTGCGTCCTTCGCTTTGGGATGAAGGACCCTGCTGTATTATGACATAGTCATACTTTTCGCTTTTTATATACTTCTGAACTTCACCATCATTCCAGTGGTCAATAATTGCGTAATTGGGATAGGCCAAAGTCAGCGTTTTTACTTTCACTCCCCTACTCTTAGCTTCTTGTTCCACTAATGAAGGAAGGTTATTTGTATACGTTAGACTATTTCCTACAAATAAGATTTTAGTTGTTTGTGCGCTCGATAAAAAAGCAAAAACAAGAAGTAGTACTGAAAGTGTATATCGCATTATGACCTTAGAACAACGCACACCTAATTTATCCTTATCGATCAAGAATTGCCTTCAAATCAGCAGGAGAATAGTTGATGGATTTCAACGTCTTATTATCACCTTTTCGATAAACTAACCACTTTCCATCTCGTTGTTCGTAATAGGCCTCTGTATCCTTGTTGGATTTGTAGTGTTCAACAGTATCCTTTGCCTCCTGCTCCGTATCGCACGCCTTACTCATATTGGATCGTTGTACTTCATCAAACAAGTCTCTAAACTTATCGCCTAATCCGAATTCAAGTACGGCTCCTGACAATACGTACTGAATATCACAAAGTGCATCAGCTATTTCTACTAGGTCATTATCATCAATCGCTTCCTGCAACTCCTTAAGTTCTTCTGCAATCAAGGATACTCTCAGTTTGCACCTGTCCTCTGATGGAATCTGAGGTGTGTCCAGAACAGGATGTCTAAATGTGTTATGAAATTCAGCTACTTGATTTAATGGGTCAATTTTATCCATATGTCTATTTTCCTTTTTCTTTTTTTATTGCTTTAGTCAAAAAATAAATGAAGCCACCTACCACAATAGTTAGAATGACAATCATACTTATGATACCTCCTGTGCTCATTCCTTTACAAATTTCTTATACAAATATCTATTTAATAAAATCCCGACTATTATCACCAAGGCCCACTGAGTAATCGTTGATGCATTGCTATAGGTGCCAAATAGGTCCCATTGTCCTTCTTCATTAAACCAGGTAGAGCTATAATCTTGTGAGAGCCACCAATAGATCAAAAAGAATCCAATAGCTATATTGGCAAAGATCGCAAACCTGAAAAATCCGGAAGGAAGAATCATATCGGACCCGATATCTATGGTTGACTCTTTAAACTTAATCGGGTTGTTCATTGCCACTCCTATGAGAATAAAAAGGCCTGTTACAATCAAACCTACTCCCCATACCCAATCTTGGTTGGAAAAGAAATTTAACGACCATGCAGAAGGAAACCCAAAAGCGATAAAGCTAACGATGACGAAGATGAGTGTCTTACGTTTGGAAATATTTAAGTCTCTCACATTTTGCATGAATAGTTCAATCATTGGTAGCAGCGAGCTAAAGGCAGCTACAAAAAGCGCTAGGAAAAACAAAACTGATAAGTAATCACCTCCTGGCACATTTGCAAAAAGCATTGGGATGATAGTGAAGGTAAGCGCCTGATTTCCGGATTGCAAGAAGGATATAGCTTCTGCATCAGAAGCAGCCAGCGCAAAGACGGCTGGCAATATAGCCATGCCAGACAATAACGAGGCTGTGTTGTTTCCAAACGCCCCAATAAAGGTGTTTAGTGTTACATCTTCATCATCTCTAGAAAAAGCTGACAATGTCATCATCAATCCCCAGCCGGCTCCTGTACTCCAGGCTGATTGAGATAATGCCTCTATCCAGATTGTAGAATCACTAAAGAGAGACCAATCTACCGCAAACATATATTCCAACCCTCTTACACCTCCCTCCATACTGAGCGAAACCATCACAATAATTACCAATAAAATAAAGAGGCTAGGAATTAACAATTTATTCGCTTTTTCAAGCCCGTTTTTTACGCCTCTGATCAAGATGAATGCGGCAAGGAAGATGACGCATATGTAAACCACAACGGTTATCCAGTCTCCATTGGAAATACCGTTCCAAAAATTGGTGAGATAGTCAGGGTCAGATTGCAGGGTTTCGAGTAGTGTGGCCTCCCTGAATATATTTCTCAACGAGAATGTCAGATACCTAAACGACCATGCCGTAACGATGGAATAATAAAAGGCAATTCCAAGCGTACACATGGTGATAAAGAAGCCCATCCATGCGTATTTCTTCCCTGCAAATTGAGCAAAGCTTCCAATAACTCCTTTCTTGAATTTTTTTCCTATCGCAAATTCAGATAGTAGAAGTGGTATAGACCAGATGAAGAGGAATAGAATCCAAAGAAGAATAAAAGAGCCTCCATATTGACCTGCCAACCTTGGAAAACGCCAAAGGTTTCCGGCACCAATTGCCATCCCTAAGGCGGCCAACACTATCCCCCATCTATTGCTAAACTGTTCTTTACTCATACGTGACTTTTTGCATGCTGCGAATCCGTCAAATATATGGAAAGTTTAGCTGGCCTTAGGCTCCATTTTTTATAAAGGGCAAGTCGCTGAAATTTCTTTTCAGTGACTTACGATTAAACCTGAATTATTCGTCTTTAAGGGTTGTAGCTGGATTAATTAAAGCTGTACTAATCGTTCGGTGGCTAACGGTGATAGCTGCAATAAACAGTGTTACAAGAAAAGCCAGCACGAAAAAACCAACGCCAATATCAATTCTGAACTCATAATCATTTAGCCACTGGTTCAAAATATAATATGCAGCTGGAGCTGCTATCAAGAAGGCCACGATGACAAGCACAAATACTTCTCTGGTAAACTTACCTATGATGCTAAAGATTGAAGCGCCTAAAACTTTTCTGATTCCCACTTCCTTGGTTCTGTTTGCGGATATGAATGCAATCAAGCCATATAATCCAAGACAGCCGATAATTATAGAAACGGCGGAAAAAGTACTCATCAAAGTAGCTACGCTTTGTTCTTGTTCATAATTATTTGCTAGTTCTTCATCATAAAACTCCCAATCCAAAACAAATTCAGGATATACCTTTTCCCATGTGTTTTCGAAATGGGTAATTGCAGAATTCACATTGGAACCATCTTTAGTTTTAAATGCAATTTCATAGTAAGTATCTGGATCACGTAAGAGCATCACGTATTGGAAGCCCTCACTTAAGTCTCGTGAATGGAAATCCTTCATCACACCAATTACTTTCAGATCACCTTTCGCCCAACCTGAAGTCAAACGCTCTCCTAGAGCGCCTGCATAGTCATCTTTAAAGCCCATCAAGTCAGCAATCTTTTGGTTGACTACAACATAGTTTAGGCTATCATTCTTACGTATGTTCCGTCCTGCTAAAATCTCAAGGCCATATAAATTTACATATTCTTCATCGGCAGCCTTATAGCTTGCATTATAGTCTTCTTCAATATCTAATGGTGGGTAGTTGAAGTTGGAGTGCGAATTGGAATTACCAGTCGGCGAACTTAACGAAAAGGTAATGTTTTCAATAGCTGGATCTTCCAACATCAATGACTTAAAACGCGCATTCTTAGTTTCATCTCTTTCAGGCAAGTAACTTTTGATTATTGCCTCCTTTTCAAAACCAAGATCTTTTTCCATAAAGTACTTCATTTGAGCGGCTATAATCACAGTACCAATAATTAAGAACTGTGAAATTGTAAACTGCGCGATAACCAATGTCTTTCTCAAGTTAAGACCTCCGGAATGATCCTTGGCAGTTATTTTGCTTTTCAATGCCTTTACGGTGTTCATCCCGCTGAGCAGAATGGAAGGATAA
The DNA here is from genome assembly GCF_051379705.1 of Ekhidna algicida. GTDB lineage: Bacteria > Bacteroidota > Bacteroidia > Cytophagales > Cyclobacteriaceae > Ekhidna. The sequence continues at coordinate 3,797,487 of NZ_CP179868.1, read as the reverse complement.
AAACCAGACAGAAAGCTTACCAAAACAAGAAGTATCAGTAAGAAACCGACTGTTTCAAAACCAGAGAATAAATCCAGGGTTAATCTGGTCCCTATCACATCCTCAAGCTGTACAAAGAGGAACTCAGCAATCGCCAGAGAGCAGAATAATGAGAAAAGCGTGATTAGCGTTATTTCCGTGAAGAATTGGATTACTAATTGGCGTGAATATCCACCAATTGCCTTTCGTATTCCTATTTCTTTTGATCGGTTGGCTGCCTGCGCAGTAGCCAGATTGATGAAGTTAATGCAAGCTGTAAGAATCAAGAAAATAGCTATTACAGTCATGGCTTTAATCAAAGCTGGTGATGTGGAATAGCTGTAGCTTCCGTATTCATCATCGTAGTGAATGGATGCCAAAGGTTGAGTTACAAATCTTCTTCTTTCAGAGGCTCCCTCTTCATAGTGTTTTTCTACAAAGTCAATCAGTTTCGTATCAAATGCTTTCTGGTTAAATCCACCTGCTACCAGGATGTACGTATTTGTACTTGAGCTTGTAGAATTCCATCGTTTACCTTCGCCATAATAGGGATTAATTGAGGCTTGCGAATCATAGTCTAACAATATGGTGAATGGGAAGTTGGTGGCTTCCGGAGGATCTGCAATGACTCCAACTACCTTATAGTCTTGAAGATTTCCAATATTCAAAGTTCTGCCAATTGCGTCAGCTTCTTTTCCATTTTCAATTCCAAACAATTTCCTACACTGTGAAGCGGAAATAACCGCCGTATTGGGCTCTGTCAATGCTGTTTCTTTATCACCTCCCAGAAACTCTACTGTAAATACTTCAAAATATGAATTATCTAGATAGGCTATTCCATCCTCGAGAAGGAATTTTTTTATTTCATTGCCTTCTTTTACGTTGACCTGATTTCCCCATACATAATGAGTTCTCACCACTTTGCCCACATCAGGATAATCTTCTCTGAGAGAAGACCCAACTGGATGCGGTGTACCTGCTCCTTTGCTTACTTCACCCGCTCTAATTCCGTGAGTGACAACACGATAGATGTTATCGTAATTTTTCTGATGCTCATCAAAACTATTCTCAAAGACAATTACTTTGTAAATGACTAGTGCGCAACCAATACCAAGTGCCAGGCCTAAAATATTGAGAATACTATAAACCTTGTTCCTGGTTAGGTTCCTAATTGCGGTTTTAAAATAATTCTTGAGCATGGGTTTTGGGTTTTCTTAAGTACTATTTAAATCAAAACCATGCCAGAATAGCTAACTGACTGGTTTACAAAAAAATACACCTGAATCCACATGTAAAAGTGGATTCAGGTGTACACATTTTACGTTCGTTTTCGTACAGGATTAATCTTCTTCCTTAGATACTTTGATAACTGATTTATAAACAAATAGTAGGACTCCAATAAGTATAAGGAGACCCAAATTTTCGTATAGCATCTCCATATCGTATCCCGCTAATTGCTCGAATCCAAATCCAGCAATGGCAATTGCGATACCAATTCCCATGAGTGCTTCGCCGGTAATTAAACCAGATGCGAGCAGCAAACCAGCATTAGCGGCCTTTTCCTTACCTCCACTATTTTTTGTTGCCTTGGTAAGAAAATGAGCTAACAATCCTCCTATAAAGATGGAAGAGTCTAATTCAAACGGAAGATAAAGTCCAACAGCTACAGCAAGTACAGGCATTCTGAACTCTGAGCCTTTAGATTTCAGGTATTGATCAATCAGAATGATTATAATACCAATTGCTCCACCTATATATACCATATTCCATGGTAAACCTCCACCAAATATTCCTTGAGCTACACTTTGCATCAGAGTTGCTTGTGGTGCAGTCAAAGATTCTGGGTTTGCCTCGGTAGGTGCTCCCATGCCATAGGCTATTAGAAGTGAGTTTAACACTAGAGGAATAGCCAAAGCTCCGGCTATAACACCAACCATCTGCATGATTTGCTGCTTGTATGGAGTCGCTCCTAGAATGTGGCCTGCTTTCAGGTCTTGCATATTATCTCCTGCTATTGCCGCGGCACAGCATACAACTGCACCAATTAGAATTGCAGCAGCAGCCCCAGCCAATTCATTCCCTGTCCCCATCAAAGTGAGAAGCAAGAGAGAGGCAGAAAGTATTGTCGCAATTGTTACACCCGATATTGGATTATTAGAACTTCCTACAAGTCCTGCCATATATCCGGCTACTGCGGAAAAAAGAAAGCCGGCGATAACCATTATGATTGTCATTGTTGCAGTAAGTCCTACATCGGTAATTGCTGACTGATAAATGAAAAAGATAGGAATGATTAAAACACCAATACCGATAAGCACCCATGACATTGGTGTATCCATTTCTGTTCTAATCTGATCCTTCATAGATGTTCCACCTTTTTTGAAGGCAGCTACTCCAGCTTTGAAAGCAGTGCTTAATGAGCCAGCAAGGCTAACAAGCGCCCATAGTCCTCCGACTACCATAGCACCCACACCCAAGTATCTGATTTGAGAGTTCCAGATGTTTCCACCGAGCGTCACTGCATCTACTCCCTCCTGACCTCCATTAACAGCTACGTAAGCAGGAATTGCAATGAACCAGCTTATAGCTCCTCCAAGGAATACCAAAAAGGCAATATTCAGACCTACGATGTACCCAACAGCTACGAGTGCGGGGGAAAGGTTCAAACCAAAGTATGCATATATCTTATCGTTTATCAAAGCGGCTCTTTGCCAAGTACCTTCCCAGAGGTTCAATGCAGAATCACCAAGCTTGAACAAACCACCAATTAGTGATCCCCAAACAAGATATTTTACTGCCTTACCACCCTCTTCTCCTGTTTTCAACACCTCTGCAGTAGCAACACCTTCTGGAAACTTAAGTTTCTCTTTTACAATCAAAGCGTTTCTTAACGGTATGGTGAAAAGCACTCCAAGAACACCTCCGCACAATGCGATTGTCACAGTCTCGAAGTAGTTAAACTCATCCCAATAACCCATGATCACTAAGGCAGGAATTGTGAAAATTACGCCGGCAGCAAGTGATTCTCCTGCCGAAGCTGCTGTCTGGACCAGGTTATTCTCAAGTATGTTCGAGTTTTTGAAGACTTTCAAAAGTGCCATCGAGATAACTGCGGCTGGAATTGATGCAGAAACTGTTAATCCTGCAAATAGTCCAAAGTAAGCGTTTGCTGCTGAGAGCACAACTGAAAGTAAAGCTCCCAGTACTACTGCCTTTACCGTTATCTCCGGCAAGCTGGTATTAGAATCAATATAAGGTTTTTCCATTCTCTTGGTTTGGGTTAGGTTTTTAAGTTGATCACCGACAAAAATGTCTATTTGTATGGATAAAACAAAAAAAGGGTAACCAATGGCTACCCTTATCTATTATTTTAAAATTTTATCTATTCGTACTCTTGACTTCCACTTGATGTAGTGCCCGATATTTTGATTCCTCCCCGTTCAATAAGCAGCCTTTTTTCACCTGAACGATTCCCCACTTCCAAGTCTCCAGAAGTAGCAGTGAGATCGAAACTTAAATCATCTAAATCATTGCTAAAGTCAATCTCAATATCTCCTGAAGTTGCATCAAAATAGCTATTGTCATTTAGCTCAATCGAGTATCCATCTATGTTTCCAGAGGAAGTTCTGGCCCTGATTGCTCCCAACCCTTTTCTAATCTCAACATCTCCAGAGGTAGCTTGTACTTCTATTTTACCATTGAAGCCTGATATGGTGATATCTCCAGAGCTGGCTCGTGTCTCAATGTTGCCTGTTGTGTTAAAGATATCTTGATCTCCGCTTGTAGATTCAATCTCTGAATCACCTGTAAGTCCATCAATATCAATGTCTCCACTTGAGGTCTCCACCTCCAGATTAGCAACCACACTCCTTATAGTAATGTCTCCACTGGACGCCTCAATCTTGGAAGATGAAGCTCTTAGGTTTGCTACGTTAACATCTCCTGAAGAATTATCAATATCAAGTTTAACACCATCCACGATTGTCAAGTCTATCCGTGATTCATTGATTCGATAATTTCTCCAACTTTTGTCTCTTCGTCTGTCTACTCGGATCACAAGAGTTTTTCCAACAATATCTGTTTCAAAGCGGTAGTCGCCTTCATCACCGCTACCTGTAATTATTCCTTTGAAATAAACCTTTTCGCCTTTGTTGACATAAACATCTACAAACGACCCTTCGATCCTCACTTCATCAACGTTTTCGGCTTCTAGTTCAGCTTTGGCTAAAGTATTTTGAGAGATTGCTGGCATTGCAGCTAATATGGTGAGTACAAAAACTAACTTCTTCATAGCTTATATGGATTTATTAATAAAGATGAAGAATCTGGCAAATAGTTGCCTATCCCACCTTGAATTTTTTGATTGCGGCCAATAACTTAAGTCCTTCTTTCAAGTAAGGATCATTTTTAAGTTTTTCATCAATCGCATCTTTTTCTGAAACTTCTCCATTATCCACCGAGGTGGCAAGGTCGTCTTCGTCGTTATTTGTATTAGCGCGACGTGTTTCAAGGTTAAGTGAAACCGATGTTCTGTTTCTACTTTCTTTGGCTTTTTCTATATCTCTAACAAGCTTCTGGAGGTCTGGGTCATTGTTTAAATCTTCTCTGTATAAGGTATTTAAATAATCCAATAGCTCTTCACTAATTGTATTCGTTGGTTGAAAACTTGCGCTTGCAATTTCATCCCATGGCAGAGCGTTTTCTCTGCTGGCTTCTCCAAAATCTTCCTGAGAATATATAGATGGGAAATGAACATCGGGAGCAATACCTACACGTTGATTGCTGCTACCTGTGACTCTGTAAAACTTAGCCAACGTCATTTTTATTTGACCGAGGTTGAGTTCAGGATTTCGGATGTACCTGCTCAGGTCAATTACATTTTGAACGGTCCCTTTTCCAAAAGTGCTCTCACCAATAATGACGCCTCGTCTATAATCTTGAATGGCTCCTGAAAATATCTCAGATGCTGAAGCGCTACCTCTGTTTACTAAAACAGCTAGTGGCCCGTCATAGAACACATCGCCTCCATCTTCATCGTCCATTTTGTCTACAGACTGATCATAATTACGAACTTGGACTACTGGTCCGTCAGGAATAAAAAGACCGCTTAGGTCGATGGCTTCTTTCAAAGATCCGCCACCATTAAACCTTAAATCGATCATCAGACCGTCCATTCCTTGTGCTTCGAGTTCAGTAATTAAGTTCTTCACGTCTCTCGTGGTACTTCTATAGTCTTCTTTACCGGCACTTAGTTCTTCAAAATTCAAATAGAAACTTGGCACAGTAATCACGCCAAGGTTATAGGTTGTGTTACCTTCTGTAATTGGAATCATTTCACCTTTGGCCGCCTGCTGTTCCAAATTGATTTTATCACGAACTAATCTCAAGGTGTCAGGAAGTGCGTTTATTCCCTCACTTGCTTTTAGTATTTGCAGTCTTACCACTGACCCTTTGGGTCCACGGATTTTAGAAACTACATCATCCAATCTCCAGCCAATTACATCTAAAAACTCGCCATCGTCTCCCTGTGCTACACCAATGATCCGATCATCTTTTTGTATCTGCTTGCTCTTATAAGCAGGTCCTCCGGGAATAATTTCTGCTACTTGAGTATAATCCAAATTTTGCATCAAACGTGCTCCTATTCCTTCCAGTGAAAGGCTCATGTCAATCTGAAAGTTTTCAGCATCCGGTGGAGAAAAGTAGTCGGTATGTGGATCATACGCATTTGTGTATGCGTTCATGTAGCTCTGAAATACATCTTCGCTGTTGTATTGATAAATTGCTTTCTGAATCCTTTGATATCTCTTTTTGAGACTTGATGCAATATCTTCCCAATCCCTTCCGGCAAGCTTGTAGCTCAAGGCCGAGTTTTTAATGATTTTTCTCCAGACTTCATTTTGCTCTTCCTGAGTTGTGGGCCAGCTGGCATCTTCTCTATCAAAAACGTAAGTTTCTTCTTTACTAAAATCGAATTCGGTATCAAGCAAAGTGAATACATAATCAATTTGAGTGAGCGCTCGTTCACGGTATACATCAAAAACATCGTAGGCAAACTGTAACTCACCTGCAGGGATCTGATCGTCTAGTTCATATCTCAATTTCTCAAACCTGGCAATATCAGACGCATAGAAATAGGCTTTATTGGGATCAAGAGACTCGAAGTAATTATTGAAAATAACTGAGGAAATAGAATCTGATAATGATAGTTTCCTGTAATGGATGCGTTTTAGCAAATTGGTAATTACGTAAGCTTCACTCGGATGTTCTTCTTGAGGCTTTAGCACCTTAAGCGTATCTCCTTCTATAAATGACTGGATATCGCTACTATATCCAGTAGAGATTCCAAATGAGGTAAGTATTACAAACCCGGCTATCAACAGCAACTTATTCATATAAATATTTTTAGACGTACTCTTTCAACGCAATGTTGAAAAAATTGATTTTAAAAATAGCTGATTTTTTGTGAGCGGTATTGTGAAAAAGATTAAACCGCTATTTTTATAGGTAAATGAAGGCCTTGATCAGGTATTTAATCCCAGCGATACTAATAATCGTGGTATCTCCATTCGCTAAATCCATCGGGTTGATTCCAACTACCTTATTATTTGGTTTTGCAATGGTCTATTATTTTAATCTTGACAACCCTCACCTTTCCTTTAAGAAGGCTGTGAGTGCATCTTTAATTCTTTGGTTGGTCTTGTTTCAATTGAGAAAAGAATATTACACTGTTATCGATTATTGGGTTCCTGCTTTAGGCGCAGCGATTTTAGCCTTCATCTATTTTCAACGATTTAGAGTTCGTGAGGATAAGCATTGGGTGGATTATCTAAAACTCCTAGGAATAATTGCGTTAGTTCCAGCAACGTATTTGGATTCAATGTTGGCATCATTTACTACTTCATTTATTTGCTCATTTTTATGTTTGATTTTTTTACTGGACCGACTTATAATCAGAAGACAAATGAATAAAACCACACAGATTATCACATTCAGCATCATGGCTTTGATGAGCCTTTCCTTTATGATTTATGCTTTCATCAAAGCTGACGAAGCTGAGAAGGCAGCTTACTTAAGCAGGCAAGAAGCTGAGCAATTAAGAGATGAAGCTTTGGTATTGCAAGAAGCTGCGCAGGAATCTGCAGCAGAAGCTAAAAGACAAGAAGTCCTTAGCCTAGATCTTAGAGAGGCTCTTGAAGCTTGTAAAGCGAATAAGTAATAAAGAGACACAACCAATTGTACTAACAAATGATCCAGCCATGAAAAAGAACATTCTAATTATCATACTAACCGTGATCGCCGTTTTCACCATGCTGTATGCTTTCATCAAAGCGGATGAAGCAGAAAAAGCAGGCATGGAGGCTTACGTAGCACAGCAAGAAGCAGAAAAACTGAGAGACCAAGCTGTGACATTACAAGAAGCTGCCCAAGAGTCCGCCGCGGAAGCCAGAAAGCAGCAAGAGCTTGCAGAACAAGCATTAGCTGACTGTGAAAATCAATAAGAATGAAAAAGAACATAATTATCATACTCCTCATTCTAATATCAGCACCTAGCATGTTCTATGCTTACATCAAAGCAAATGACGCTGAAAGATCGACAGGACTTGCATTGCAATACCAGAAAGAGGCTGAAATCCTGCAAGATGAAGCATGGCAGATCCAAGAAAAAGCTCAAGAAGCAGCTGCTGAAGCTATGAGGCAGAAAGAGCGTGCAAGGCAGGCCATGCTTGATTGTCAAAATAAATAAGTGAATATGAAAAAGAACCTAATCACTATCTCATTAATTCTAATTACTGTCCTCAGCATGTTTTATGCCTATGTAAAGGCCAACCAAGCCACAGTTGCAGGACAGCAAATACAAGAACTCAAGCAACTTCTTGAAGAGCAAAAGATAGAGGCAGAAAGTCAAGCTGAAATGGCTATGCTGGCTGCCACAGAAGCTAAGAGACAAGAAGCTTTGGCTTTGGAAATGAGAAATCAACTTGAAGCTTGCCAAGCTAAATAGCTCACCCTTTCAGGTGATTTTCATATTTCTTTTTTGAGACCAAATATTAATCTCTTTATTTGGATCAAAACACATCCGATATGAAAAAAAGAGTAACAGGAATTGGAGGTATCTTTTTTAAGACAGAAGATCCTCAAAAGATGAAAGATTGGTACCGATCTCACCTTGGAATTGAATCGGACCAATATGGTGGTTTATTTAAGTGGAGAGACCATGACAATAAAGAACAAGTTTGTACTACGGCTTGGAGTCCATTCGATAAAGACACAACCTACTTTGGTCCCAGCGAGAAGGAGTATATGTTTAATTATCGAGTTGAAAATCTAGTTGAACTATTAGAGCAACTGAAAGAGGAAGGTGTAGAAGTCGTTGGCGAAATAGAAGAATTTGAATATGGGAAATTTGGTTGGATCATGGATCCTGAAGGCAGAAAGATCGAACTTTGGGAGCCCATAGATGCTCCCTTTCTATAAGCTAAATATTCATTAAAAGTTTGTTTTTCACTAGTCGCTTATCCAGGTATTGAACCACAATAGTCAACAAACCTATCAAGACTGCTAGTGGAATAATACCTGAAACTCCATCATTCAAGCCCTTAAAGCTTTCAAATGTACCGGGCAGAAAATAGGCTATGGTTGCATAACCAAAACCAAAAATGATAAGTGTACCCAAAGCCATCCAAAAATATAGTTTTCGCTGGCTTGCTTTTTCCTGTCGCTTGATGACATGAACGACGCGATCCTTAAAGTCTTTCCTCAACTGAAAGTCCGGCTCGGTCTTCAGTACTTCATCAATTAATTGTTCAATTTTTTTCATATCAATGCTACCTCCTTTCGGGCATGTTCTTCAACTATTTTTTTCAACTTCAGTCTGGCTCTGTGAATATAGTTTTTCACTGTTCCTTCTGGCATCCCGGTGATTTCTACTATCTCTGGGTAACTGAAACCATCCAAGTAAAACAAAGTCAAAACTGATTTGTAGTTTACCGGAAGCTGATCCACCAATTTATGAATAAACTTCTTGGTGTCTTCTACTTCTGTCACTTCAAAGTCCTCCCCCACTTTAAATTCCACTTGATCCAGATCTACTTGATCCAGCTTTTTCTTCTTAGCAAAATTAACCGCCATCCGATAGGCGATTGTTGCTATCCATGTCGAAAGCTTCGAATCAAAATTAAATCCATTCAACTTGTTAATCACTTTCACAAAAACATCCTGACACAACTCCTCTCTATCCATGTTGTCAGATACCACGCGAGCAACCATATGAATCACCAATCTTTCATACTTTGATATAAGTAATCTGATCGCTGAATCGCTACCGCTTAATACCTGCCTTACTAACTGCTTTTCATCCATGGATATTTAGTTAGTCAATACGATCAACAAAAATGTTGCATCAAAAAATATTTTTATTTGAACTGCAACATTCCAAACCCAACTGCTTGTCTAAATGGGAAATGTTGAACTTAAAAATTAAACAATTATGGACGAATTAATACCAATAGTGGCCATTATATCAGTATTTGGATCAGTAATACTTTTTGTATCTATCCTTACAAATTATTCACTTAAAAAGAAGCTAATTGACAAAGACATGGTAAACAGTGACACAGCAAATCTCTTCGATAAGAAAGATAGTAGGCAAAATGCCCTGAAGTGGGGATTGATCGTGCTATTTGGAGGTCTGGGACTAATTGTTATTGATGCGATGAATCTCGACAATGATGAAGCTATGCCGTACGGTATTGAGGCCGTTAGCATTGCAATTGGTTTCTTGATATACTATGCAATGATGAAGAAGGAATTAGATGACTAATGAAAATATTGGCGCAACTCAAAGGACAAAAACTCAAAATAATGCGGTTGCGCCATATTTTATTTCGTCTAAGAAAATAGACCATTCGTCTATAAAAGACCCTTTTCCAAAACCTTTTTAAACCATTGGCACATAGCATGGGTCTAAAGAGTCCTATGAAGTGGAAGATCCTAATCAAACTACTTTTTTTAATCACGCTATTTGCTGTCGCAGCTTACAAGTGGGATGAAGAATCACAGCTAATCGATTCTGACCCAAAAGTGGATCCCTCTACCATACAGCAAGCATACAACGAAGCATAAGTTCGTTTTCATTCCTTGTACTAGAAGTTATATTTGCGGAACGAAATTCTGTTTATAACTCTCAAACATCTATACAATGAAATTTAGACCTGGTGTACTGACCGGACAGGAAGTCACAGACCTTCTTAACTATGCCAACGAAAACGATTTTGCATTACCCGCGGTAAACGTTACAAGCTCAAGTACTGTAAATGCAGTTCTGGAAACAGCTAGAGACGCCAATTCACCTGTGATGATACAGTTTTCGAATGGTGGAGCTGCGTTCATGGCTGGTAAAGGCCTCTCCAATGACGGACAAGCGGCAGCAATTGCAGGAGGAGTCGCTGGTGCACATCACGTTCATCAGCTGGCCGAGGCTTATGGTGTATCTGTGGTATTACATACAGATCATGCCGCAAGAAAATTACTTCCCTGGATCGATGGTCTATTGGATGCTGGAGAAAAACATTTCGAGCAAACTGGAAAACCCCTCTACTCTTCTCATATGTTGGATCTTTCTGAAGAGCCAATTGAAGATAATATTGGAACGTGTGTTGAGTACTTCAAGCGAATGGCCAAAATGGGGATGACGCTTGAAATTGAACTTGGAGTAACAGGTGGCGAAGAAGACGGTGTGGATAACTCTGATATCGACAATTCAATGCTATACACCCAACCGGAAGAAGTTGCTTATGCCTATGAAAAACTTAAGGAAGTAAGCGATAATTTCACCATAGCTGCAGCTTTCGGAAATGTGCATGGTGTTTACAAACCCGGTAACGTAAAGCTTACGCCAATCATTCTCAAAAACTCTCAGGATCATATTCAAGAAAAGCACAGCACATCCAGCAATCCGGTAAACTTTGTTTTCCACGGTGGATCAGGATCCTCCAGAGAAGAAATCAGAGAGGCTATTTCCTATGGCGCTATCAAAATGAATATAGACACAGATCTGCAGTGGGCTTACTGGGATGGCGTAAGAGGTTACTACCAAGACAAAGAAGGTTATCTTCAAGCCCAGATTGGAAATCCTGAGGGAGATGACAAACCAAACAAGAAGTTTTATGATCCACGAGTTTGGGTTCGCGAAGCAGAAAAATCGTTTGTTGAGAGATTGAAACTTGCTTTTGAGGATTTGAATTGTGTAGGAAAGAACGCTTAAGAAAAATGAAGAATATATCTGTTATAGGAAGCGGAACCATGGGAAATGGTATCGCTCACGTTTTCGCTCAAAGTGGTTTCACTGTTTCACTAATCGACATAAACGAAGGTGCTTTAGAAAAAGCAATTGCAACCATCTCAAAGAATCTGGATCGAATGGTTCAGAAAGAGAAGATTAGCGAAGCTGATAAGGAAGCCGCACTTAAGAATATTAGCACATTCACCTCCACAGAAGAAGGTGTTAAAAATGCAGACTTAGTTGTAGAGGCAGCTACCGAGAACTTTGACATCAAAAAGAAGATTTTCGAAACCATGGATACGCATGCTCCTGATGGTGCCATTCTATCCACTAATACATCTTCGATTTCCATTACCAAGATTGCTGCAGCCACTGAGCGACCGGACAAAGTAATCGGGATGCATTTCATGAATCCTGTGCCCGTGATGAAGCTTATTGAAGTCATTCGTGGTTACGCAACAACCGACGAAACCACTTCTACCATCATGGAGATGAGTAAGAAACTAGGTAAAGTTCCAGTTGAAGTAAATGACTACCCTGGATTCGTTGCCAATAGAATTCTTATGCCTATGATCAACGAGGCGATTATCACATTACACGAAGGTGTAGCTGGAGTTGAAGAAATCGACACTGTAATGAAACTAGGAATGGCTCACCCGATGGGTCCTTTGCACCTTGCAGATTTTATTGGCCTTGATGTCTGCCTCTCGATCATGAATGTCCTCTACGAAGGATTTGGTAATCCAAAATATGCACCATGTCCCTTGTTAGTAAACATGGTAACTGCTGGGTATCTTGGAGCTAAAACCGGAGAAGGGTTTTATAAATACACACCAGGTTCAAAAGAACTTGTGGTAAGCGAAATGTTCTCGAAATAGAAAGGCTAGAAATTGAAAAAAGGCAGGCTCCTAAGCCTGCCTTTTTTTATTTAAACCGATTATATAAAGCCATTAGGATTATTTTAATTGAATGGGGAACTTGCCGCCATAAAATCTAATTCAACAATGAGACATCTCAAATCAATTGCATTGCTTACGGGAATTATTCTTCTTGGGGCATGCACCAACCAAACAACAGAAAAAAAACCTATGAGACCTGATGCACCTGTTGCAGCTAAGGCTGATACCATTTTGAAGGAACATGGACAAACCAGAGTAGATCCCTACTTCTGGATGCGCCTTACGGATGAGCAAAAGAGAGCGGAAAATCCTGACGAACATACTAAGGAAGTTTTGGCTTATTTAAATGCAGAAAATGATTACACCAAAACTGTGATGTCTCACACCGAAACATTACAAGAAAAGCTATATGATGAAATTGTTGGACGCATAAAGCAAACAGACGAATCTGTCCCTTATTTATCGAATGGATACTGGTATTATACCCGCTATGAAGAGGGTGGGGAATACCCAATCTATTGCCGAAAGAAAGGTACTCTCGAAGCTGAAGAAGAGGTATTAATCAATGTGAATGAGTTGGCAGAAGGATATGACTATTACGCTGCTGGTGGCCTAAATGTAAGTCCCAATAATAAAATCCTTGCATTTGCAGAAGACACATTAAGCAGAAGGATTTACACCATTCGATTCAAAAACCTTGAGACTGGTGAGATGATCGATGATCAAATCGCTAACACAACCGGTGGTGGTGCCTGGGCCAATGATAATAATACCTTTTTCTACACAGCCAAAAACAAGGTTTCTCTTCTATCAGAGAAAATATACCGCCACGAACTTGGCACTCAGCCAGAAACCGATGTGATGGTTTATCACGAAAAAGATCCTTCATACTACATTGGCGTATATAAATCGAAATCGGATGATTACATAATCATTTACAACAGCAGCACGCTCGTAAGTGATTATCATGTTCTGGATGCTAACAATCCTAGAGGAGAATTCAAACAATTTATCCCTAGAGATGAAAAAGCTCATGAATATAGTATCTCTCACTTCGAGGACAAATTTTACATTGTGACCAATTGGGATGCGACCAACTTCCGATTGATGGAAACTCCAGTAAATGCGACCGGTAAAGAAAACTGGAAGGAAGTAATAGCTCACAGAGAAGATGTACTGCTGGAAGGGATAGAGCTTTTCAATGACTTTATGGTGGTCGATGAGCGAGCCAATGGCTTGAGTAATCTCAGAGTCATCAATCAGACTTCCGGTGATGAACACTACCTTGATTTTGGAGAGCCTGCGTACAATGCATACACATCTGTAAACGCTGAATTCAATACTAACATTCTTCGATTTGGCTATACTTCCATGACTACACCAAACTCTACGTTCGATTACAACATGGAGACTCGTGAAAAAACTCTGAAGAAACAGCAAGAAGTAGTTGGTGGTCACAATCCAGAAGATTACATAACTGAAAGGCTTTGGGCAACCGCTCGCGATGGGGAGAAAGTGCCAATTTCGATCGTATATAAAAAAGGATTTAAGAAAGACGGATCTGGTCCGCTTCTACAGTATGGCTATGGTTCATATGGAGCTACAATAGATGCAAGTTTTAGTTCTGTTCGCTTAAGCTTACTTGATAGAGGTTATGCTTTTGCCATTGCACATATACGTGGTGGACAATTGATGGGGCGCCAATGGTATGAAGATGGGAAGATGTTTAAGAAAATGAACACCTTTAATGATTTCGTCGATTGCTCGAAGTTCCTGATTGAAGAGAAATACACATCTGCTGAGCATCTGTATGCACAAGGAGGAAGTGCAGGCGGATTGCTTATGGGAGCTGTAGTAAACCTTGCTCCTGAGCTATATAATGGAATTCTTGCGGCTGTACCATTCGTAGATGTTGTTTCAACAATGTGGGATGAAACCATTCCTTTGACAACCAATGAATTTGACGAATGGGGCAACCCAAAGAATCTCGAATCTTATGAGTACATGATGTCCTATTCACCTTACGATCAGGTGTCAAATCAGGATTATCCAAACATGCTGGTGACCACAGGTCTATTCGATTCGCAGGTTCAATATTGGGAACCGGCTAAATGGGTGGCAAAGTTGCGTGATATGAAAACGGACGACAACCTCTTAGTTCTGGATACCGACATGGAAGCGGGGCATGGTGGAGCTTCAGGTCGATTTAAAAGATATAAGACAACAGCTCTACAATATGCATTTTTACTTGACCTTGAAGGAATAGAAGAATAGCAACCCACATTCTATAGATATTTAAAAAGCCTCGAAGATATTCGGGGCTTTTTATTTATCTAATATATTTTTTTACTTCAAAAGTAGATTTAAGCATAACCCAATCACCCATAATCTCGTCTGTATGAATGAAAAGCTTAAATTATCGTAATAACGGCACTCTTATTGCTGTTTAAAAAACATCTATCACCACTCATAATACGATTAGGTTAAGCTATTAAGAGCTGATAGATTTAGCCCTGGAGCAATTCAGGGCTTTTTTTATACTAATTTTTAAAAATTTTCAAGCTCTTTTTATCTTACCATCTAAACCTAACCTTACCAAACATGAAAATTGATATTAAGTATCAGGAGAGATACTCTCGAGGAGAGCTTTTACTCCGTACGCTTTTTGGTGTGATATATATTGCACTACCACATCTATTTCTGCTCATTTTTGTTTCACTGTGGGGAGCCATTCTATCCTTTATCTCCTGGTGGATTGTATTGTTTACAGGACAATATCCTCAAAGCTTTTTCGAATTTCAGGAGCGCCTCTACCGCTGGAATCTGAGGGTTAATGCGCGTATATATAATCTCTGTGATGGATACCCTCCATTCGGTATGGATGCAAAGGATGATTTTGTAACGTTGGAAATTCCTTACCCGGAAAGACTTAGCCGTGGAGTTTTGATACTTAGGCTTTTATTTGGAGGAATTTATGTAATCCTACCACATGGCTTCCTTCTAATCTTCAGGTCAATCGCCTCCATGGTATTGCAATTTCTTGCGTGGTGGGCGGTATTGTTTACTGCAAATTACCCCCAAAGCTGGCATGAATTCAATGTTGGAACCATTCGATGGGCGACACGAGTTAATATTTACATGTCATTCATGACAGACGATTATCCTCCATTTTCTGGAAAACCATGAACGAAGCATACTACCCAATTCCACAACCAAACGAATTAAGCGCTAGAGAAAAAGATGATGCCATGGGATCATACCTCATGATGTTTGCATCAATAGCCGTAGGTCTACCCCTTCCTATCATCAACCTTATCGCAGCAATCGTTTATTATTATACAAACAGATCGAAAGGTCTGTTTGTACATTTTCATTCACTGCAGTCACTCATCAGTCAACTGCCAACAACTGTAATAAATGCCATTGGAGTATTCTGGGCAATAAGGATTTATTTCTTTGATTGGGAGCTCACCGACAACTTCAAAGGCTATTTGATTATGGCTCTGATTTTTAATCTGGCCTACTTTATCTTTAGTATTATTGGTGCCGTAAAAGCAAGAAAGGGTCGCATGTATTACTTTCTGTTTTTTGGAAGGCTATCATACGAATCAGTTTTCAAAAAGAAAGATTCAGACACAAGTGTAATTCAAAACTTACCTCCTAAATGAAAATTTGGCGTGAGCTGCTCATTTTAATTCTAATTTTTGGGCTTATATGGTTGGCTTTTACCTGGCGACCTCTTAGCCTTCCTGGCGCAGATCTCAAACTAAGCAAAGAGCGTGAGAAAGATCTTGCCGAACTCATCATGGATGACCTTGAAGATGAATATGAGTTTTATGATGACTCTGTGATAAATAAGATCTTGAGTCCGATTACCATGAGACTTTTAGATTCCTTAAATCCACAGAAATATGAGTACAAGTTTCATTTGTTGGATGACAGCAATGAAATCAATGCATTTGCAACTTTAGATGGAAACATCTATGTTTTTTCAGGCTTGCTCAAATTCGTAGATAACCCTGAACAGCTTGCGGGAATTTTAGCTCATGAGATTGGACATCATGAGAATGGAGACCTTGTCGACCGGCTTATGAAAGAGCTTGGCCTGAGCGTGCTTGCAGCAGTGCTTACCGGAGGAGATGCCGTTATGATCTCAGAAATTTCGAAGCTCCTTTTATCGGCAGGATTCGACAGAAAGCAAGAACGAGAAGCTGATGAGTTTGCTTATATGTTGATGATAAAAGCCCAAATCAACCCGGCAAGATTGGCGCACTTTTTCACAAAGCTTAAGACAGAAGAAAAGTCCTATCCGGATGATCTTGAAATTGTCATGACGCACCCTAATTCAAAGAATCGAATTGAAGGAGCTCTCTCCTATCCACTTCCTGAGAATTGGACTGAAAAAGAGTTCGAACTCGATTGGGACAAGTTGGTTGAAACCGTCCTTTAGATATCAGTTAGATCCATACAACTATCTTGATTTTGTAACATCTTTTTAGAGACTGTTGTCTAACAGCCTGTAACTCAAAAACTAAAAGGATGCTAAGAAACTACCTAACTATTGCCATCAGAAATCTGTGGAAGCATAAGCTATTCACTGGACTGAACATCTTTGGGCTATCACTGAGCATGTCAATATGCCTAGTCCTGATTTTACTGGTTTATGATCATTTTCAGTATGATAAATTTCATCCGGAAACAGACAAAACCTATCGAATAGTAACATATGCCACAGGTCATGAAGGAGCATTTGATGAAGCTAGGGCTACTTCCTCGTTCCTCTTCAAGAAGCACTTAATCGAAGACTACTCATTTGTTGAAAAAGCAACAAATCTCAATAGTGACTTTAGAGGTGAAATCAGATCTCCACATAAAATACTTGACATTCAGTCATTATTTGCAGATGAAGATTTCTTCCAGGTCTTTGGATTCAAACTAAAAGAAGGAAATCCAGAAACAGCATTATTAGACCCATTCAGTGTGGTTTTGACACAGGATTTAGCAAATAAATTATTTCCCAATCAATCCGCATTGGGACAAACCATTGATTTTGAGGATCATGGTAGTTATAAGGTGACAGGAGTGCTGGACGAGAATAAAGAGAATACACATGTCGTATTTGAAGCTTTAGGTTCTTTGAGCACTTTACCAATACTATCTGAGAAGGAAATCTTATCACGCTCCTTCGACAGATGGAGCAACATTTGGGACAACTACAATTATTTGGTGCTTAGCAATTCTGTCAACCCCAAGGAAGTGGAGGGAATACTAAATGAGCTTGCTGAAGCCAACCTTGATTTACCCGAAGATCATCATGGATGGACCTTTAGACTTCAGGCCATGAATGAAATTGTACCCGGCAGGCCTATGTCAAATGAAATCGGATATGCACTACCATGGTTTGTATTGGCATTTTTCGGCTTGCTAGGACTAATCGTTTTGATAACAGCCTCTATCAATTACACCAATCTCTCCATTGCCAAGTCTTTGAGTAGAGCAAAAGAAATTGGTATTAGAAAAGTGAATGGAGCCAGTAGACGTCAAATCGTCTCTCAGTTCTTAACCGAATCCGTATTAACAGCACTTATATCTCTGGTGCTAGCGATTTTCATGTACAAATACCTCATCGTCGCATTCAATGAAATATGGATTTTTAATCAAGTTGGGGTTTCGTTAGAGGATTCAGTTGGGACATACGGATATTTCTTGCTATTTACTATTATGCTTGGTTTGTTTACAGGCATAGGCCCGGCGCTATTTCTGTCCAGACTTAAGGCTATCAACACATTAAAAGGCTCAATTTCAAAGATTCAGTCAAGAAAACGATCTATTTTATCTTTTATCACCGGTAAGAGAACATTGATAAGTATTCAGTTTAGTCTATCTATACTTATGCTTGTCACAATCTTAATTTTGCATAAACAAGCCAACTTCCTTACTGAGGCCAATTATGGTTTTAATGAAACGGAGGTCTTCTATGTAAATACTCATGATCACGATCCACTTTTACTTAAGCAACATTACGGATCGAAGACCGGTGTTGAAGATATCACCTTCACCTCACATCACCCGGCGATTGGACGGTCCCATGGAGCAGGTGCAAAATGGAAGGAAGATCAAGAAGAGATTACACTTTACCACTTTTCTGTCGATCCCAACTACGTTGAAGTAATGGATCTTGAGTTGATAGCAGGTCGTGACTTTGTTAAAGATGCGGATGATCAAAATGAAAAATTTCTTATCATAAATGAAACAGCTGTTAACACATATGGCTTTGAGTCTTCAAACCAGGCGATTGGTGAAGTTTTGACAATTGATACATTGGCCCTGACAATTATTGGTGTGGTGAAGGATTATCATTGGGAACCTTTAATGAAGTCTATTCGTCCGCTGGGTCTGCGAATCCAACCTGAACGTTTTGAATATGCATACTTGAAGGTCAAAAGTGACAATCTTATCAAAGAGGGAAAAAAGTTTGAAGAAGCATGGACCGAATTTGATCCTGCAAGAGAATTTGAGGGCGGATTTCTCAATGAGCAATTGGATGAGTTTTATCAATTTTTCTATGATTTAGGCAACATTCTTACCTATATCGCAATGATTGCTTTATCTATCACGGGTCTTGGGTTTTTGGGAATGGTGAGTTTCGAGCTTAAATCAAAAATCAAGGAAATAGGCATTCGGAAAGTATTGGGCGCATCTTTTCGTTCGCTTACCTTCTCAATGTCTAAAGGATTTATAATCATGATTCTGATCACTTCTATCCTAACAATACCTCTTGGATTATGGATCAACAGTCAGTGGGTCAACTTAATGGCATTTCATGCACCGCTCGATGCTAGTATCATCATACCAACGGTATTGATAGTATTGGGAATTGCTGCCGCAACGATTCTATCTCAGGTATGGATAAATGCTAATAAGAATCCAACAGAAACTTTAAGGGCTGAATAGTTGCCTATTTGAAGATACATTCAGCATTGGCTTTCGAAATCTCCACTACTGCTTCTGGGACTTCCTGGTCGCTGAATGTATTTTTCATATCCTCGATACGTATGAAGACAATACCTGATTCGGTAATGTCCTTCATATCTTGTTCGGTCATTTGAAACGTTATATCATAACTGGATATCATATTACCGAAATCCTTAATCACCTGGGGTTTGCTAGCTTCTATGGATTGCATTCGAATTACCGCACCATTTCCTGCTCTCATCACCAATTCACTGCCTTTTGGAATGACGGCATCCAACTCACCATAGTCACCTACTTCAACTCTGAATTTAAAATCACTGCCGTTCCTGATATAGGAGAAATAGTAGAATGGTGTTGGTCCGGTTAGCCTGGTTCTAACCGTACGAATGATATCATCTGTGATAGGATCCTTTTCATTGACGACATACTTACATATCTGAGCACTCGAGGCGAATGTCACACTTATGAGTCCCACAATTAGAGCTACTTTCAGTTTCATGTGTATCACTTGATAGTTTAAACTAAAACAATTCAGAATTAGCGTTCAAGTATTGTAAACAAAAATCTTACCCCAAAGATTGGTGAGGGACAAAAAAACTCTGACCAGCCTATATCAAACCTCTTTAAAGAAGGATTATGAATCAGTCAATGTGGTCAATGATCCCTGTGAAGGGCGTGATTTTGCACACTGAACAAATCCATTTATTGTTACATTCTCAGATTTGTATACTGCTGTGTCAGAGTTTTGTAAAAGTAGCATTAATGCGATTCAAAATTGGTAAGTCTTGATTATTGAAGCAAAAAAAACACCCAAATGAGTGAGTTTGAGAGCCTCCAGTCGGATTACTCGTACCCGCGAACGACCGCTCGTGAATGCGGTGTATTTCGAACCATAAAAATCTTAAGCTAAGGTCGTTGGCTCTAATCCAGAAAAGACATAAAAAAACCCACTCAAATGAGTGGGTTAAGAGCCTCCAGTCGGATTCGAACCAACGACCCGCGCATTACAAGTGCGCTGCTCTGGCCAACTGAGCTATGGAGGCCTTTTCAGCAAGGCTGAAAATCGGTTTGCAAAAATAGCAGTGTGTAGCTATTTCGCAAATCTATTTATCAATTTTGTGAATAAATTATTGAAAGTTGTGATTTCAGATCTTCCACCTCTGCTACCGCACTGTCTATCTTCTTCTGCATATCTGCCTTCAGCTTATCAGCTGTAGGTGAATTTGCAAAAAATTCCATGTTGGTATTCCATGTGGAAATGTCATTTTCAAGAACTGAAATTTTACGTTTGATCGAATGCTCTTTTCGGTTAAGTTTTTGAGCTCCACCTGGGGTGTTTTTCAAACGACCCATTGAGATATGATTTCGCAAATCGGTTCGATCACCTTCATGTATCGCTTCGTTAGACAAAACTTTTTCTTTCACTTCATCAAATCGATTTCTAATCTTTTTGATTGCATTCTTTGGTACAAAACCAATAGAAGTGTAGTTATCAATTAGGTCATACAAATCATCAAGATTTACTTCATCACTTGTCCCGGCAGCTTCCAACTGATCACAGATTTGCAGTTTTAGCTGCAAGTTATCTTCGTAAGCTTTGAACTGTTCTTTGTTTTGATCTCTTCGATTGTTGAAGAAGTGATCACAAGCGGCTTTAAATTTTTTGTATGTTTCGTTTCTCACCTTTTCAGGAACAGGGCCAATGTCCTTCCATTGGGCTTGCAAGTGCTTAAACTTATCGGCAGTTGAGTTCCACTCTTCACTTTCTTTCAATTCTTCTGCTTTTGCAATAAGCTCCTGCTTCTTAAGCAAATTTTCTTCACGCTTGGATTCAAGCTCTTTGAAAAATTGGTTTTTATTGGCGAAAAATGCTTTAAATGAGTTCCAAAATGCTTTGTTAGTTTCCTTAGCTTTCTCCCTTGGTACTCCACCAACTGCTTCCCATTGCTTTTGAACTTCTAGTAAACCTTTGGTCTTATCATTCCATTCTGTAATTCTGTCAGAATTGAATTTTGTAAACTCCTCTACCTTTCCAATAAGCTCCTGCTTCTTAATAAGGTTAGCTTCAAATTCAACTTTGAGGCCTTCAAAATACTCCTTGCGCTGGGCGTAAATTGCATCAGAGGCAGCTTTAAACCTTTGCCAAAGTGGCTCCTGATCCTCTTTTGGAACTGGGCCGATATGTTTGTATTCTTCATGAAGTTCATTGAGCTGGATAACAGCAGACTTCATATCTTCTGTTTCATTGAGAGCTTCTGCTTTTTCACAAAGTTCCTCTTTGAGCTTTAAATTCTTTTTCCGGTCTAAATCTTTTAACTCAAAGTAGATGCTTCGATTATCATAATACCGATCAAGTAGTGCGTTATAATTCGCCCAAAGTGTCTTATTCTGCGCGCCTGGAACCGGGCCAACCTTCTTCCATTCTGACTGCAAATCCCGAACCGCATTGATGCTGTTTGAAGACTCTTCACCGTCAACAATCAATCTGAGCTCCTCCAGCAAATGCTCCTTCTTCTTAAGGTTGCTTTCCTTTTGGCTTTCTAAATCTTTGTAATGCTTATTTCGCTTTGATCTAAGCTGTCCATAGATCGTGAAGAACTCTTTATCTGCTTCATCTCCGTGATATTCAAAGGCGTCAGCCTCATTTCCTTCAGATACAAACTTCTGAAGTGCTTCATTCTTGGAAATCTCATAAAGCTCATCGAATCTTGGCTTAATGGCCTTCAATACCCGATCTAGAGATCGAATATTTTCTTCATTTTTAATTTCTCTGATTTTTGAAATGATTTCATCTTTGGAGGCATGTTCAAAATCTAGTTCTTCTTCATGCTCTTCTGAGTCTCCATCGCTCTCAGAATCGTCCGTGTCCTCAGAATCTTCTGATTCTATCTTAACCTCTACTTCAACTTTGTCGGCTACTACGTCTGCTGTTTTCTCAGCTATGTTTTCTTCTGGAGTTTCTTCATTAGTCTTCTCCTCTGGAGCGTCAGCCACTATTCTTTCTTCTTCCACCACTTCAACTAACTCTTCCTCCTCAGCTTTGGTCTCCACCTTTTCTTCTGGAGTTTCTTTATTAGTCTTCTCCTCCGGTGCTTCAGCCACTATTTTTTCCTCTTCCGCCGCCTCAGCTAGTTCTTCTTGCTCAGCTTTGGTCTCTACCTTTTCTCCTGGGGCTTCTTCCTTAGTCTCCTCTGGAGCGTCCTCCACTACTTTTTCTTCTTCCACCGCTTCAACTAACTCTTCTTCCTCAGCTTTCTTATCACTGGCCTCAGGTTTACTTTCGTTACTCAATTCAGCTTCTTTCTGAACTTCTTCAGGCGTTTCGTTAGTGACATTGTTCGAAACGTCCTGCAATTTCTCTGCGTTATCCATTATTTGGAACCGGTTACTTTTATCTGTAAGACACAAAGCTAACCAAATACCCTAATTCATTCGGGGATCTTTTGGATAGTTTGACATGAGTCGGTATTTCCCACCCATGGTATTTAGACACGCTTTCCATAGATCTTGGTTGTCCCAATCAAAAATCATTTCGGGTGTGGTGCCTTTCAGCACGATCCAAGATTTAGCTTTCATTTCATCCATCAGTTGACCAGCAGCCCATCCAGAGTATCCGATAAAGAAACGTACATCATCTTCGGAAATCTCTCTTGTGTTCATCATCTCGGTCAGTCGATTAAAGTCTCCTCCCCAGTAAATACCGGACACTACTTCGCGAGAACTTGAAGCTAGTGTTGATTCACGATGAATAAAGTGAAGTGTATCATGCTCAACCGGACCGCCTATGAAGAGTTTTGCGGGATAACTACCTGCCTCATCAACAAGTTCTTTAAGCTCAACATGTGCTTTATTGTTAAGCACAAATCCGAACGTACCGTTTTCATCATGCTCGCATAAAAACACTACTGTTCGCTCAAAGTTAGGATCTGGGAGATATGGCTCTGAAATAAGCAAATCTCCACGCTCTGGTAAAATCAATTGGTCTGATGAAAAAAAATCCATTTAGTGTAATGCTGGTCTAATAGGAAGCTCATTCAAAATGACACCCTCCTTTTGTTTCATTTCTTCCAATCTATTGTATACATCATCTTCGTCAAAATAGTTTAGTGCCATTTTTACAAATACTTCCCCATGCCGAGCTTCGGAGGCCCATAGTCTATGATAAAATTGCTTTAACTCTCCGTCCCCCAATGCCTCGTATACCAAACGAAAGCGTTCTGCCCCTCTGGTTTCTACCAATGACGCCAACAGTAAACGATCCATGAATCGCTCATTTCTTCCATCTCTGCATATTTTGAGCAATTGCTTTATATACATATCCTGCGGAATTTCGTGACTAAGCTGGATGCCACGCTCCTCCATAATAGCATATACGTCTCGAAAATGTTCGAGCTCTTCCACTGAGGTTTCTATTAACTCTGGTATGATTTTAGTACGATTGGGATACTTGGCCACCAAACTTAACGCCATTGCAGAAGCCTTACGCTCACAGTCGGCATGATCCTGAAGAAAGGCATTAAAATCAGCTAGAACTGCTTCCACCCATTCCTTTTTTGAATCTACTGTCAAGTCAATTCTAAACTTCATCGTTTTTTGATTTTAACCTTTTTACCTTCGCTCTTGTTGAGTTCCAAAAGTAAAAGGAAAGCTGAACATGAGAGAAGATATTGCTTCTATTCGAAAAGAATACACCCAAGCTGAGCTTGATGAAAGCACCGTACTAAAGAACCCTTTTCAACAGTTCGAGAAATGGTTTCAAGATGCACTAGATAGTAAAATTAATGAGCCTACAGCAATGGTTCTTTCAACTGTTAATACTGAAGGTCAACCTTTTCAACGTACTGTGTTGTTAAAGACCTTCAATGAGGATGGTTTTGTCTTTTACACCAATTATGAAAGTAGAAAAGCAGGCCACCTAAATGATAACCCCAGAGTTTCTCTTCTATTCCCTTGGTACTCCCTTGAGCGGCAAGTGGCTATAACTGGTCAGGTTGAAAAAGTGTCTACCAAAGAATCACTCAAGTACTTTCTTTCGAGACCGGAGGGAAGCCAATTAGGTGCATGGGTTTCTAACCAAAGTGAAGTAATTACCTCGAGAAACATTCTTGAAACCAAGCTTGCTCAAATGAAGCAAAAATTCAAAGACGGCAAGATCCCCTTACCTGATCATTGGGGAGGTTATCGCATCATTCCTGATTCCATTGAATTTTGGCAAGGAAGAAAAAGTCGACTGCACGATCGAATCTTCTTCCAGAAAGAAACGGGTTCCTGGCAGATAAGCAGACTAGCTCCTTAATGTCGCTATACCTAGATCGCTATGCTTGGCCAGTAGAACTATTCCCAAATTACCAGCCACCCAAAAACCTTTCGATGGTGGTAGTGATTCCGTGTTTCAAAGAGCCTGATCTTATTGGTGCTTTAGATTCATTGAATGCGTGTAGACCTCCATCCAATGAAGTATTAATAATCGTAATAATCAATGAGTCAGAAAACTGCTTAGGAGAAGTTCGGAAAACTAACACAGGGACACTAAATCAGCTTGAAAATTACAAGAGTAGATATCCAGTACTTTTTTCATATCAAAAGCTTTCCCCTAAAAAAGCTGGTGTAGGATTGGCGCGTAAAATTGGAATGGATGAAGCCGTTCGGATTTTTCGAAAGGTTGGTAACGATGGCGCTATTATATGCTATGATGCAGATTGCCGTTGTGATGAAAGCTATTTGGATGAGATTGAACTTTCGTATTCGAATCCTGATACTCAGTCTGGAATAGTGTTTTATGAGCATCAATTGCATGGTGAGAATCATATGGCTATAATCGATTATGAGCTGTATCTGCGATACTATATTGATGCACTTCGTTTTGCCGAATTTCCATATGCACATCAAACATTAGGCTCATGCATCACCGTGCGAACCTCTATGTATGAAAAGGTTGGCGGTATGAACACTCGAAAGGCTGGCGAAGATTTCTATTTCTTAAACAAAACCATTCCTCATGGAGGATTTGTTGAAATCAACACCACAACCATCCGTCCATCCGATCGGGTTTCTGATCGCGTGCCCTTTGGAACAGGAAAAGCTATCAACGACCTATTGAATTCCGATGAAGTATCGGAGGTGTATCATCCGAATACTTTTGAAGACCTCAAGCTTTTTTTCTCCAAGATCGACTCATTCTGGACAGATCATGAATGGCAACTTCCAATGACGGTAACAACCTTCCTGGGCGATGATTGGGAAAATCAAATCAAAGAACTCAAAAGTCAGGTGAATACCTATGAAGCTTTCAAAAAACGATTTTTTCACTGGTTTGACGCATTCAAGATTTTAAAATACGTTCACTTTTGTAGGGAAGAATTTTATCAAAATGTGGAGCTCGTGGAAGCATTGGAATGGCTAAGAACGAAGCATTTCTTCTTGAAGGGATCAAAAGAGTCTTATTTGGTGCAATTGAGATATCTAGACAGATCTCCTTAAACAAACTTAATCGTAGCAACCAATTGTGATCCATCTCTCACAACGATCATATTCACTTGATCTCCCACATTGAAATTTTGCATAGCCGACATGTAGCTTATTAAATCTAGAATGGGATGATCTCCGATCTTTACTACAATATCTCCTTCTCTAAAGCCATACTTTTCAGCTGTTTTGCCTGCGGAAACAGTACTTATTCTCATACCTTTGTTTGAAAATCCATAGTCAGGCATTACCCCAAGAGTTGCTTGCTCTTGAGACCTCCTATAACCTGTTTTCATTTTCCATTTTATCAAGGAAATCCATTTTCTCAATTTCATAATTATTCAATTCTTATTCTTTAGTTGCGTTTTGAATTGCAAATGAACTTACTATTTGGTGTGAAGCATTCATCTATTTAGAGTGGTCTACCCATTGTATACACATTGAAGAATCAGATGTCCAAAAACCAAGTGTTTTAAAGCTCAATTGAATCTCTATGCGAGATATTCCGTAAACCACTAATTATGAATACACCATCTCCACTTTACATCATACCAGTTCTTTCTACAGCGGATATAAAGAGAGATCTCCAATGGTATGATGAATATGTTGGGTTCAAATATGTCTTCGGAGACGATGGATATGCGGGGCTTCAGCGTGACGGTTACGAATTTCACTTGCAATTTCATCACAACAATGAAGACGATCCTGTTTTACCTGGTGTTATCAAGGTATTCGTACCAGATATTCAACCATATTTTGAAGAATTTGTAAAGAGAGGGACAATTAAGAAGGAAAAACTACGAATGAATACTCCTTGGGGAACTCACGAATTTGGATTCTATGATTTGAATAATAATGCCATCTTTATTGTACAGGATGCCTAACTAGAGTAAATCAAACAGACTTTTTACTCCCAAAAAGTGTTTAACCTTAAAACCCTCCGCATACTCCACACCTACGCGCTGCCCCCATTCTCTAGCTCTGGACTCTAACATTGTCATGAAACCTTTAGAACTTATGAATGTCTCCGGCTCCTCGCTGTTTGGATCATAGAATTGGGACTTAAATGCATTTATTGCATCTCTTCGCTCTTGAATTACATCCGAGATATCTACTAAAAGGTCTGGCTCATGAGCTGTGCTTTGAATTGAAAAATACAAACGCTCAGGCCTAAAAGCGCTCTGCTTATTCCCCTCCCATTGTGTTTCCACTGCTTTCAACCCAGCGATAAAACAAGATGTTTCTACAAGCTGAGCTCCCCTGGTATGATCCGGGTGTCTATCATAAATAGAATTTGTGATGACGATTCTTGGCTGAAACCTTCTGATTTGCTCCGCCACCTTTAGCTGATTTGATTTATTATTTTCAAAAAATCCATCTTCTAATCCCAAGTTTTCACGCACAGACAAATTCAATATTTTACTCGCATCAGCAGCCTCTTTTGCTCTAATTTCTGGAGTTCCTCTAGTCCCTAATTCGCCTTGAGTCAAATCAAGAATACCTGTTTGAAACCCCATTTTCTGATGTTTGATAAGAGTTCCACCAAACGATAATTCTACATCATCGGGGTGTGCTACTATAGCGAGTATATCGAGTTTCATAAAGAATTGATTTTAAAATAATAATAACAGCAAATAAATAGCATTAACATTGGCCGTGCCTACTCACAACAAAAAAGCAATTAAAGTCTATCAAACACCATTCATAAAATAATGGTTTTCAAGCTCTGATAATTTCCTAACTTCATTGCCTATTTTAAAAACCTAAAGTAAATAACCTATGCGAAAACGTGACAGCTTATTCAGAAGCGTCATCCTGATCTTGCTAATTGGCTTAATGCCATACATGGGCTGGTCTCAGGATAGCGATCTGAAGCCTGTATCAAATAAGTACGTGATCAAGAACGCTACGATTGTGCAGGCCCCTGGAAAAATAATCCCGAATGGTTCCATCCTAATAGAAAATGGAATTATTAAAGCAGTAGGATCTAGCATTTCAATTCCTTCAGATGCATGGATAGTGGATGCCGATTCTATGTTTGTGTATGCTGGATTTATTAGTGGTCTTTCCAACATCGGTGTAAAGAAAGCAGAAGAAAGTGATGAAAAAGATGATCGAAAACTAACTGGGAACCCCACTGACAAACGTGCAGGAATTACTCCTGGCAATTCTGTCCGTGAAATGCTTAAAGTAGATGATAAATCGGTTGCTGATTTCCGAAAACTTGGATTCACTGCATCTCATAGCGTTCCTCACGATGGTATGCTACCCGGAATGGGCGCAATCGTCTTGCTTGGCGGTGCTAGTGATCAAGACATGCTCATTAAGGATCAAGCCTCAATGTATTCACAACTTGCTGGTGCAGGAGGAGTTTATCCCAATACAATTATTGGCGTAATGGCAAAATATCGCGACTTGTATAGAAAGGCTTCACAAGCCAAAGACTATCAAAACAAATACAGTTCGGGTCCAAATGGAATGGAACGACCAGCACCTAATTCTACTTTGGAAGCACTTTATCCTGTAGTATCCAAGCAAATGACTGTTGCTTTCAAAGCAGAAAGCGTCAAGGATCTTATGCGGGTGATTGCACTCCAAAGAGATTTAGGATTCAAGATGATGCTGGGGGAAGTAAAGCAAGGGTGGGATGCAATTCCAGTTGTAAAAAGCACCGGTGCCCCTGTATTCCTCTCACTAGATCTTCCAGAATGGAAGGAAGAAGAAGCGAAAGAGGGAGAAGAAAAGGATGAAAAGAAAGAGCTTACGGAAATGGAATTGGAAGAAAAAGCACTCAAAGAACGTCAAAACACTATGATCAAGAATTATTATACGCAAGCTGGCAAATTCAGCTCTAGTGGAGTGAAGTTCGGTTTTTCTACCATGGATGTTAAGTCAAAAGACTTTCGAACCAATCTTTTGAAGGTGATTGAAAACGGCCTGTCGCAAGACAAAGCACTAGCAGCCTTAACCACTGAACCTGCGAATATCCTTGGTTTATCTAGCATGATGGGAACGATAGAAAATGGCAAAATGGCCAATTTAGTTGTGTCAGACACTGCATATTTCACCAAAGATGCTAACGTGCGATATGTCTTTGTGGACGGAATGAAATACGAATTCGAAGCGAAGAAAAAGAAGAAGAAAAAAAGCAGTGATAGCGAAGGAGTAGACGCGGCAGGCGTCTGGAATTATACCACCGAAACTCCACAAGGAAACGGAAGTGGTGTGATCACCATAAAAGGCACTCCAGGTGATTACAATGGAACCATCTCTGTGAGTTACAATGGTAGTACCAATGAAATTGAGGATTTCACGGTAGATGGCAACAATGTTTCATTCTCTTTCAAATTGAATATGGGTGAGGAAATTACTGTTGACATCAGTATGGATATTGATGGAGATATGTTCGAAGGAACCTTATCTGTTGCTGCATTTGGAAGCTTCCCAATGGAAGGATCTAAAGAACCTAATAAATAAGACTTAACATGAAGAAAATAAATATAATCATAGCCATATTGTTGACTGTCACCTTTGTGGCCGCTCAGGAAAAAGGCAGTGTACTTATTAAAGGTGGAACGGTTTTGACTATCACCAATGGTACACTTAACGATACAGATGTCCTGATAAGAGATGGTAAAATATCGAAAATCGGCAAAGGACTAAGCGCTCCCAGTGGAGCAAAAACTATCGATGCTACTGACATGTTCGTAATGCCAGGAATCATAGATGCGCACTCACATCTAGCATTAGATGCTGTAAACGAAGCAACCAATCCTGTTACTGCTGAAGTTTGGGTAGGTGATGCATTGGATCCATTGGATGTTGGCATCTATCAGGCATTAGCTGGCGGAGTGACATCCGCGCACGCGATGCACGGATCTGCCAATGCTATTGGCGGACAATGTGAAACGGTGAAGTTTCGATATGGAGAGATCGATCCTGAAAAAATGAGAATGGCAGGTGCTCCGCGTACAATCAAATTTGCTTTAGGAGAAAATCCAACAAGAGTACATGGAAGTGGAAATGGCATCCAACCTCGTACACGGATGGGTGTTGAACATGTAATTAGAAGTTCTTTTCAGAAGGCTAAGGAATACATGGCTGCCTGGGATAAGTATAATGCAAAAAAGAACGACAAACGATTTAAAGGGAAAGCTCCAGCTTATGATTTAAGGATGGAAACACTCGCTGACATTCTACGTGGTGACATCATCATACATTGTCATTCATATCGTGCAGATGAGATTTATATGCTTATGCAGGTTTGTGAAGATTTTGGAATAGATAAACTAGTGTTTCAGCATGTAAACGAAGGTTTTAAAGTAGCTCCTGAGCTGGCCAAGTTTGGTGCTGGTGCATCTGTATTTGCTGACTGGTGGGCGTACAAATTTGAAGTGTATTATAGCACAGCTTACAATGCAGCTATTCTTACTAAGAATGGTGTAACCACTTCGATCAATTCAGATTCTGGTGAACTTATTCGTCACCTGTACCATGAGGCCGCCAAGTCTCAAAAATATGGTGGATTGACTAATGATGAAGCGCTTTCACTTATCACCATTAACCCTGCCAAGCAACTCGGCATTGCTGACCGAGTAGGATCTTTGGAAGAAGGAAAAGAAGGTGATGTGGCGATTTTCAAGAATCACCCACTATCCATTTATGCAATCCCAATGATTACAGTTGTTGATGGGATGGTTCGTTTCGATCGAGAAAACGACTCAGCTGACATGCGTCTCTATCCAGATCCGGAAGAAAAAATTGATGTGACATTTTGGGAAGCCGAAGATCACGATCGATGCATGGCGAATACAGAATTTTTGTTCACTGATAAATAAGATATCATGATAAAGAACATAAAAAACACATTGACCTTAGTACTTGTCGTTTTAGCCGGAGTAGCCTTCGGTCAGATTCCAAGTGCAGAGACGGGCACCTTTGCATTAACTAATGCAACTATAGAAACAGTAACAAACGGAACCATCCAAAATGGAACCGTAATAATTTCCGATGGCAAAATCGCTGAAGTTGGATCCAACGTGACCGTCCCTCAAGGGGCAAAAACAATTGACTGTTCAGGCATGACCATCTACCCTGGAATGATTGATGCCGGAACACAAGTTGGACTCATTGAAGTAAGCTCTGATCCTCGAACCAGAGACAATAATGAGATCGGAGAAGTCATTCCTCATATCCAGGCATTAACCGCGGTAAATCCAAGCTCTGCAATTCACCCGGTAACTCGTGTGAATGGTGTAACTACAGTGCTCACCCTTCCATCCGGAGGCTTGTTTCCGGGAACTGCAGCGTTGATTGATTTACATGGATACACGCCCGATCAGATGTATGCCGGGTTCAAGGGAGTTGTTTTAAATTTCCCTGCAACCGGTAGAAGAGGACGATGGGACAGAAGATCTGATGAGGACATCAAGAAAGCTGCTGAGAAAGCATTGGAGCAACTAAACGATGTGTGGGCCAAAGCGGTACAATTCCACAAGATTGACTCGGCTACCAATGGAAAAGAGCAGCCATACTATCCTGAAATGGAAGCACTACTTCCTGTAGTGCGAGGTGAAATGAAGTTGCTGGTCAACGTAAATTCATCCAAAGACATCATGGAAGCGATTAAGTGGATCGATGAAAGTGGCGCGAATGCTATCCTTTGTGGTGTATCTGAGGGATGGAGAGTTGCTGATGAGATAGCTGAAGCTGGAATACCTGTGATTACAGGCCCAGTTTTGAGCAATCCAACCAGAAATTATGATCGTTACGACCGTCCATATGCCAATGCTGGAGCATTACAAAAAGCAGGAGTAAAAGTGGCTATTCGTACCAATGAAGTAGAAAATGCTCGAAATCTTCCATATCATGCCGGCTTTGCTGCAGCATATGGAATGGGTAAAGAAGAAGCTTTAAAAGCCGTAACTATTAATCCAGCAGAGATTTTTGGTGTAGCAGATATGTATGGATCAATTGAGAAAGGTAAAGTCGCTAACTTATTTGTTACCGATGGTGATCCATTTGAAACCAAAACTCAAGTGAAATATGTGTTTATCAAAGGTTGGAATATTCCAATGATCAGCAGACATACACAGCTCTATGAAGAATACCTAAATAGAGCTCCAGGAGTTGAGAAATAAAGTTTGAAATAACTACAATAACTGAACCCCTTGGGATACTTTTCCAAGGGGTTTTATTTTCATAACAATGCAGTACACTATTTTAGAAGAATGATTAGTAATAGTGAAAAAAAATATCAATTAGGAATTGCACTCGGGGGTGGTGGAGCACGAGGCTTTGCACATTTGGGCATCTTTCAGGCGCTATACGAAAAAGATATAAGGCCAGATATTATATCAGGAGTAAGTGCTGGAGCAATAGCTGGAGCATTTATTGCCTCTGGTCATTCACCTAAGGAAGCTTTTGATATAATCAAGCAATATAAGTTCACTGGAATTTCTGAATTTAACCTACCAAAAACAGGTTTGCTTAGTTCGTCTAAAATGAAATCCGGGCTTTTAAAAAAAATTCCTGTTGAAAAACTTGAAGATTTAGACATACCTCTAATTGTTTGCGTAAGCAATATGCTTGATGGAAAACCAGAGTATATGACTGAAGGGCCTATCGCAGATATAGTTCAAGCATCAGCATCCATTCCTGTTTTATTTAGCCCCGTAAAACTCAATGGAAAGCTTTATTCAGATGGAGGAATCTTTGATAATGTCCCTATCAAAGTTTTAAAGAATAAATGTGAAAAGGTAATTGGAGTAAGCATCAGCCCCATTCAGGAAATTGATGAGTTAACTAGTCTAATTCAGGTATCATCTCGAATGTTTCAACTGGCAGTTAACAGAAGTAAAGAGGAGCTAGAAAGCCAATGCGATATTTTTATTGAACCTCTTGATTTGTGTAACTATGATATTATGGACACAAAACACGCTGAAGAGATTTTTGAGATTGGCTATAAATTTGCAAAAGAATTAGAAATAGATCTTTAGAAGCTACTCATTTATTCGATATCTAATTCCTGTTTTCAATGACCATTGCTGGTTTAGAAAAACATCACTAAATTCTTCAAAACTAGAAGTTGTGTTTCGGAATATGGCATTTGCCCCAATCCCTATTGTTTGAGTAATATTCAACTTACTGTTCAATTTTAGAAGAATACCTGCACTTGCGCTAAGAAACATATTATTGTCAATTTGCTCAATCTCATTCACTATGAAAGAATTTGAATTAACATCAAATACCTGCGAGTTCTGTACATCCTTTATCCTCTGTACGATAAAATCGAATGAATGAAACATGTTCCACTTGGCCTGTCTTCCATGAATGTAATTTTCATATCCGAACGCTAAACCGGTGAGCTTTAGAGGGGTTCGTTCAGCAATTTGATCGCCAAAAGAGTAAAGCAAAGCAGGTCCAACGCTCCATCCATGGTCATTAAAATCAAATCTCAATGAGGGCGAAATTATAAACGCATCTTCTTTATCTAGCTTATTGAAACTTATCTCATAGGCTGCAATTTCTTGGGCAGTCAATTGCATAAATGAAGTAAGACAAAACATAAAAAGTGCAACATTCTTTTTCATACTCAAATGTATAAAGGTAAAATGATCTCAGGCGTCACAGGGGTGACATTCAAATCATAGTTAATCATAATACCTTTGACTTATGAGATATATAGTAACTCTCCTATTACTTATAATCCTAGGATGCAAAGAATCATATGACGTTCCCAATCATACTCCTGGCGTTGTTAGGATATTTGACAATTTATTGATGACTGCCTACGGAGAAGGAGGACTCATTATTTCCAACGTAAATACAGGAGAAATCATTACCCAAGTATTCCCACCACAAGGAATGAATAGTATTGATGATTTTGACATGGATGGTAACCTCATATTCGTGCTTGATTCAAGAGGAAGAGATTATATAGCCGTTTTTTCATTTGATGGAATCAATACGAGCTTAGTTGCAGATCCGATAGCCGTGGAAGGAGGTCCGTTTAATGGAGTTTCGGCCTCTAATGGAAACTTAGTTGTTTCCGGAGGTACAACATTTCTAAATCGATTCAAGTATTCAAGCAAAGGAAAGATTTTCGGAGCTGTGTCTTTTGGGCGCGACAGAGGTCACCCAGATGTATTGCTATCCGATGATGGCCAAGCAGCATTCATCTCAACTGACTTTGATGGTGGGGTCAATGGATTTGGGGTTACATCTTTATATATCGGCGATCGATTACAAATACCATTTATTCTATCTGAACTGCGAATTCTAGAGTCAGGAATCACCACTGGTGTTACGGCACCTGTAGGTTTTCCAATTCAAACTGCAATTTATAATGACAACTTAATTGTTGCCCACGGAGGTGGATTGACTATTATAAACTTGATCGAGGGTCACATATTTGGATCTAATTCAAACATAGATATCGGTATCAGTGGGATTTCCCTTGCTATTGATGATAACATAGCCTATGTGATAGGCTATCAAGGAGAAATCCCTACGCTAGTAACAGTCGATCTTTCAGATATAAGCAATCCTCCTACGGTAAGTACGACAAGTTTGTTCACGGATGGTAGTATCCCTACATCAATAGCGGTAAGTAATACCGAAATCTACATTGCGGCCGGAGCGGCCGGATTATTGATTCTGCCTAAATAATTATCGCCGCACATTATTGGCAGAAAATACAATCACTATTTATTGAATAGTCTTTTGAATAGTGATCTTTTTCTCACCTTTCGCTGATCAGGCGCATTGATCATAACCCCAGCAATATAACTCAGAGCACTATCCCAGGCCTGCAAAGCGGTAGTGTTATCTCCTTCAATCGCTTCATCTATTGTAATTAAAAGTGCCTCTTTTACATAACCATATTCCTCATCTTTAATCTTAAGCTTACGATGTGTTCTACCAAGATCTTCAACAGCTTCTTTAATGTCTTCAAGACGATCGAGATTTCCAACAACAAACCCTAATGTATAGGCCAATTTTTCACTTTGCTTGGTTAAGTCTTGTGGAAAATAACGTTTTGTCTGCGGTGCGATTTCAAAAAGCTTCCCATAGAAGCATGTGATGAGATCCTTTTCTTGTGAAACTTTCTCCCAAGATGAAGTAATCGCTTCAATTTGTTCTGATGTCATATCTATATTTTATAGTTTAAAAAAATTCCTTAGCTGAGCTCTAATGCTCTTAAAATTCGCTTGAGTGCCTTCCATAAAAGAAAAACTTCCTAAATCCCATAGCTTTGTGTTTACAGATGTTGCCTCATCCAAAACTTGTTCAGGCATATCCATTTTATACATCCTTAAGAGATACCATCTTAGAACGAACATTTCATCTGCTCCCCACTTTGTGCTTTTTCCAATATAGTAGGCACTAAATTTTGGATTGACTTCCAATAATTCTGGCATAGCTCTCGCCACCAGTGTACTCCACCCAATCGGTGAAATGGTTTGAATCAGCCATCCTTTAATTAACAAGGCATTGTATTTTATTTCCATGGTAGCACTTCTCCTTCAGTGATATTTCTTTACAACTTTGAAGAATTTTAAAGAACTCTTTCATTTGCTTCTGCAAGTTGATCTAAACAGTAGGATGGCCACAAAATCAGTAGGTGTACAATTGGTTTACTAAATCAATTTGGACAATTTTTAAGGCTAAATCATATACTACGCATCGGTTTTAGGGCACAAAAAAAACCCTGAATTTCTTCAGGGTTTCTATTTTTTCTTGTGAAGCGTACTATGCTTCTAGCATTTCTACTTCTTTTTCAGCAATCCACTTTTCAGCATCAAGAGCTCCCATACATCCGCTTCCGGCAGCAGTAACCGCCTGGCGATATATTTTATCTTGAGCATCCCCAGTTGCAAACACACCTGAGATATTTGTTTTAGAAGTTCCAGGGATAGTCTTAATGTAGCCTTGATCATCCATATCAAGCCAGCCCTTAAATATGTCAGTATTTGGCTTGTGACCAATTGCGACAAAAAATCCCTGAGCATCTATTACTCTCTCCTCCCCTGTCTGAGTATTCCTTACTTTCACTCCATTGACCTCTTCATCTCCCAATACTTCACTTGTCTCTGTATTCCAAAGAATTTCAATGTTTGGTGCATTCTTCACCCGTTGCTGCATGATTTTGGAAGCGCGCATTTCATCACGTCTAACCAACATGTATACTTTATTTACAATTTTTGAAAGATAACTGGCTTCTTCGGCCGCTGTATCTCCTGCCCCAACAATTACAACATCCTGTCCCCTAAAGAAGAAACCATCACACACTGCGCACGCTGACACACCTTTACCGTTCAATCGTTGCTCACTTTCAAGACCTAGCCATTTGGCTGAAGCTCCTGTGGAGATAATCACTGATTCTGCTTCTATCTCAGTTTTTTCATCCACTGTTACTTTATGTGGCCATCCGCTGAAATCGACAGATGTTATCATTCCGCTTCGTACATCAGTGCCGAACCTCTCAGCTTGTTTCTGGAAATCAACCATCATTTGTGGCCCCATTACTCCTTCCGGATATCCAGGATAGTTTTCTACATCATTGGTGATGGTAAGCTGACCGCCAGGCTGGCCGCCTTGATACAAAACTGGTTTCATACCTGCTCTCGCTGCATATACAGCAGCTGTAAATCCAGCTGGTCCAGAACCAATGATTAATACTTTTACTCTTTCTGTTGACATATCTTTATTTATAATCTCTTTTACAAAAAAATGGTGCTCTTAGCAGAACACCATCTTATTAGCTTTTGTGCCACAAGGGCTTATAAAAAATCTAAAGTGTCCTTTAGCTTACTCTTCGGTTTTTTCTACCTCCTTCTCTTCCCTTGGAGGTCGAGGTAAAAGTACTTTTCGTGAAAGCTTGAATTTTCCTGTTCGCTTATCAATATCAATAAGTTTCACCTTGATCTCTTCTCCTTCTTCCATCACATCAGCAACGTTTTCTACACGCTCCCATTTGATCTCAGAAATATGAAGCAATCCATCTTTACCCGGAAGGAATTCTACAAAGGCTCCGAATGGCATTATTGACTTCACTTTGCCATCGTATACTTCTCCAACTTCTGGTTGTTGTACGATTGCTTTGATTCGTGCCATAGCATTGTCAAGCGAATCTCCATCAACTGCGAAGATGCTCACTTTGCCACCTTTCTCATCCTCTTCAATATTGACAGTTGCACCTGACTCTTTTTGAATTTCCTGAATGATTTTTCCACCTGGTCCAATCACAGCTCCAATTAACTCTCTATCAATTCTCAACTGCTCCATTCTCGGTGCATGTGACTTCAGTTGAGCACGAGGCTCAGTAATCGTCTTAGCCATTTCACCCAGTATATGAAGTCTTCCTTTTTTTGCTTGCTCTAGCGCTTGTGAAAGTACATCATAAGACAATCCATCCACTTTGATATCCATCTGACATGCTGTAATACCTTCGCTGGTACCAGTAACTTTGAAGTCCATATCTCCTAGATGATCTTCATCGCCAAGAATATCCGATAGGATGGCGTACTTTCCTGATTCGCTATCAGAAATCATTCCCATAGCAATTCCAGAAACAGGACGTTTCAATTTGATCCCGGCATCCATAAGTGCAAGTGTACCTGCACAAACTGTCGCCATCGAAGATGAACCATTTGATTCCAAAATATCGGATACAACACGGATCGTGTATGGATTTCCTTCGTCCTCAGAAGGGATCATCGGCTTAAGTGCTCGCATTGCAAGGTTTCCGTGACCAACTTCTCTACGTCCGGGACCTCTATTTGGTCTTACTTCACCGGTAGAAAAGCCTGGGAAGTTATAGTGCAGTATGAATTTGTTGTAGCCAGAGAACATCGCTCCGTCGATCATTTGCTCATCAAGCTTAGTACCAAGCGTTACTGATGTCAATGATTGAGTTTCACCTCTAGTGAACACAGCTGATCCATGAGCTGAAGGAAGATAATCTGCTTCAGACCAAATTGGTCTGATCTCGTCCGGCTTTCTACCATCAATTCGTTCCTGAGAATCAAGAACAAAGTTTCTTATTGCTTCTTTTTCAATATCGTGGAAATACTTTCCAAGTAAGAAGTCGTTCATCTCTTCCAATTGCTCCTCAGAGAATTGTTCGATGTACTCATCATATACTGCTTTGAAAGCTTCTTTTCTTTCTGATTTGTTAGGATTCTTCTTTGCGGCTACATCATATAACTTTTGATATACTGCCTTATGCATTGAAGCTTTTAGCTCCTCATCCTTTGGTTCATGATCGAAAGTACGTTTTTCAGTTGTTCCAGCTTCTTTAGCCATTTCCAATTGAACAGCACATTGAACCTTTATTTCTTCATGAGCAATCTTAATGCCTTCAAGCATTTCAGACTCATCCACTTCTTTGGACTCCCCTTCAACCATCATGATGTTGTCAGCGGTTCCTGCTACTATTAAATCTAAAGTTGACAGGTCTCTTTCCTCAGGGGAAGGATTAACCTTATATTCTCCATCTATTTTGATAACACGTACTTCAGAAATAGGCCCATCGAATGGTATATCTGAAACTGAAAGAGCTGCAGATGCTGCCAGTGCTGCTAACGAATCAGGCATGACATCCTTATCAACAGAGATAAGTGATATAAATACCTGTGTATCTGCATGATAGTCGGAAGGAAAAAGTGGTCGTAAAGCTCTATCAACTAATCGGCAGATTAGTACTTCATAGTCAGATAGTCTTCCTTCTCTTTTCAAAAAGCCGCCAGGAATTTTTCCAGCGCCTGCGAATTTTTCTTGATAGTCTACAGAGAGTGGCAAGAAATCCACGCCCTCTTTGGCTTCTTTTGATGAAACCACGGTTGCCAAGAGTTTGGCTTTTCCCATACTAACAACAACAGATCCATCTGCCTGCTTTGCAAGCTTTCCTGTTTCAATGGATACTTCCCTGCCGTCCGATAGTTGGAAGGTTTTAGTAATTACGTTCATAATAAGTTAATAATAAGGGCACGTTTTGCCCTTAGGTGTTTACAATCAAAAAAGGGAATCAGAAATTTGATCCCCTTTGTTTTTATTTTCTGATGTTAAGCTTCGCGATGATGCTTCGATATCTTTCGATCTCATTCTTGTGAAGATAGTCAAGAAGTCTTCTTCGCTTACCTACCAATCTTAAAAGACCCAATCTTGATGCATGGTCTTTTTTCTGAGTTTTTAAATGGTCTGTCAGATGGTTGATTCGGGTTGTGAACAACGCTATTTGAGATTCAGGAGATCCTGTGTCTTTCGCTGACTTTCCGTGCTCTTTAAAAATTTCTTCCTTTTTTTCTTTTGCTAGATACATTCTAAAATCGTCTACCTCTTTTAATTTGAAGCGCAAATTTACGCTTTGTTCTTATTCCGAGCAAATCTACGCTTAAGCTTTTCGATACCTATGCGATACGCATCTATTTCAAATATTCTAGCATCAACTCTTGCTTGCCTTAAAAAGAACAAGCCAAATGGCAATAATATGGCATCAGACATCCATGCAGCTATAATTGGATCCATGGCACCTTCTTTTGCCTGCTTCTCTCCAATACTGGAAAAAACATAATAAATTATAAAGAAGAAAATAGCAATAATTGTAGGAACGCCTAATCCGCCTTTTTTTATAATTGCTCCTAGTGGTGCACCTACTAAAAACATAAGTATACAAGCTAATGCTTGAGCATACTTTTTTTGCATTTCTATGGTATAAAGATTTGCATTCTTTTGATATTGATATAGCCGAGTTTTAGCAGAATTAATATTAACCTTTACACTTCGAGCTCTATTTAAAGCCTCCGGAAACGTAAGTCTTCTACTCTTGTGCACTTCATCCAAGTAGTAATCTAAGTCCGACCACTTAAGGGTGTCCAAGCTATCACTCGCTATTAGCGATTTATCATCGATATTTTTTAAAACCAATTTTTCCCGGATGGGTTTTAAATCTTCTTTTGGGAAATTTCTAAATCGCTGAGGGGTCTTTTCAGATATAACCGTATCCCGACTCAATTTCTCATCCTGAGGATTATCGATTTCCTGAGTCTGTCTACTTACCAAAAATGATGGAATCAGTGATGCCTCTATAGGTTCTACATCTCTTAGCTGCTCCTCTTCGTGTATTAGCTCTTTTCTTTTATTTATTTCTTCCTTATTCTTGAAATGAAAGTCAAAATACCGCCCTGATGTCTCGATGAAATTCGCCTTTTGCTTAATAATCATATGTTGAAAAGAATCAATGTCCATCGCCAACTCACTGATATTTTTCATTTGTCTGTTATTCTGAAAGAGTTCTTCTTTTCTCCTTTTGAGGTCAAATGAAGCTAAGCTGAAAACCATATCCATTTTATTGTACTCAGTTCTATAAAACCTATCAATTGAAGATTTAGAAGTAGCTTCTTCGGAATAGTAATGCCCTCTATAAAGTTCAAGCTTGAGGTAGCGATCATCCATGATAGTATACATAAGACTTGAATCGGCCATGATGACTGTTTTATTCCCCCTGCCCATGGTGTGGTCATAAATAATTACATCCAGAAGTGTTCTCCCATCGGGCAACTTGTCCTTTGCCTTGATGCTATAATTAGGGATACCACTGTAAAAAGCTCCAGCCTTTATGTCGAGAGCGGGTTTTGTATGTTTTATATCATACAACAAGCTGTATGCTTTAAGATTGGCCGCAGGTATTGTATAATTGTTAAAAAAGTAAGCTCCAATAGAAAGGACAAATACAAAAAGAAAAATAGGACGGAGCGTTCTAAGAAGTGATATGCCTGAACTTTTTATTGCTGTTAGCTCAAACTGCTCGCCAAGATTACCAAAAGTCATTAGAGAAGCTACAAGCACTCCTAGTGGCAATGCTATTTGAAGCATGTTCAGTGAAAAATAGAAGAGTAATTCCGCGAAAACAGAAAAGCCTAAATTTTTACCAACAAAATCATCGAAATATTTTAATAGGTATTGAACTAATAAAATAAAGTTGGAAACTGCTGTGGTTAGCAGAAAAGGGCCAATAAAGGATTTGAGCATTAATACATCCAACTTTCTCATAGACTAGCAAAATTAGAAAATTGGAAGGTAGCAAGAAAGGTACCAATCTTGGTTTTCAGAATTAGCCTCCCACAATTTCTTTTAGGTCGTGAATAAGCGATTCCCATAGCTCGCTTGCTTCCTCATCATCCATATCGGAGTAGTCTGTAATGCGGACATAGACCGATTGAGTTAATTCATTCATATCAATTTTAAACTCAAAATAATTGCTATCATCATCGTCTTCATCCACAACATCGAAACGCACATGATGATTCGTTCGATTGGATGTGAGTTTAGCCTTTGTTTCGTCTCCATCCCAGATGAATGTGTAAACTTTGTCTTCATTGTTTATGTTCACATCATCAGCAAACCACTGGGCTAAACCAGATGCAGTACTGAAATAAGGATATAACATCTTCTTTGATGCATTGAACTCAAACTCTCCTACATATTTGTGCTTAGCCATACGCTTTTAAATTTTTGATAAGGTAAAAAAAAAATCTATTTCGACAAGCCCATGTTGAAAAAGAAATCTTTTATAGATTTGCGTTCCTTTTTGAGATATGTATCCTGATCTGGATGATAATTAATCTCAAAAAACATGATGGCGAGGTAGCTCAGTTGGTTAGAGCGTCGGATTCATAACCCGGAGGTCGGGAGTTCAAATCTCCCTCTCGCTACTCTTTTTAATTCTTCACCTTTTTTAAAACTGACCTGAAAAGACTTAAGTCAATTTAGGCTTCCTCAACCTAATTCAAATCATGAGGTAGCTCAGGCTACGCGCCCCGGTTGGTTAGAGCGTCGGATTCATAACCCGGAGGTCGGGAGTTCAAATCTCCCTCTCGCTACCTAATTATTTGTTTTTTCATACTGATTCTGGAAAATAAATCAACATTAGTAATTGTTCACCTTATGTATACCCTGGCATTTTGTCATCAGTTTTTAGAGCATTTATTCTTGTATAAATGAAAGGCCAGATTATGAATACTCGTAAAAAGCAATTACTTAACAAAATCGAAACCACACTGTACATCGTTATTGTTGTCACGATGATAACTGATGTATGGAGTGGCCAGACTCATCCGGTTATTTTTATTTTCTCAACAATCGTCTTGATTGCCGGTATGATAGGGATTATCTCCATTGAGCTTGTCAAACTTAAATGGAAGCAGAAGCAGCGTTAACAGCAAGGATAGATATAAGCATGGAATGGAAGCCTGAAAGAAAAGAGTTACTCATCGTTGCTCAATACTCCCTTTTGAAGGCCTCCTTATCCACTTTCTGCAAGTGATATGGGTCTATCTCAGATACGGCTCGTTCATTTATTTTTTCAAATAAATGATGGCTTTCAATAATCTTTATTAGTCCTGGATTTTTAGATACAAGAATTATGTAATAAAAATGCACTTGTACCTCCTGCTCTGTAAAGTGAGATTTCACAATATTATAGTAAAAGCCAGGGTCGTGACTTTTGTTCTTAATGAAAAACAAAAGCGCTTTGTAATTTTCCAGGTAATGCTGAAAGGTATTTTTGTAGCCTTCAAAAACTGCTATGAAGGTGTTTTCAAAGGATTCATCTGAAAGGCTTAGAGCTCCAGCATCTGCTTTCCTTCTCTTTTTCAGTTTAGCAGTCTCCTTTTTAAAATCCACATACAGCTCATCGAATGCATTCTGAGATTTCGAACTTGCATTGATCTTGGTATTTCTGATATGATTTGCAGCGTTGATATGAAAGTTTAACAATTGAAAAAAAGTATTCTCAAACTGTTGAATTGCAATTGTCTTGGACTGATCTTCCATGATTTTTCTACTTTCATGGAGTTCCATTCTCTGTAAAACAAGTTCCCTTTTTTGGTAAATAAGCGCCAAAAAGAAAAGTATAACTCCTGCTAGTGCCCATATGGAGCCAACTGTACCTCCCAAAAATTCGCCAGCCATTCCAAAAACTGTTCTGTCCTGCCAAACTTCGGGGCTAAATCCATCAATTTTCACAATAAAGATGTAACACAGCCAAAGGCCTAAGCCTATGGCTATAAAGGCACACGTGGCTAATAGGTTGGCAAATATGTCTCCCCAGTTTAGATTAGGTTTTGTGAGTTTCATGTTTGTTTGCTGGTTTTAAATAGGGAATTATCCTTCAAAATCAATCGATTTGTGACTTCCATCACAGTATGGCTTATTGGAAGAAGCACCACATCTACAAAAAGCGGTTACACGATGTTTAGCTGTTTCTGATCCATCATGATTCTTTACTTTAATGTTTCCATAAACCATAAGTGGTCCACCTTTGGTGACCTCTACAATTTGCTCGTCCTCAATTTGATCTTGCTTGTCAGTGTCATCATTTAGTGTATATGATAGGGCACCCGAAGGGCATTTATCAATCTGATCTTTTATGGTCGCATCGGCTGCGCCATTAACATTTACCCAAGGTCGTTCTTTAGGATCAAAAACATCAGAAAGTCCTTTGTAGCAAATCTCCGAATGAATGCACTTTTCAGGCTTCCAGATCACAGTCAGATCATCGCTTTTATATTCTTTAACTTTTTCTGCCATATTACAATTTAGCTCCTTCTGCTAATAATTGTTGGAAATCAGCTTGATGATTTTTTATAAATGACTTGACAAATGGGCATAAAGGAATGATTTTAATATTCGCTTTTTCAATCAAATCTAAAGACTCTCTCACCAATTTATGTCCTACACCTTGTCCTTCCAATTCATCTGGCACCTCGGTATGAATAAGGTACATAGCCCCGCTTTTACCAATTTTATAATCGATAAATGCAATCGAATTATCAAGAGCTAGTTCGAAACGATTTTCTTCTTTGTTGTTTACTGTTTTAAGGCTTGCCAAATCCATCCACCAATTGTTTAACATACGCTGGAATTGACTGACGATCAACTAATTGAGCATCAGTTTGAGGAGATCCATATTTTTGCTCAACGGGAATAACGCCACACCATGGAGCAT
The DNA here is from genome assembly GCF_051379705.1 of Ekhidna algicida. GTDB lineage: Bacteria > Bacteroidota > Bacteroidia > Cytophagales > Cyclobacteriaceae > Ekhidna. The sequence goes on along the minus strand of NZ_CP179868.1, from coordinate 3,753,836 downwards.
CTTCATCAAGTTTCATATTCACATCTCCGGTTCTCACTTTTGCGGCAGCATTTTCAAGCGATAAGCTAGCAATTTTCGTGATGAAAATTTGCTCATTAGTTGGCTCTCCAATATCCGCTATTCTACCTGGAATGTATCTATCAGTAAACAAGTTGAAAAACTTTCGTTTCTCTTCCTGATCAACTATTTCCTTAGCTTCAGAAAAGCCAACAACAGAGCGATAATTGAAGGAATGATCAAAAGCTGTTGGTGCCAGAACCAACGCATCCATATGAGTAATTGAAAAGCTTACTTGCTGACCGATTATACTATCTATGAATTTACTTTTTGACGAGGCATGTACATAGATATTATCATCAACCCGTGCAAATCCTGTAGGGATTTGATGGGCGATACCCTCTCTTATAAATGCAACATTACAAAAAAGACCCTCATCAATTATTTGATGCAAGGTCTCCATATCATTTGTTCCTCGGCTTGGGTATCTGGATGGTATGGTATTCGCCATATGTTAAGTGAGGAGAATGAGTAGCAATAAAATGATAATTATCGCTCCGATGGAAATAGATACTTTGCTATCAAGACCGGCTTGTTTTAGCTCTTTTTTGATTTCCTTCAATTCTACTTTCAACTCTACTTTCTCTTCTTTATCCATTTCGGAGAAATCCATCTCCCATATCTCCTGAACCCGATTCTGAAGTTGTTCTACACGTTCTTTGGGGTCGACCTCCTTCTTTGGATCAGTCTCGGTAGCAGAAGCCAATAAGGTTATCGCAAATGCACAGATAAAAAATAGATATTTGATTTTTTTCATAGCTCAAAAGTTTATGATTGATAATTCCATAAAACTAGCTGAAATCAACCTAATCTCATTGGCGTCAAAAAGGAATAATCATCCGTTAAGAATATTGGAATATTAAATGGAAAAAAAACTAATTGAATGCTGAATTTTAATCATTGAATTTCTACATTTGCGTTCCATTTTGAAGAACGTAGTTCTGAATAATGGTTTTTTTTGTTTTTCGGGGTATAGCGCAGTCCGGTTAGCGTACCTGCTTTGGGAGCAGGGGGTCGTAGGTTCGAATCCTACTACCCCGACAAAATCAAGCCACTTTTATAGTGGCTTTTTTTATTGGTGTTAAGTTTTGGTGTCAAGCTTTCATCAAAAAACGCTCAAATATTGAACATTGTCGAGCCTCTCATAGATTCAACAATCTTCTCTTGGCCCACATAATGATCTACTTTTGTTACGTCTGATTTATGGCTATTTAAAAATCTTGCTTTATCTCCAAGCAATTGAATTTCTCTCGTAAGCTTTGTCTTTCGTAAATGCTTAAATGCAATGCCTTCTCTCCCCTCAATTAGTTTCCAATAATGAGCAAAGCCCCAAGATGCTTGCTTTCTTAGTGTCTCCCTATTTCCATGGTTTGGAACCAATATGTAGTCTTCATCTTCACCCCTAGTCATTCCTGCTAAAAAGGCCGCTATGTCCTCTGTAATGAACGTAAACTCATAATTAGTAGTAGTCCTTTGAAGTCTATTAATCTTCTCATTGGGAGCCTTAATAAAATTCTCATGAACATGTTTCCATTTGAGCTGAAAAACCATACTTGGTCGGGCTCCAGTATATAAACCCAGTAGAATTGAATCCTTCAACCATTCTCTGTAATAGTTTCTCTTCTCCTTTCCTTTAGTTCCAAACCCATTTTCAGGTTTAATTGCCTCCAACAATTCTGAAATCTCTTCTTCATAAATTATTTGAGGATTTCTCTCTATTGGTTTAAGAATGACCCTTTCAAATGGATTATCATCTATCCATCCATTTTTAGAGAAGTATCGATACATTCTTTTGAGCGTCTTCATGAAATTATTATAACTATTTGAAGCATAATCCTGCTCAATGAGATACTCATGAAATAACCCCACCACGGAACTATTTATCTCAACATGTGCATAGTTGGGCTTAATCCCATTTCTTTTTAAGACAACAAGAAACTTATTGATTGTAGCAAGCTCATCTGAGATATACTTTTTAGATAACTTTTTCTTTTCATGTTCAGGAACATCACAATCATGGATATGATCAATATATCTATCAACACATTCTTTAAGAACAGTAGGAATCCTCTTAGTCTTCAAGGTTTCAGGTAAAAGGTAATAGTTGTTTTCCTCAAGTCGCTTTTTAAACTCAATATGCTTCTCACAAGCAACTCTAGGATCGTCCGTATTCCAACTACGAATTATATTAGTTTTTTGACTGTTTGGATTCCAAATTCTGGAGTGATAGGTCAATCTGCAATTCTTTCCTGCTTTAGGACATTTACCTTTGAACGCTCTTTTATGTTTGTTGCACCAAATGTAAAGACCAGGAATTCGATAGAGCATTGGAAGCTTAAGTCTATTCATGATTTAGCTCCTCCCCAAAGTACCGACACAACTCATCATTTGAAACAAAAGTTCTTCCGTGTCTTCTTATCAATTCTAATTCGCCAGATTTCTCTAATTGATATGCTTTTGCACGCGACATAATTTTCCTCTTTTGGAGTTCTTGTAGACTCCATACTGGGAAATCAATTTGCTGATTATCTTTAATAATTGAGGAACGAATTTTATCCACTTCCACCTCTAGTAATTTAACTTTTTCTTCTAAATACATCTTCATCTCAACCCCACTTTTTTTGGCTAAAAAACTATCTTTTTTGCATCAATTCTGAATCCTTAAACACCCCCCCTGCTTGGATTTATTGATACCCAGGGGGGCGGTTAGGTGGGTATAAGTCTACCCTAGAAGATTAATATCGAATGTCACATCTAATTCTCTCTTTTTGAAAGAATCTTTGATCATTTTAATCATATAATCAGCTTCGCTTTCTGTCGTCAATACTCCATCATGAATGGTTAAGAATAGAACATCTAGACCTCTCTCCTTCTCAACCTGAATCATTACCTCATCAATCATGATTTTAGCTTCTTTCTTCTGAAGATCTATTGCCAGTTTTGAATGATCTTTATCCTTGTAATCAACAATAAACTGAGTTATTTCAGGAAAGTGTTTATACATAGCTCCTTTTATTCTTGATCCTCTATCCTTACAATAAAAGAAGTATTCAAAAAATTGCTGTTTAAACTTATCTCTGGAAATAGAAAGTTCTTCAGCAAGAAGTTCATAGAACTTCCCATCAGAAGTATACTCTCTGAATTTTGCCAATTCCAACTCATTAACATCTACATTTTGCAGCAGTATGTTCAAAAGGTGAATTTGACAGTTTTTAATATCAATTAAGACTAATTTTTCGTCTGATCCTTTCAATCTTAAAAAGCTTCTTAGACGTTTTGACATCCTAGTAATATTGGAATGAAGTCGTCCTGAAGTATCATCTTTGAAGGCCACCTTTCTCTTATTAGAATTGAAAGTACCATACGCTATGTAATCATGAAGAAACTTACCAATGTCATATCTTGAATTATCATTCCGGACGTACTTTAATCCAAAATCATTTATTACCGGTTTTAAGTCTATCTCGGAAAAACTATTTATAAAAGTTTTGTACAATTCTGGATTAATCCCATCACTAGTTGAGTTCAAAAACTGTATATCATTAGAGGGATTATTATAGGTATTGTTAACAGCTAAAGAATTATCATCATTAAATAGTGAGTACTGATATTTTTCTTCACCGCTAATTGAACCGCCAACATTGTTATCATCAATAAACAGCTTAACTATATGCTCAAGACATATGGGATCTAACTCAAGCCTCTCAAGTTGCTTCTCCTGGTATTCGCAGTTTCTTACAGAAGAGACGCTATCCACATTATTTTCTGATGTTATATCTATAAGAGGTAAACTCAAAGCGAATTGAGGCGTCAGCCTATAGCCGTAACACTTTTTATATCTAATGAAGTAATCTCTCTCAATTATACCTGCTTCCAAAAGATCATCGACAATTTCGGTTGAAATTGCTGGGCTCAACTTCCTTTGAAGAAATTCAGCTCTAATTGGAACAAATGCAAATGGATTGGCCTTACTCTTCGGATCTAAAAATTGAAGCTGTGAAATTAAGTCAATCACAAACTCATACTTCTTCTTTCTTCTTCGATACTTTTTATTATCAATTAATCCACAATCATCTACTAGGATTTTCCTTAAATCTATATTCCGTCTTATCAACATCACTACCTTTATTTAAATTAAACATTATGATTGACCTTAGAAGTCTACTTACTGTCACATCGTACTTTCTTGAAATAAGTAAAAACTCATCTCTAAGACTTTTGTCCGATCTTAGTTCAATGATTCTGGATTCCCCGTCACGAGCAGCCTTATCAATTATTATCTGACGATCTTTGGAGAAATGAAACCATACGATTATCAATGAAGATAGGCTCAAGCCCATCTCTCTTGCTTTCCTCTCAGCCCTCTCTTTATCCGAGGGACTTAACCGTATTTTTACTCTTCGGTCTTTCATGACTACATCTAGACAATAATGTGGCCAATGTACACTATTTGCCATTATGGCAGCATTATCCAATGAAATCAGGAAATAATGTCATACATTTCCTGCCAAATATACCCACAATACTGTCATTTTGACATGTTATCATTTGGGTGTTGTGCCCCTTTACATGGATATATCTTCAACGGGAAGATGTTTTTGACAAATGATTTAATAGCGTTTATCATGAGTCAAAAAAAATAATTAACATTCAAAAAACTCGTCAATTCGACCAAGTTGAGATTTTCCAAATTGAGAGAATTCACCCGTTGCAGGTTCTACAAGAGATCAGGAATATAGAATCTTTCAGATAGCACTTTAAGAGTCTTCGCATGAATGCTAGATTATCTCAAGAAGCGCTTACCTTGGTTGGCTTTTAGTGCAAATTACAAGATTTGAAAGACGTGTTAGAAGTCCCACATTAAGCAATAAAGGCTATTGCAGATGGTTTAAGGGATTCTAGTATACTAGGGGAACTTGCACACAAAAGGTTATTAATATGAGTTCTTCAAAATTTTAAATATGAAATGAGGCACCTCATCATGCGTTGTTGCATGAACCAATATACCTGCCTCAAGTATCTTATTGTATTCAGAGTTAGATTCGGATCGACTATTATTGAATGCTTGAGCATCATCTTTGTTTCCAAAACTTATTACTGCTAGTCCAAAAGGATTTTTTCTTTCTAATTTATGGCTTTCATATATTTCCTGTCTTACATTTTTAAGTAAGAACTTAATATCCCTAATTAGGGTTTGTGGAGAAACTCCTATAGAAATGAAGAATTTCCTCTCATAAAAATCTCTCTTCTTTTTATTAATAAAGCCCCTATCATAAGCCACATCATCAAATTCATCCTGAGAGAAAACAATGTCGTCTGTCATCTCACCAAGATCCCCAACAAGTTTAGCCGTTTTATCAGGTAAATAACCATGAACATGAAGCACTTCAACATCGTTATCCCTCTCTATTAGGCTGTTAAGGCTCACAATACTGACGTCGGTTCCAATTGTTGAAAGATACCATTCCAAAATACAATCAAAATTATAAGTAAGGACCTTGCTAACTCTTCCTCTTCTCTGCCTTAAACAAAGTGAAGAAATTGCTATCAGTAAATTCTTATTGTTGGCTACAGTACTAAAATCGAAAAGAACACCATCGTATAGTAAATCTTTTACAGTCTCTAGATAAGAATCTCCAAGTTTATCCTTTGCTTTTTGTGTATACTCTTTTAGAATACTACTATTAGTTTCGGAAGTAAATTTCCATGAATCAATATCTTTTGCAAGTTTATCGGGATCGGTTCCATCCTTTATGTCTTTGTCAATACCTGTTTTCTGCATCAATTCATTTACAAGATTGACCCAGTTTTTAAGACCAAACCCAGATGAAGCACCAGCACCTAACACAACACTCAGTGTTCCTCCATCCAAATGTGATGAAACTATATCTTTTAGCTGATTTTCATTTACAGCGTTAATATCGGGGCCAAAAAAGGTATCCATAAGTTTGTTAGTCTACTTCATCTCCACTTGTGAATCCTTCTTCAATACTATCAATGCTTTGAAGAAATTGAAAGACTAACGGGAACAGATTAACTGTCTTTTTAATCTTTCCTTTCTTTATCCAGAATTTATAATTTCCCATTATGTCAAACTTTACCGTAATTGAATTTCCTGAAATATGGAAAAATTCAAGCGTAATTGAAAGATGGGTTATTTTAATTCGAATTCTATCTAATTCGGATTTTTCGTCAACACTTTCAAGATTCTTCTCTATTAAGGATGATCTACTTTCGTACTCAGCTTGAGTAGCATACAAAATTTTCAAGACCTTACTTTTTACTGGGTTCTCTCCTTCTAGGATCATCTTTTTTGATCCCTCTTTGAACTCATCTATTGACGAAAGAAATCTTGCTATATCAATCTCAAGTCCATGATTCAATAGAAATGTATTACTATCATGTTTTTCCAGAAATCCGAAAAGCTCTTCTAGTTTGGGCTTAAAATATTTTGTTCTTTTGAATGTACTTTCAAATAACTGGTGACGATCAACTTCCATTTTTTTATATGGAAAACTGGCGAAATAGTAATCCCCCCATTTACTCTTAATTTCACCCATGTACATATCATACCTATAGTACTTATCACCATCAGAATTCTCCCTACCCTTAACAAGATTATCTCTTAATAGAACTTGTTCACCCAAAACTGCAGGTATCTCAACTTGCAAATGAAAAAAATCATGATCTTCTGATTCAACCTTTTGATAGACTGTACTTGAATCAAAGGAATTTATGAGATCATTAATGGAATCATGAGAATTTGATTTGAAAACAAGAGTATTATAAAAATGACCATCTTGAATTGCGGATTGTCCTAATAAATCTACAAGTTGTGCCATTACTTAATATTATATGAACCTAATATACTAAATATCCAAGCTGATTCATACTCTTCATCAATTGATTCCTTACCTCTAATCAACCTTGTTAATAAGTCAAATACAAATCCAACTTTGCTATGAACCTCACTTTCAGCTAATCCTAAAAATTCAATTGAGTAATAGTTCTCGTTACCGTCAGTATCCTTAAAAATTCTATCTCGATTGAATTTGGTATCACCATTTTTTATAAATTCCTGAAAGTCAACTGAAAAGAACTGATAAAACATGTCTACAACTACAATACAATTCTTAAACCTCTCTTCTAGGTCTTTCATATCCCTAGAATCTTTGTCCTGATTAATAACACTTTGAATGAATTCTTTCGGCAATGCAAAATCCTCAATGTTCTCAGATTTACTAACCAACGTGCTAAGACTTAAAAGTGAAGATTCGAATCTTATTGAAGGGTTTGCTTTCTTCTCTTTTAATGCTATGATGAGTAAAGTTCTAAGTACGTAGTGTTTAGTTTTTGCCTGAACAATGGGCATAGTTGACCAAGAAGTCCATATAGCAACTAAATAATCATTTAGTTGCTCGCAATAAACATACTTGTAATCAAGTACATGAACAAACATCTCTGAAATATCTCTATAGTGATGATCCTTCCAGTCCTCCTCAAATTCACTTGGACTTGGAGCATGTAGAGGCCTTCCCAACCTTGTATCAGCTTTGTAACTCTTATTTTTAACTAAATCCCATGATTTACTAAGAGAGCCTAATGCCTTTGCCTTGATGCAATAGTTAAATATGATATACACAAAAAAATCATAGTTAGTATCAATAAGCTTATCCAAATCTGACTTTTGAATTGCTCTTGCACTAATTAGCTTTCTGTTAATTTCATATACTCCATCGATATTCTTCTCTATCCATTTCTCATATGAAATGTCTATTTCTCTCGGTCTAATAAGTTTATTTAGAATTACCCTAACATGACCATGAATGATTTCATGAGTATAATTTATAATATGCCACTTAAGAGACGAGGATGATACCAAGGTTTGTAGTGCACAAGCAACTGAAAGCTCATACTCTCTAAAACCTAATCGACCAGAAAAGAAAGGCATTCTCATAAAAAAACCGGTATCATTCTTTTCTAAATGATCTCTAGAATTACTTAGAGTCTGAAAAGTATTGGATTTTTCAGCTTCTTTTTCCCATACAATCTGGCTATGCATTTCTGGAAAAAATGAATTAATTAGCGAGTCCAGGCTAAAGGGGATATCATTGTAAAGTTTAACTCCACCCCAGATTGTATTAGTTCTATTTTCTTTTTTTAGATCAACTTCTTCGAATGGAATGTTTGCAAAAGCAATTTCCATTTGCAACAAAAGTTCTTTTAACCCATTCATGGCGTGCCCTAAACCAAGCAGAGAATGTCTTCTGATAATTCCTACATGATCAAGAATTGGAACCGCTCCACAAAAGCTTTGATTATAAACATATGAAATAGATGAGCTAAACTGGATTAATCTACCTAGCTTTTCATTCTTTATTGAGTTTATTTGATCAACTGTAACTGAAGGCAGATTTGATCTGATAATATTTAGAGTCTCTTCGAAAGATAAAGATCTCTCTATTTCAAATTGATTCTGAAATCTCTCTAAAAGGTCATCCGATGGTGTCGCCTTAGGATCGCTGAAAAGAAATTTCAAATCGTCTATAAGTAGTTTAACTACACCAAATATTCTCTTAAAGAACTCGAAATAGTGAGGAGAAAATCTCTTAGAACCAGCAAGTATTTTATTTGCAGAAATTGTAAACTCAGAAATGACAAAGTTTATATCTGTTGATAAATACTCACTTACATCAATATCAATTGACTTTGGCTCAAATGACGCAAAGACTTTTGCTTCCTTCTGCTCTATCTTGCCATTTTCATCTGTTATCCATTCTTCATACGCAAAGAAATTATCTTTGCTCTCATTTTTTATGAGTGAGTTGATATCGTCAATCAAAGTGTTTTGATGATCATCAATTACTATAATATTCGCAAGTCCAAGTGAGTAATAAATTTGATTTGACCCTTCTAAACCAAACTCAGATATTATCACTTTTAAAATCGGATGAAGGTTAGATACATAGTAAAAAGCAACCCTCTTATTAAGTATTGTTTCAATCATATCAACTCCATTTTTAAATGGAGTAAATATTGGACTAAATATCCCAAACTGGTGTCCATCGAATTTGATTGGATCATTTATGGATATTGAAAGAGAGGCAGTATCATAACTAGGGTATGAGTCCTCTTTTCCGTCTACAACAAGAAATAGTTTGTGAATTTTATTCCTTTTATCCTTCATCCTCAGAGATCAATATCTGATCTCCGGTATCAGGATCATTTTGCATAATACCGATTAGCTTACCTGTATATCCAGATGATTGTGTCTCTGTTCGAATTACGTCCTGTTCTTGAGGTTCAGCATTGCCCATCCCATCTTCATGAGTAATGTAGGCTGGAGTTGGAATACTGGATCCCCCGAAAATTTCAGCGGACTCACTCCATTGTGTTGTTATTTGCTTAACAAAAGGCATAGCTTTCTAAAAAAGGACTGCAAAGATACAACTTTCAAACCAACAAGCAAACTTGTAATTTTCAAAATGTGTGATAATTGAGTCAGATTGGTGATAATTTATTCAATTTCTATAAAGAACAGTCTAAGCTAATTATTTTTTTTCAAATAACGCATTAAATACATATGCAGTTTATTTTATTATTATGTTGTCCATTGTAAATAAACTGTATGTTAGAAACATAAGTTTAATTTGAAATATTAAATTAAGATGCAATGAAAATGGGTGTTTAGTGATAGTGTTAAGTTTACGTTGTCAATTAAAATCAATAAAATACAGTTCAATTTCTCAAGTATTTATAGATCATCCACTTGCGTTTATAAATGATTTGATTCAACTGCTTTGGGAGCAGGGGGTCGTAGGTTCGAATCCTACTACCCCGACTTAAAAAGCCTTCATACGATGAGTATGGAGGCTTTTTTGTTTTGTGGTCGAGTAATTTGAAAAGTGTACAAATTGAAGAGCTGACACTTCCAAACACGAATAAGTTGAATTATCTTTAACTGAAGGTAGCTAAAAAATCCATAGATAGAGGTTTGGTAAGAAATTCCTTAACAATCGATGAGGAACGTGCTTTTTCTTTATCAAAAGGATCAATTGAAGAACTTAATACATAGAGTTCTAGTTGTGCTTTGATATTAAGCTTTGGAAATACATCTAGAAACTCCCAGCCATTCATTACTGGCATATTTAAATCCAGTAATATGATCAATAGGTCATTAGACGTGAAATTAGTTTCGCTAAAGTACTGATACGCCTCTGCTCCATTTGAAAAGTTTATCACCTCAAAACCCTTCAGTGAACGTTGAATTGAAAAGGTATTGACTTTATTAATTAGCAAATCATCATCAATCAATGCAAAGATCTTACGATACGACAAGGGTGGATTAGTTGGGTGAATACCTAAGTTAAATATTTATCATACTTAAAACTAAGAGCAAGTGATGATTTTAATCATATTAATCCTGATAATGCGTCTCCAATCATCATTTAAATAAATGCATCAATCCATTTTGATGTCATCATCCATGTAAATCGTATCTGTCATTTTTTTCAAAATATCGTCCATTTCGTTTGCGGAGCTTACCACGTTTTTAAGTAATTCTGCATTTTCCTTGCTGGTACTTTCTTCATATTCGATAAACTGAACCACACTCAAAAGCCTCACTAAAGGAGCTCTTAGTAGATGGGAAATAGCAAATGCATGTTTGCGTAACTTATCATTTTGGAATTGAATTTTCTGAGTTCTATCTCTGACTTTTTTTTCCAATGATTCGTTGGCAATTCGAATCTCTTCATTAGCTTTTTCCAGCAATATTTTTTGTTTTTTAATAACGGAAAATGCCCTTTCTCTTTTTTTGTAGCTTTTGTAAAGAAATAAAGCAAAGATCAAACCTAGAGATATAATTGAAACGAGGAAAACTAAAATATATCGCTCAGCTCTAATTTGTGCTTCCTGCTCCGCTATCTTTAGATTAGATATCTCTTGCTGTTTAACGAAAGTAACACTATCTGCCAATGCCTTTTTCTCGTACGCGTACTTATACTTAAGCTGAATTATGTTCCTTTTAGAATCTTCGGTATAGATACTATCTTTAGTAGACACAGCTAATTCATACATGATAAGTGCATCGTTAAATCGATTCAGTTTTTTGTATATTTTCCAAAGTGATTCCGCTGAGTACTGGATTTCCGCATTTGCTCCAATTTCTTGTGCAAGTCGTAAAGAGCGTTTGTTAAATTCTAGTGCAGATTTATAATCACCTCTTTCATAATAAATATCTCCAATATTGCTTAGGTGCAACGATACATTTTTCCTATCCCCTATCTCCTCAGATATTTGCAACCCTCTGCGGATGTAATACAATGCTGTATCGTACATCTTCTGACTTTTAAAGTCTGTACCAATACTAGCTAAACATGTAGAAACACCACTCTTATCACCTACTTCTTCACTAATTTTCAAACTTTTTTGATAGTACTCAATGGCTTTTTCATAGTCCTCTCTAATAGAGTAAATATCTGCTATATTACTAATTGATGCAGCCATATCGTATGAATCTCCCAATTCCTCCCTTAATTTTAAGGCTTCATCATAAAAGTAATGCGCCTCTTCGTATTCTTCCTGCTTGTGATAAATAATGCCAATATTGTTTAAAAATGTTGCTTGTCTTTTTTTATCTGCAGCACCCTTAATGAGTTGCAAACCTCTAGTGTAATGATCCAGGGCATTAGAATAATCGCCTTGACGTAAATAAACATTTCCAATATTATTTACAGTTGTGGAAATATCATTTTTATCACCAAATTCCTCTCTTATCTTTAAGCTTCTTAAAAAGTAGACCAGAGCTTTGTCATAGTCGCCTGTTGCGGTATATGAAAGGCCAAGATTATTGCATGATGCACCAACACCTTTCTTATCATCTATTTCTTCTCTGAGCTGTAATGATTTCAAGTAAACCTCACGAGAGTCGGCATAATTACCTTGCAAGTGAAAATAAACACCTTGTGTATTAAGAGCCTGAGACATTTGCCTTGGTAGATTTCTTTCTCTGGCAAATTCGAGTTGCTTCTGAGCAAAATAGTAAGCACTATCGGACTGAGTAAATAAATACCCATTCCAACTAATCGTGTTTATTGCTTCCAGTCTGGTTGTATCTGGTTGTGATGTGTCATTCCAAATAGTTAATAAACTATCAATATTGACTTGACCAAAGGCACAAGCAGTTGTAAGAAAAACGAGGCCTGATAGTATCTTTTTTATGTGCTTCAAGTAAACAATTTATTTAGGATTAATTTAATTTCAGCATTTTTATCTAGACTATCAAGTATTCATGCAAGTCTAGTTTCAATAGAGACAATCCTACCAATATAAAATTCTTACAGGCTTGATTGCCATATGGGATTCTTTTAAAAGCAAATAGCATTTTTCTGAGACCAAACCGACAACATCAAGCTTTCTTTAAGAGAAGGACTGACTAATAAAATTATATTTCTTCACAGCTAGAAAAATTTTCAAGACACATGCCTATAAGCATTTTAAAAAGTAGGAAAGAATTGTGGTCGAGAAATGTGGTTGATTTTTGCGAGTTTTTGTAACATTCAAACAACCACACAACATATAAACACCTGATAATCAGACACTAAGTATTTAGATTGATAGGTTCGAATCCTACTACCCCGACAAGATTAAGCCTTCATACGATATGTATGGAGGCTTTTTTTGTCGATATTCCGACAACCTACGAAGTGGAGTAGCTTTGCTGTACGCGTTTGAATCCCACTTCCAGCAGATTTATGTCCACTGATTCGGTAAGGCTTAGTTTATCTTAGTGAAATAAATATGAGAAGCCATCTTTCTGTGTCCTCTTCTACTATATTTTCTTGACTTTCCTATTCTCAATAGTCGTAGTATTCTCTTAATTAGTATCATAAATAGCTGGTTGTTTATGCAAAATGAACCGAAATATTTCGAGACTACAAAAAATTAACATAAACAAAGGCAATTACACTTAGCCTTCAGCCTAAGCCACGCCGATGAACAATAACCAAACGGCTCCCAAGAAATGCCAAAACATAAACACGTTGTAAGCATACTGTCGCGAACGGGAATGTACACGGTATTCCCTAATCTTTCTGAAGACAGAAATCAAGAGAATGAGCCCTACTGAAACGTGAATAAAGTGGATAAGTGAAAATGGAAATAATATATTTCTGAATGTGAGGTTGGAGTTGAGGAGTTCCTGCCATCCAATAACTTGAAGTACAGAGAAAAGCAAACCGAAAAACAAACCCAATCCTGTGAATCTGAAGGCTTTTTCAATTTCGTCTTCACGTATTTTGAGTTGCCCAATTACAATCAAAGCACTGCTAACAAGCATAAACCAGGTAGCAACCTCATAGATTGTTGGTATTGATATGGACGGGAAGTTTTGAAAGATCCAAACTACTACTAGTGTGCCGAAAATTAATGAGCTGGTCACAATAAAAAGTTTTGTCATATGCTTTCCAGCATTGATCATTTTTTTCTTCTCCTCTATCCTTTCCAGAATTATCTCTTTTTCGCTCATACTTCTTTTATACCTATTCCTTTAACTCTCCATTGTTGAACAATGTTTCAAGGCTAAACCATGACTGTAAAATTTTCTTTTTGAATTTTCAATCAACTAATTTGGAGGTATGGGAGAGAAAAAGAAAAAGATTAACCCGATTGATTTAGTGCGACCTGATAAATTATTATTGACCGGGCTAAAAACACTTTCAGAGTTAACGCTTACCCCGTTAAATATGTATGCTGACCTCAAAGCGCAAGCTAAGGGCAAAGCTGAAATCACGTTTATAGGTGAGAAGAAATTGGAAGAAGCCAAGGTTCAGCTTTTCGCTTTTAACGAGAGAGAAATCGTCGAATCCAATGAAAAAAATTTCAAGTCCATGGCTAATCCTAAGGCCTCACATATCCATTGGCTGAATATTCATGGATTACATGAAGTAGATCTTATTCAAGAGTTGGCTGGCACCATGAATCTGGACCGACTTGCTATCCGTCAGTTGCTTGATACAACACAACGTCCCAAGGTTGAAGAATTTGAAGACTATCTTTTTTTTAATGTAAAGTCAATCTTGCTTGATGAGGATGATCAACTTGATGTAGAGCAGCTTTCTTTCTTTCTTGGCAAAAATTACGTGGTTTGCTTTCAGGAAAAAGAAAGTGATCACTTTGATGATATCCGGTACAAAATTCGCGAAGGAATTGGGTTTGTGCGCAAACGTACTTCGGACTATTTGTTGATTCAGCTTTTGGATGCAATCCTTGACAATTATTTCGAAACTATTGAGGATATCAACGAGGATATTGCCGAGCTAGAAAATGATGTGTACAAAAATCCGAAAAATGAAACGCTATTTGAATTGGAAAGAAGTAAGAAGAGAGCAGATCTAATTAAGAAGTCACTTACTCCCATGGCGGAATCGATAAATTATATTTTGAATAACCGTACTTCCTTTTTTCAAAAATCCAATATTAAATACATCAATGATTTAAGAATGAGCTGCACAAATGCGCTAGAAGAAGTGGAATCGACTTCCAGATCATTGGAAAGCTTAACCAATATATATTATGCCTCGCTGAGTCAAAAGATGAATGAAACCATGAAAGTGCTGACTACAGTTGCCACAATATTTATCCCATTGACTTTTATCGCGGGAGTTTATGGAATGAATTTCGAATACATACCAGAACTTCAATACAGGAATGGATACTTTGTGATATGGGGTATTATGGGAGCGATTTTCGTTGGTATGGTGATCTATTTCAAAAAGAAAAAATGGCTTTAGTTAAGCAGTAAGCTTAATAAAAAAGGTGCTTCCATTTCCTTTTTCAGACTCCACCCACACTTTTCCACCAAGGTCCTGTACATATTTTTTCACGATGGATAACCCAAGTCCTGTTGACGCTTCACCTGCCGTCGGCTTTGCGCTTAGCTTCTGAAATCTATTAAACAGTTTCTTTTTGTCTTCGTCTGAAAAGCCAGGGCCATTATCGCTAACTTTAAATATGACACTATCGTAGGAACATTCCGCTCTTAGTTCGACCGTAGATTCCGGGTTAGAAAATTTTACTGCATTAGAAACCAAATTTTCCAGAACTAATAAAAGCAACAGATGATCAGTCCGGATCATATTATGATTTTCACAAAATTCAACAACCAAATCAATATTTTTCTTAGCTGCAATCGGTCTGTAGCGTTGTCCCACATCACGCATGATCACCTGAATATCGACTCGCTCTTGAAGAACTTTTATGCGATTTCCTTCCAGCACATCTACGTCCAAAATTTTAGTTACCATTTGGTTGATTCGCTCAGCACTGGCAGTTACCTGATTTAAAAGTTTTGCTTCACCTTCAGATAGATTGCCACTCATTCTCTGATTCACAATGTCGCTCACCATAATAATCTGACTCAAAGGTGATCTGATATCGTGAGCCAAAATTCTGACCAAATTATTTTTTTCTTCATTTAATGCTACCAGCTGAGCATTTCTATTCATTAGTTGCTCATTTTTCTGTCGAATATCCTCTTGCTGGTCTTCAATTTGATCCTTCTGTCCAACCAGAATGGTGGTTGTCTTTTGGTTTTTATAAAACAAATAACCAATTGCAAATAGAAAAACAGAAGTCACTGCAATCCCAACGATAAGTATTCTTTTTGTAGCTGTCTCCTGTTCAAGTTGCAAGTTGGCGTTCTTAATCAATGCAAGCTGCATTTCTTTCTCTCTTGTGAGTATAGAAGTACCCAATTCTTCCCCGGCGTATATATCATCGATAAATCGGTAAAGTTCTTCACCTAAATGACTTGAAATAATATCAGATATCTGCTTTTGGTACTTTTCTATCGCAATGAATTCATTAAAATATTCTTTCCATTGGCTGCCTTTTGGCATTATGTAAGAATATCCCAAACCCTTCACAGTAAAGAAATTTTGTCTGGTAACCTCACTCCCATTTTCAATGTGCATCATATATACTGGAAGATCAATAAATCCAAAACAGTCATTAGCCCCACGAACACCATCGAGCACGTTACTCTCGCTATCTATATACTCAACCGTGAAATTCACTCCAAGCTGCTCCTTTAGGTTGAGAAGCATACTTTCATATTTGGTTTCTCTTATAGTAATGGCCCTCATTGAACTCATCATATCATTCATTTCTTCATACGATCGAACAATCGGTGTTCCATTACTTGAAATGAGTACAGTAATATCAGGCAAGTATGGGTCAGGGAAATCGGCGTACTCCAGCCTCTTCTCGGTGATAGATAAAGCAGAGACACCAATAGCATTGGGATTTTCGGCTCTTCTCACAATTTCGAGAATTTTAGAAAAGTTGGTTGTTTTCTTCCAGTTTAAGTCAACGTCTATCCCCTTCTCAACTTTTAGGAAAGTTTGGAAAGTTCGAAGCATTTCAGGCTCAATTCCCAACATGCTACCATTGCCATCTTCATAAATAAATGGTTCTGAAGTGTACCAATAAAGATTAAGTGTGATTTGGTTGCGATCCTGCCCATATATTGTAAATACTGGCATTAGGGTAACCATAAAAATAAAGCAGCAGTAAAAGCGGTGGCGCATCGAATAAATATGGCAAATTTATCGCTTTAGTAAAATTTACTAATAACGCATTTATAAACAAGCATTTTACAATAAAATTTAAAGATTTCTAAACCATACTTATACCAAGTTGGTTTTATAGTCATATCAAAGCATAGATCATGGCAAAAAAAACAGTTTCAAAAAAAACGATTCAGCTGGGGTACCAAAATTACCTCTTGGAAGAAGGTAAGAAACCAGAAACGGTTCGGATTTTCACTAAGCACCAGAAGATTTCAGATGATGATTTTTATAAGCATTTCGGATCTCTAAAAAACATCGAATCATCCATTTGGGATGGCTATTTTACGCAAACTCTCAACGTGCTCCACAAAGATCCGGATTTCGAGGAAATGGATGGACGGGAGAAGCACCTTTCATTCCTTTATACACTTTTGGAAGTAGTGAAGCCTGATCGGTCTTATGTGCTCTATAAATTGGAAAATAAAAAGCCACATGAACTTCCATCTGAACTAACTCAAACAAAAAAAATCATTAATCAGTCAGACATTGATTGGGCTAAAACTTTTGAATTTTTACCTGAAAAAGCCCAGAATATTTCTCATACAGCCTACAAGAAAGTGCTTTGGTCACATTGTATAGCTATGCTATTCTTTTGGGTGAAAGATGATTCTGGAAATGCTAAAGACACTGATGTATTCATAGAAAAGTCTACACGTACGGCATTTGATATTGGTGAACTACCAGCTCTTGATTCAATTATTGATCTCAGTAAATTTTTCTTACAAAAAATGGGCTTCTCGAAAGCTACCGCTTAATGTCAAAAGAACTCGACAGAATACCAATAGGTAAAGTAAAACGTGCCAGCAAGTTTGTTACAACTGGTGCAAAGGTGGGTGCTAATTATATAAAAGCATACAGTAAAGCAGCTATCAAAGGCAAGCTGGACAAAGAAGGGCTGGATAGCGAAAACGCTAAAGACATTTACGACTCGCTAAGCGAGTTAAAGGGAAGTGCTCTCAAGATGGCGCAGCTCTTAAGTATGGATCAAAACGTCCTGCCAAAAGCTTACTCTGATAAATTCGCCATGGCGCAATACAGTGCTCCTCCACTTTCATATCCACTTGTGAAGAAGACATTTGTGGCCAACCTTGGCAAAGATCCGAATGAAATCTTTGATCTATTTGGAAAGACTGCCAGCAACGCTGCGTCTATGGGTCAGGTTCACAAAGCTGAGCTAAAAGGCAACAAACTGGCTGTGAAAGTGCAATACCCAGGAGTTGCAGACAGCATCAAGAGTGATCTCAAACTTGCTAAACCGTTTGCACTAAAACTCATGAAGGTAAAAGGGAAAGAAGTGGAACCTTATATGAAAGAGGTCGAGGGAAAGCTTCTTGAGGAGGCCGATTATGAGTTAGAGTTGAAGCAATCGATGGATTTTGCTGAAAAATGTAAAGAAATTGAAGGTGTGTTTTTCCCTACTTATTACCCTGAACTTTCAGCTCCTCAAATATTGACCATGAGCTGGCTGGAAGGAGAGCCAATTGGTGCCTGGATGAAACGGGAGCAGAGTCAAGCAAGCAGAGATCGTTTAGGCCAAATCCTATGGAATTTCTACATGTTTCAGATGCATGAGCTGCGGATGATGCATGCTGATCCACATCCTGGCAACTTCATTATCAATGAGGGTAACGATCTTGGAGTTATTGATTTTGGTTGTATTAAGCATATTCCAAATGACTTCTATCAGGCATACTTCGAGCTGGCCAGCTATGCTGTATTAGATAATCCGCAGCGTGTAGATGAGTTATTCAGAGAACTTGAAATAATCCGTCCGTCCGATCCTGAGAAAGATGTGAAAATCGTAACCACAATGTTTACCGATTTGATCAAACTATTGAGCAGGCCTTTTAATGAGGGTGAATTTGATTTTAGTGATGACGCATTCTTCACTGAGATTTATCAAAAAGGAGAGCAATTATCAAAAGATCCAGAAATGAGTCGTTTGCAGGCACGAGGTTCTCGACATTTCATATACTTCAATCGCACCTTTTTTGGCTTGTACAACATCTTGCATTCACTCAAAGCAAAAGTTGATTGTTCGAAAATTCAATTCTTAAGTATAGCTTAATATGCTCAAATACATCATTGGATTAATCCTCATCGGGTCATTTATCTCTTGCAAAAAAACCGATAAGAAAACTGAGTCGCTGCTTTATCTATCGGTGAGAGACAAGGATTACAACATCTTTCTCAATGATCTCGATGGTAATGAGAAGCAGTTGACAAACAATCCCGGATTTGACTATGCTCCTATGTGGAATGAGATATTAGGTTCGGTCATTTATTATTCATACGAGAATGATTCCTTCCTCATTGCCAATATGGATCTCAGTGGACAGCCTATTTCTTTAGAAACCTATGGACAGCAAGAATTCAATCTTTCTCCGGACGGAAAGAAGCTCGTATCTCAAGTCAATATCGGGGATTTTTCAGCTCTAATACTCGCCAATATCGATGGCAGTTCTCAAGACACAATTAGCGACACAAAGTCTTATAACGGCAGAGCCAAATGGTCTTGGCAATCCAATCAAATTGCTTATATCTCTGATCGAGAGGGGAATAATGAGGTTTATCTTTACCATCTAGAAGACCGGTCCACTCGTAGGCTGACCAATAACGATGAAGTTGAAAAGTATTTAACATGGTCGCCAGATGGAAATAAGCTTGCCTACACTACTCAATACTATGAAGAAGGAAAACCTGATAGGAATGATGTCTTTGTATTGAATCTGAAGTCAGGCAAATCAAGTCAAATCACTTCTAACGATTATAACGACACTGAACTGGCCTGGTCTCCTATTTCAGATCGAATTGCTTTCCATTCAACGCGTGATGGCGAAGATCACATTTTCGTAATGAATAGCGATGGATCCAATGTGGAGCAAATTACTCGTGTAAGTGCCTACCACGGAGAGCCGTGTTGGGCCTGGGAATAAGAATTATTTAATGGAACTTCTAATCAGATAATAAATCGACAAATCAGTTGTCAATTTTGAATATTCTCCGTTCTCCATGGCTTGAGAAAGCACTAAATCGTCAGACCATCCTTCCTTCTTAAATTCATCTTTTAAGATCACCTTTCCACCTGACTTGAACTTGATAAAGTTCCAGTCTGCATCATATATAAATGCTTGTGGATAGGATATCTGCCTAGTTTCCTTTAAGAATTCTTCTTGAAAATCTTTAAGCAGCTTTGAATCCGAATAGAAGTAAATATCAAATGGCCATTGTTGAGTTTTAATTTTTTCAGCCATCTTTTCGTTATAGGGTTGAATAGCTACAGCTATGATTCTGAATCCCTTGGATTTCCATTCTCCCTCATTCTTCCTTATGTAATTGAATGTCAATATACAGGGTGTGCATCCCATATTCCAGAAGTATATCATGGAAGGAATATCATCTGTCTTTAATTCATTCATTGCAATCTGATTTCCATCCAAGTCGAGAAGAGTATCATTAAACTCTAGCTGGGCAAACGAATTGATTGAAAGAAAAAAAAGTACACATATTAGGGACAATCTTGTCATATTTTCTGCATTGCCATAGATACTTTTCATTCTACAAATTTACAGTCTAAATGAAAACCTCTATTTTCGAGGGTTCGTGAAAAGACACACTATGACAACAAAGCGAGAACCTACCTTATTAGAATCATTCATTCCAATCATTTTCCTAATCCTAATCCTGGTGGTCAATGTTGGTATTTTTGGAAGTGAAGCACTGGGAGGTTCAAACCAAATCGTACTCATTCTTTCTGCTGGTGTCGCTACGCTAGTTGCTATTCGAATAGGCTACAGGTGGCAGGAAATTCAGGATGGAATAGTTAAAAGCATTAGCTCAGCTATGGCATCTATCCTTATTCTTCTTTTGATCGGCGCACTTGCCGGAACCTGGATGCTTAGCGGTGTTGTCCCAGCGATGATTTACTACGGTTTGCAAATATTGAATCCAACAATATTCCTTGTAGCTGCATGTATCGTTTGCTCCATTGTTTCCATTGCCACAGGTAGTTCATGGACTACTGCTGCCACCGTTGGTATCGCTTTGATCGGCATTGGTCAGGCACTCGGCATCTCGGAAGGTTTGGTTGCAGGTGCCATATTATCAGGCGCCTATTTCGGAGATAAGATGTCTCCACTATCTGACACCACTAATCTGGCTCCTGCTATGGCAGGCACCGACCTATTTACCCATATTCGTTACATGACGATTACAACGGTACCGTCAATCATTTTAGCACTCCTGATTTTCCTCATTATCGGGTTTACAAATACCAGTGATGGAGCCATTGAAGGAAAAGAAGCAATACTCTCGGCTATAGATGGAACCTTCAATATTTCCGGTTGGCTTTTCATCGTTCCTATTGTAGTGGTGGTTTTAATTGTGAAAAAAATGCCAGCACTTCCAGCTTTACTAATTGGCACTTTACTGGGTGCTATTTTCGCGCTGGTTTTCCAACCAAACTTAGTTAACGAGGTAGCAGCCACAGCTTCCTTTGATGGTATTCTATATGAATCATTTTCAAATTCCGCTCCTGGTCTTACTAATTCATTCATCGGCACTATGCAGGCAATGTTTGGAGACATTTCATTTACTACAGGAAATCAATTATTAGATGATCAAGGTCTACTGAGCGCTTCAGGGATGTCAGGGATGCTGGGCACCATCTGGCTTATTCTATCAGCAATGATTTTTGGTGGCGTAATGGAAAGATCGGGCATGCTGAAAAGAATTGCTACTGCAATTATTTCAAAAGTAAGATCAACCGGATCCTTGATTTCATCAACTGTGGGAACTTGTATATTCTTTAATGCAACCGCATCCGATCAATACCTTGCCATTGTTGTACCGGGTCGAATGTATGCTGATACATATAGAGAAAAAGGCCTTGCTCCTGAGAACTTAAGTAGATCACTAGAAGATTCCGGAACGGTGACTTCTGTGCTTATTCCATGGAACACATGTGGAGCCTATCATGCAAGTGTCCTTGGCGTTTCAACAGGCACTTACCTACCTTACTGCTTCTTCAATATTATAAGTCCTTTTATGACAATATTAGTGGCATACACAGGCTACAAAATCAAAAAATTAGCTGGTAAAGGTGAATAATCGTTTTGCCGAACATATTACTAAAGAAGAGCTTCGGTCCCTTCCCCTACTTGCATTTGAAGGTGAAATTCATACACTGGATACGGAGGAGGACTGTAAAAAAGCAGTCAACGAGTTAAGAAAGTTTGATACACTTGGTTTTGATACTGAGAAGAAACCAACCTTCAATAAGGGCGAGTATAATCATACGGCTATGGTTCAGCTTTCCACTATGGAGGATGCGTACCTATTTCGGCTAAATAATATGGGCTATCCTTCCTCGCTATTCGATCTCATGGCAGATTCGTCTATTTTGAAGCTCGGCATCAGCATTGATGACGATTTGAAAGACTTAAACAAGGCAAGAAAATTTAAGCCCAAGAATTTCACGGATTTAAATGATGTTGTGCGGGAACTAGGTGTTAAACACATGGGCGTCAAAAAGTTAGCAGCAGTTTTTCTTGAATCAAGAATTTCTAAAAATCAACAAGTATCCAACTGGGAAAATGAGACGCTTTCTCCTGCTCAGCTCAAATACGCGGCTACTGACGCGTGGATTTGTCTGGCTATTCATAGAAAACTCTTAGCTCAAGGGTATATTTAGTCGAGGTTTTCTTACGCTGCTTTCGAATCGCGATTTCTTCGGATCAAGTCTGGTTTTAACTTTATCAAACTCACCATGAGGCTGAATATATTAACTTGTGGTATTCAAACTACAAGCCAATGGCTACTAGTAAAGCATCCGAAGAAACCCTTCTACTCTACTCCGACCTACTCGCGACAATTGGGTTGGAGCAAAAAGGTAAAAACATGCCATACACATCAATCAATGGAAACATGTACTCCTTTGTAGCTAAGGAAGGCTATGTTGCGATTCGATTATCGGAAGACGATAAGGAGGCATTCATGAAAAAATATAATGCAGGACCGGCCATTTCATACGGAGCGACGATGCGTGGGTATGTCCATGTTCCTGATGATCTTCTCAAGAAAACCAAAGAGCTGTCGGAATACATCCGAAAGAGTCATGAATTTGCAAAAACACTAAAACCTAAGCCAACCAAGAAAAAATGAAAACCATATTTTTAGCATTGCTCGTCTCTTCAATTTTCTCTTGTTCTGAGCAAGGATCATTTGACGTTTCGGATGAAGAAGCAATCAATCGGATTCGAAGAAATTATGTCAACGGTTGGCTTGCCGATGATAGCGAGACCGTGGTTGGACTTTTTGCCAAGGATGCGGTAATTATACCGAGTGGCCTCTCTCCTATAAAAGGAAGTGAAAAAATTGAAAATTATTGGTTTCCAAATGATAGTTCTAAGACAATCATACATTCATATTCTGTGGAGCTGCTAGATCTTCAGGGAACTGATTCCATGGCATACTCATTGGAAATCGGAACATTAAATTTCACCTATACGTCCGGTGATTTCAGCATGACCAAAGAATCAACTTCCCATGCAACCACGGTTTACAAAAAAAATGATGATGGAAACTGGTTGATTGTTTCCAGAATGTGGACCAGCCTAAACAAATAAAAAATGCCGTTTGATAATTTAGAAACTATTCAGCCCAAGGAAATCCTGCCAGGATATACTGTTCGTTTTGTTCATAGCAATAGCATGACGTTTGCTTTCTGGGATGTGAAAGAAGGAAGTCCTCTTCCGGAACATTCGCATCATCATGAGCAAGTGGCGCAGGTTATTGAAGGAGAATATGAATTGACAGTGGCTGGCGAAACAAAGCGTTTAAAGCCGGGTGATGTAGCCATTATTCCATCCAATGTTCTTCATTCAGGAGTTGCAATAACAGCCTGCAAACTGATGGACGTCTTTTGTCCGGTAAGGGAAGATTATTTGAATACCAGCTCATAAAAAAAGCGATTCGGTCATCCGAATCGCTTTTTATTTGGATCAAATTCCTTTGTTACCAAGTACCAGATTCTGTCACTGATCCATCTGAGTAGTAAGCATATGTACCGGAGTTTCCAGTAGCATCCCATGTTGCCGTGTAGTAGAGTGCTCCATCAAAGCTATATGAAAGCGACCCTGAGTTATCAGCTTCAACAGATATTTCCATTAGGAAGCCCTGCTCATCATTAGAAACTGTATAGTCAAATGATCCGTCAGCACTTTCTACCCAAGCATATTCAAGTACTACTGTACTTCCTACTTCCGCATTCGGATTAGTAGCAAACAATTGCATGTATCCATTTCTAAGCTCCGCCTTAGACTCTTCTGCATATATTATTTGCTGGAAGTCTCCGCCATTCACTGACCAGAAAACCTGAAATATGTAGTCTTCATCTGTCTCACATATTTGATATGCCACAGTGAAGCTCTCCGTGCCAGCTGTTGAAGTCCAGGTATATGTGACAGAATTATCACCACAAATACCTCCAATTGGAGAATCTGCCTGAATCGCATTGGAAGGTTGGTTAAAATAACTTAGCCAAATGGTCATCAAGTTCGCTGTAGAAAGGTAAGTACCAGTGAGTGCAGCATTCTCATCATCTGAATTTACCAGATTATTAATGACAGCCTGCTCGATTGGCGGGTTCGATTGGTCAAAAGCAAATTCCACAGCGGCCAGGTCTATGGTGCCATCATCGTCCTTACTACATGATACGCTAAATAGTAAAGCTGCTATTGCTACGACCAGTGTGATTTTTTTCAGGTGTTTCATTTTTGGTAGTTCTAATTATAAGATAAATTTTTCTTTAATAAGTACAAAAATAGTCAGATTATCGAATTCACTATTCTTTTTGATACTTTTAGCTAATGGAAGTCGATGAAATAAAACAAAAAATCGAGGAAGAAATATCTAAGACAGCATCGCTCATATCCGACTACAAAGAACAAAGCAAACCTGTTACTCTAGACAACTCTATTGGAAGAATTTCAAGAATGGATGCGATCAACAATAAGAGCATCACAGAATCAGCTTTGCGGCAAGCAGAGCTTAAGCTATCCAAATTGCATCAGGCAATGGATAACATCGACAAGCCAGATTTTGGCCTTTGCATCAAGTGCAAGCAACCCATTCCACTTGGAAGAATTCTCTTGATGCCCGAAAGCAATAAGTGTGTAAACTGTGCCCGATAAAAACAAAACAGTCTTTCCTTAGAGTTTGTAAACCAAACTGACTAAGAACCATTTTTTTAAAAACGAGGTTACATCTTCTTTATGAGCAAAAACAAAAACGTCACCTTCGCCTGGGCAGTTAGAAACATCATCTGGCCGAGAAGAAAAACCATCTTTATTGGATTACTCCTAATCATCATAAGCAGACCTGCCGGACTTGTCTTGCCAGCTGCCACTAAATACCTTTTGGATGATGCGGTGCCTAACAAAGATTTTGAAATGCTCAAATTGATTGTCATTGTCATCGTTATATCACTTGCGGTTCAAGCCATCTCATCATTTCTGTTGACAAGGATACTCAGTGTGGAAGCTCAATTCCTTATTTCTGAACTAAGGGTAAAAGTCCAAAAGAAAATCCTCTCCCTTCCAATCAATTTCTTTGATAATAACAAGTCTGGAGCGCTTGTCTCTCGAATAATGACAGACGTAGAAGGAGTAAGAAATCTTGTAGGGACAGGTCTGGTTCAGCTCATAGGTGGCACCATTACCTCTGTGCTCGCACTGATTCTATTAATCAATATTAGTCCCTCCATGACCATTTTTACCTTGGTTCCTGTTGGGCTATTTGCTTTCATCGCTCTAAAAGCTTTTGGCAGAATCAGGCCAATCTTTAGAGAACGTGGCAAGCTCAACGCGGAGGTCACCGGACGGCTAACAGAAACACTCAATGGCGTACGCGTAATTAAAGGTTTCAATGCTGAGTCATCTGAAAATAAAACATTTGAAGATGGTGCAAGAAAGCTTTATGAGAATGTGAAATCCAGTTTGACAGCAACCGCTGTGGTAACAAGCTCTGGCACTTTTTTGATTGGTTTTGCCAGTGCTGGTATTCTTGCAATGGGTGGCTATTTTATGATTGAAAATGAGCTTACCTCAGGTGAATTAATCTCGTTCATCTCGCTTCTAGCATTTATGATCGCACCTATTGTCCAGATGAGTAATATTGGCAGTCAGCTGACCGAGGCTTTTGCGGGATTGGATCGAACGGAAGAAATTATGAAAATGGATCCCGAAGATATGGTGGATGACCGTCCAATCATTTTGGATAAAGTAAATGGAGATATCGAGTTCAATAATGTCTCATTCGCCTATGAAGAAGGTAAAGAAGTTTTAAAGGGAATCTCATTTAAAGCGCCTCCGGGATCTGTCACAGCTTTGGTAGGTAGCTCCGGCTCTGGGAAGTCTACAACGGCTAGTCTGGCTGCAACATTTCTCAGTTCAAAGAAAGGAGATGTCACCATAGATGGACATGATATTACCAAAGTAAACCTATCCAGCTATCGAAAGCATCTCGGTGTTGTTCTTCAGGATGACTTCCTGTTTGAAGGGACAATCCGTGAAAATATTTTATTCCCCAGACCTGACGCCACTGAATCAGAGCTGATCGATGCGGTTAAAGGAGCTTACGTCAATGAGTTTACTGATCGATTTGAAAATGGACTCGATACGGTAATTGGTGAACGTGGAGTAAAACTATCCGGTGGTCAAAAGCAACGGATATCCATTGCTCGGGCTCTATTGGCCAATCCTAAAGTAATCATCCTGGATGAAGCAACTTCAAATCTTGATACTGAGAGTGAAACATTCATCCAGAAGAGTTTGGATGGTTTGATGAAAGATCGAACCACGTTCGTTATTGCCCACCGTTTAAGCACTATCCGCAAAGCAGATCAGATTCTAGTCATAGAAGAAGGGGAAATTGTGGAGCGGGGAACGCATGATGAGTTGATCGCGAAGGAAGGACGGTATTTCGAGCTCTATACCTATCAGAGCAGGATATAGATTTTAGCATATTGTTTTTGGTCTTATAGAATAAGTAAACTAATAATCTTTAGTGCTGCTATATTTATCAAATGAATGAAATTCATCGATCGCTCTCGTTTCTAGGTCCTGAACTGCTCAATAAAATTGAGATGTCGTCGGTAATCAAGGATATACCAAAAGGCACTGAGATTCTCCGGGAAGGTCAGTTTGTGAAAGTAATTCCTATCGTACTTGAGGGACTCGTAAAAGTCTTTTCCCGATACAGAGAAAAAGAGCTTCTCCTCTACTACATACGTTCGCATGAGAGTTGTATAATGTCATTTGCAGCAAGCCTACAAAATGATCCCAGTAAAATTCATGCGGTTACTGAAGAGGATTCAAGGATTCTCCTTTTGCCGGTAAATGAAGTAGCCAGCTGGATTAAACAATTCCCTAGTATCAATTCATTGTTTTATCAGCAATACAATCTACGATATAGTGAACTGCTAGATACCATAAGCCATGTAATCTTTGATAAGATGGATAAGAGGCTACTCGACTATTTAACAGAACGATCCAAACTGACAAAGCACAATCCCATTAAAGTGTCTCACCAGCAAATTGCCAATGAATTGGGCACGGCAAGAGAGGTGATTTCCCGAGTGATGAAAAAACTAGAATTGGAGGGAAAAGTACATCAACATAGCAATAGTATTGAGATAAAAGAGTTGTGACAAAAGTCACTGTTTTCGTATAAGTGATAGCCTAGCTTTGATCTTATGAACAGAGAAAAAGCTGCAAAACTTGTTGGAATATGCATCATATGCGTCAGCATAGTCTACGGCATTGTACTGGTCATTGAATTTTTATCTAACTAAATGATATTGTCATGAAAAAGAACATGGGATCAGCAGATCGAATTATTAGATTGATAATTGCGGCAGTAGTCGCTTACTTATACTTCACCAATGTGATAGCTGGGACGTTGGGGTTGGTACTCCTTATACTGGGAGTCGTGTTTTTTCTTACAAGCCTGGTTAGCTTTTGTCCGCTCTACGCACCCTTTGGACTTAGCACATGTGCAACGAAAGAGAAAAAATAAGGCTCATTTTGCTATAATATCAAAAAAGGCAGCTTCAGCATGAGGCTACCTTTTTAACTATGATGAAAACGTACTTATTCATTTCTAATACTTTCTGTGGGATCTGAGATCGCAGCACGATATGTCTTAACGGATACAGTGATTAAAGCAATAAATATGGTAGCTGCACCTCCCAACGCAAACGTATACCAGTGGTCCATCACATCTATGCGATACGCGTATCCACCCAGCCACTTTTGAATAAAATACCAAACCACGGGTATCGCAATACAAGAAGCCACCAACACCAGCCAAACAAATTCTTTGGAGATTAAGCCGATAATTTGCTGTGCAGTCGCACCTAAAACTTTACGTATTCCAAGTTCCTTCTGTCTCTGCTGCGACGCATATGCCGCCAGACCAAAGATTCCGAGACAAGCCAAGAAAATGGAAAGTGCAGAGAACGCGCTAAATACTTTGGCTTGCTGCTGCTCCTTTTCATAGAGTTCTTTCAGGCTATCATCAAGAAACTCGTAAGTCATTGGAAAGCCAGGAGCGAGTTCGGAAAAAGTCTTATCGATAAAAAGAAGATCATCTTTCACGTTTGCTAAATTGATCTTTACAGCGAGCTTTCTATGAAAACCTCCACATAGAATGGCAAGAGGTTCTATCTCATCCTTTAATGTGCTGAAATGATAATCAGATGCAACACCTATTACAGGAACATTATCAATATCCCACCCTGGCATTGTGACTTTCCTGCCAACAATATCTTGAGGATTCAATCCCAATTCCATTGCCGACCGTTCGTTAAGTATCACAGCAAACTCCTGATCAGAGGTAATCTCTTTGGAGAAATTCCTGCCTGCCACGATATCTATTCCAAGGACGTTAAAAAAATCTGTGTCGGTAAATAGTGTACGCATTCGATGTGTTTCCGGTACACCGGTGATCACAAAACTCGACGCATCATGAAAGCCTCCTGGCTCTCCTGATATCATAGTTGTACCCGTTATATTGGAATTTGTCATTAAGCGATCTTTGAATTGATCGCGCCTTGATCGAATCTCGGAATTGTTGAGATCTACAAGAACAATCGCCTCTTTGTTAAAGCCCAAATCTTTTGAGTTTAGGTAATTGGTTTGCACTGATATAAGCATGGAGGCGACGATTAGAAATATAGAGATCGCAAATTGTGTGACGACAAGTGCCTTCCTTAATCCTACATTTTTACCTGAGGTCAGTTTGCTCCCTTTTAGTATGGACACTGACTTAAATGATGAAAGTAACAACGCTGGATATACGCCGGAGCTAAGTAGAATGACAAAAACCAATGACGCGAAGAATAAGATTACATTCAAATCCATCCAGTTCAAAGCCACTTCTAATCCGAAAAATGAATTAAAAACTGGTGTCAGGAATTCACAAATTCCAATGGAGATTAGTATTGCGAAGAATAAAATCATCAATGACTCACTGAGAAATTGCAGAATCAATCGACGTTTTGATCCGCCTAGAACTTTCCGTACGCCAACTTCCTTAGCTCTCATAAAAGACTGAGCTATTGATAAATTCACATAGTTGAAGCATGCAATAAACAGGATTGCCAACGCTACTGCGCCAAGCGTTAGAATCGAGGTGAAGCTTCCATGCTGAGAGTAATCGTATCTTGTTTTGTTGTTGAAGTAGATATCCTTTAAAGGCTCAAGCTCCAATCCTATCTTACTCCCCGCCTTTTCAAAATCATCTCCCATGTACTTTTCCATAAACTGGTCCAACTTCCCGTTTAGATTGGCTGCCTGTTGAGGCGTGGGAACCTTGACATACGTGTTAAGGCTATTGTTCCACCAGCCGTTAAACCAATCAAAACCATCCAATAGATCAATGGAAAGCACAATAGAGAAATCTAAATGAGTATTTCCCGGTAGTTCATCCATAACGCCAGAGACGATGAACTCATACTCATTATCTAGTTCAATGATTTTCCCAATTGGGTTTTCACTTCCAAAATATTTTTCAGCAGCTGCTTGGGACAATACCGCAGAATTTGCTGTAGAAAGGACCGTTTCTTTGTCACCAACCGCAAGAGGGAATGAAAAGAACTGAAAGAAATTTTGATCTGCAAAAAGCAGGTCATCTTCCATGAACTGTTTCTCACCGACCGATACAAGTCCATTTTCTGGTGCTGCCCGGGTCACAGCTATCACATCTGAAGGATAGTCCGAAAGCAAAGCATTGGCATACGGTGCTGATGTCACTCCGATCCGATAAGGTGTTCCATTCATCTCAGAAACACGCAGCGTACGATAAATCTGATCGCCATCCTCGTGAAATGCATCGGTGTTTACTTCCGAATAAATGTAGAAATACAAGAAAATTGTAGCCACCAGACCCATCGTAAAGCCAAACAGGCTAATTAGCGAGGTAGATAAATGGCGGTAAAGGTTTCTAAGTGTAAGTATTGGATTGAATATGAACATAGTACCGGAGTTTGAGTTTTTGAATGATTTGAGTGTAGATGGTCTCAGATAATTAAAGACCTGATACCAATATTTTAGTCCTTTGAAAATGTTTGATTTAGTCTCTGAATAATACTGCTCCAGATCACCCTGTAGCTCCTCTACTAATTCTTCCTTGCAAAACCAACGAATCAGTTTGAGAGAAAACTTCGGTGGATGTGACGTGCTAGACATGGATGAATTTCAACTCGAATGATGGAACCTGATTCCAGAGATTAGCCCGAAGCTCTTTCACTTCATTTAATGCAGCTTTTCCATCTGCTGTCAATTCATAGATACGTTTTCTCCTTCCGCCTCTCTCCTTTGTTGCACCGCCCATTTCAGATTTGAGAAATTCCTTGTGCTCTAGTCTACTCAGCGTGGTGTGCAGCGCACCCATAGAAATAGATCTATTGACCTGATTGTTAATTTCATCCTTGATACGTAGCATATACGCATCCTCTTGAAGTATGAGAACGACAAGCAGTAGTAGTTCTTCGAATTCGCCCAGATTGGTTCCTTTCATTGTGATATTGGTTGTAGAAAGTATTAGTTTCTATTTTGCAGATATCTAACGAAAGTATAGATTTATTTGTTTCGATAAAATAGAAACTAATCGATTTAGCTATAAAAAGTTAACTTTTCAATGGAATCAAAACGTAACTCATTTATCATGATTGGTAATGTAATTTCACTAAAAGTATGAGACGTGTTTCAGTAGGCCAAATACGTAAGGAGATTGAAGTAACTACTGCCAGGAGCGGCGGTTCTGGGGGACAACATATCAATAAAGTAGAAACAAAGGTCATTCTTCGTTTCAATGTGATGGAGTCTAAGATTCTAACTGATTCGGAAAAAGAAGTGATCAAGGTTGCATTGAAAACCAAGTTCACCAAGGATGGTGAACTGATCGTGTCTGCAGATGGAAAGCGATCACAATTGAAGAATAAGGAAATAGCCTTCAAGAAACTTGATCGATTACTCGCTAAGGCATTTGCCGTGAAGAAGAAAAGAAGACCTACTCAACCTACAAAAGCGTCAAAACACAAGAGAGTAGATGAAAAGAAGAAACTGGGAGAGAAGAAAAAATGGCGCCAGAAGCCCATTTAGTTGATTTAATCTGAAGTTTCCTTGAAGATAGAAACACCCAGCAAGTAAGAGTTCACGATTAGATTCTTGTTGCTCTTAATGGTGTTTTTGATGGATTCAAGCGATCCTTCTTTTTCGGCCAGATCATTACCTTTGTTATTAAATCCTTGAGCCAAAACAATGCCGCTAACCAATAAGCCAAGCGTCAATGCGATTATTTGAATGCCTCTTGATTTTTTAATATGCTGCTTCATTTTTCAAGTGTTTAGGTAATTAGTACCCGGAACAACTGATTTATTACACTAACGGTAAAAAAAAATTAAAGATTCTGAAATTTAAAGAAAGAACTCACCCGGTTCACTTCGCAACTTCTCGAATTGCATCCAAAATGTAATATGCTTCATCATCCGTCATCGTGGGATGAATTGACAATCTGACCCATCCTGGTTTAGCCGCTAGATTTCCTTTATCTATCTGATCGGTTATTTCTTTTGACTTGATTGTGCTGATGTTTAACAGGTAATGTCCATAAGTACCAGCGCAAGAACATCCACCCCGGACTTGTATGCCATAGTCGTCGTTTAGCATTTGCACAGCATTATTAAAGTGAACATTCTCAAACACCATTGATATGATACCTAGCCTTCGTCTTACATTTTTAGCCAGGACATAAAGGCCCTTTACTTCGGTTAACCCATCCCAGAGTATATCCATAAGTTGTTCTTTTCGCATGGAAATCTTTTCCAAACCCATCTGTTCTTTTAATTGTATGGCTAATGATGCCCGAATGGTCTGAAGTATCGCTGGTGTTCCTCCATCTTCTCTTTCTTCAATGCAATCAATGTACCTCCTTCCTCCCCAAGGATTGGTCCATTCTACCGTGCCTCCTCCGGACACATCAGGAATCTCTTTAGCGTAAAGGTTTTGATTGAATATGAGTATTCCTGATGATCCGGGACCGCCTAAAAACTTATGTGGTGAAAAAAAGATTGCATCTAAATAAGACGTATCATCAGGATGCATGTTCATGGTTACGTATGGAGCTGAACAGGCAAAATCGACAAAACAATAACCTCCATGTTTATGGAACAATGCGGCAATCTCATGGTAAGGTGTTTCTATACCTGTCACATTCGAACATGCAGTGATAGCTGCAATTTTTTTCCTGTTCGGGAAACGCTTTAGCTGCAATTCAAATTCCCTCAATGAAACTAGTCCATTTGAGTCTGGAGGTACTACCACTACTTCCCCGATGGTCTCCAACCAGCTTGTATGATTAGAATGATGTTCCATGTGAGTAACGAATACAACTGGCCGATCTCTCTGCAGCACATCCTTTCCATTCACTCTTAATCCCAGAATTCGCTGAAACTTGTTTACCACATCTGTCATTCCGGATCCATAGCATACCAATACATCTTCATCACTTGCATTTACGTGATTCTTAATGACTTGACGCGCATTCAGATATTGCTTAGTGATAAACGAACCCACGTAATTGGTCTCAGTATGGGTATTTGCTATAAATGGCATGATGTCATTCATCAACTTCTCCTCAAGTGGCCTGTAACATCGCCCACTAGCTGTCCAATCTGCATAGAGCATCCTGATCATTTTTCGTTCACCGACATCTATGCAACTATCTTTTCCAATAATATTTTCACGAAAGAATTGAAAATAATCCTCCAGGGATTGAGTAAGGATAGAACCATGATTATGAAACGTCGCAATCATAATTAATTGATGAGTTTCAACTCTTCGTCAGTCCACATAATAGGCTTTTCTCCCTTATCTGCCGAGTAGGGAAATAATAGTATCAATGGTAGTATTAGTGCGTATTTCATTTCGATTAATTAATTATTCAACATCCTTTTCTAACAAGTTTGCTTACCGACTTTACTTTTGGCCATTTCGAATTAGACAAGTCAATTCTATAGTAATCCAGTAGCAGAGAATCCGCTTTAAAATCAGCATATCCTCCATAGAATTGACACAAATCATGCACTTGCTTGAAAAGCTTTTCATCATTCACGTGATCCCCAAAAGGCAAGGTTGGATAAAGCAAATGATCGTACCAATCTCGAATTCCTCCATATAGTATATGTGATTTGGTTCTGAGGCTATCAGGTAGCAAATCCCAAATTCGTCTATCAAGTAGATCATCACCGGAATAAAAGATGGTAGGCTCTTTTATGGTTTTTAAATCGAGGCTCTGAAGAGAGTTATTCTTTGCTTTTGGAATATGAAATTCTGCATAGGATGCTGAGTCTCTCAAATCTATCAATGAAAACTTCTCTTGATTCTTAATCTTCTCTGCCAGCTCGACCACTCCGATGAAATTGGGTTGTTTATTCACTCCATTCAATCCATCAGGTGTGGCTATCGCCACGGCAATTCCTGCTAGTATAAATGCAAAGCCAGCTAGTAGTAGATTGTTAATATTCCCCTTACTTCTTTGCATGGTAATTCTCTAGTTTCTCTGAAGCCCAAAATCCCAATAATGCGACAATAAGAAGAATAAATACAACAACTCCCTCAGGTAACTTGAACACCTCCGCAAAAGTGACATTCCCCATTGCGCCTGCGGTGTAGAAGTCTTCAATCCAGGGATAAAGCTCTCCAAAAATGAAAATTCCAAAAAACAAACCTGCAACATTCATGAGTCCATCCAGGCTCCCTGTAGACGAAGCAACACAAGAAGTTCCCGGACAGTATCCGCCAATGATAAACCCAACCCCGAAGACAAGACCACCAATCACTTGCGGCCAAACAAAAGTTGGAGTTAAGTAGATTAGATCGGCATGAATGACTCCTAACCAATTGAGCCAGAAAACCCCTAGCATGGCTGTAATAATTGCTGTAAACATCATCTTAAATACCGTGAGATCTTTGAGATAGAATTGAGCTGAAAGTTTCTTCGCACTACCCAGACCAGCGCGTTCAAGAAAGAAGCCGAAGGCAACGCCAATCAGAAGGGCAAACGCGAGACTTGCCTCTTCGCCAATCCATCCGAAATCATAAAAGGGTCCTTTCATATCCAAAGACGTTTTACAAACCCAGCCATGGCATAGGCTCCAACAAACAGTGCAATCATAAATAGCCAACTACCCACATTCATCATTGCTCCACCGGTCAGCGCTTGGCCACTCGTACATCCTCTGGCAAGCTTTGTCCCGAAAGCCATTATTATTCCGCCAACAAATGCATAGAAAAATCTTCTCCTATTAGTAATGAGTGAACCCTTTTCTACTTTTATTTTGATCCTCCCGGCAAGCCTTCCCGAAATGAATCCCCCAATGAGTACACCTAACACCTCGAAGACGAGCCAATCTTTCAGCGGATGAACCGTACCATCTCCAAGGTAGCCAGCATAGAAGGCGTTAGCTTTGGCATGACTTTCGGCTATGGAGTGTACTCCGGTGGCAACCAATGATGTCATTGCACCGGATGCGCCAATTCCTCTCCCCATCACCACGAATGTGGCTAACAACACAAGTCCTAACCCTACTCCTGATATATAGGGATTCCAATATGCCTGCGGTTTCTGCGCCATCAGTCCTCCTCTACGGGTAAAGATTCATCTTTCCCCCAGACATTGAAGGAAGGATCATACATCCTGACATCTTCGAAACCTAGCATTTTTGCAGCTGTATATACCACAGTAAGCTGCATCCCTATGTGACAATAGAGCACCAAAGGTTCACTTTTATCCAAGCCTTGATTCTCAAAAATCATTTGCAAAGCGTCTATGGATTTGAATGTATACGCTCCAATTTCCGATGCCTTGTACAGACTTGTATATGGGATGTTTTTTGCACCCGGTATTCTCCCCAACCTTGCACCATGTGTTGGGTTGATGCCTTTATAGTAAGCCTCGGATCTGCAGTCAATAATGGTGTTTTTATCATTTTCAATGCTGGACTGCATGTATTTTGTATCAGCTAAAAGTTTCGTGTTGGAGTTAATTTCAAATGTTCTGTGTGCTGGTTCTTGTTCTTCTTGAGTTACCTCGCCACCACCAGCTTTCCATGCTACCAAACCACCATCTAGTATGTAGGTCTTGTCCCCGTGACCTACATAATCAAAAGTGAAGTAAAGGCGAGTCACCAATGGAATCCAGTTAACCGGAGTGTAAATCACAACCTCCGTATCGTTCGCTATTCCCAGGCTCTCAAAGTAAGCTTTAAGCTCCTCATCTTTTGGTCGATCAAATACAATGTTATTTTCTCGATCATCATAGGTGTAATCTCCGGGGGACACGAATAGTGCACCTGGTATATGTTCTTTTTCAAAATCTTCCTGTGTTCCAATGTGGAGAATGACTACATCATTATTATCCATTTTTTCTGACAACCAATCTGAGTCCACAAGGATGTTGGGTTTCTGAGCCATCGAACAAATGGGCAGAAGAATCATCAATAGAAGTAGTAGTTTGAGTTTTTGCATGATTTTCTTTTTCATGCATTTTACGATTTTGTTTAAAGCAAACGAGTTAAGTCGGTGTTAAACACACTTAAGAAAACGTTAAAAGAGTTAAGGAAACGTTAATTAATGTGGGGTAAATGCTAAATGCAGTTAATTTGAATCTAGAATGAAAATCAGTAAATACAAGCTTGCCGTCTTATTTCTGATCGTAATCAGCTCACTTGGGGTCTTGCTATTTATGCAATTTCAAATAGTTGAGCGCGACATTCAGAAAAATCAAACCATGATGGAGTCTTCCATCGCTGGAATATTATCGGATTTGTATGACATCATGATGTTTAATTCTGATCTGGCAAAATTCACTAACGCGTTTTACGGGTCTGGTACTTTTGAATTTACCAACGAATCAAATCCTACAGACTCACTTCAAATCATCTTAAAGAACGGCCTGGATGAAGTGATGTCTCTCAACTACCCTGATTTAGACTATAAGGTTGACGGCTTTATCTCCGGAGAATATGGATGCATCATTCATCGCACACACAGATCTGAATTGCCGCGCGTTGATATGCTCAAGGAGACAGACAATCACATGTGCTTTTGCATGGTGCTGAATAACACTCTTGATATTTCGATGACTTATACTAATAAAGAAGAGATATTGATCGGAGATTCTGCGGGTATTCTGCGGGCGAGTTTTCTGGTTATTGTCGTTATCATCTCTTCATTCTGGTATACGATCTATACCATTCGAAAACAACGTAAACTCTCGGACCTTAAGCGTGATTTCGTCAACAATCTAACGCATGAGTTTAAGACACCTATTTTTTCAATTTCATTAGCGGCTAAGTCCATCAGGGAATCAGGCATTAGAAATGAAACAGAAAAGCTGGATAGTTATGCCAACCTCATCAGCAATGAGTCAAGGAGATTGCAAGGGCAAGTAGATAAAATCCTGCAGATGGCTATGCTAGATTCGGGCAACCTGAACCTTGAGAAAAAGAAGATCGACCTTCACGAGTTAATTAAGAATGTCACCGAAGGTTTCAAAATGATCATTGAGCAAAAAGATGGAATTATTGATCTGCATCTCGATGCACAAGAGTCAGAAATTATTGCTGATGAAACACATTTAAGCAATACGTTATTCAACCTGATTGACAATGCTCAAAAATATTCAAGTGACAAACCACAGATCGAAATTAGAACTGAAAGTAATCAGTCAGGGATAACTTTCCACATAAAGGATCAGGGTATTGGCATGGACAAATCGACTCAGAAATACATCTTTGATCAGTTTTATAGAGCTCAAAAAGGAGATGTTCACAATGTGAAGGGTTTCGGTTTAGGTCTAAGCTATGTCAAAAGAATCATAGAACTTCATAATGGAACTATTGAACTAAAAAGTGAGCCAGCTAATGGCAGTGAATTTAAAATCTATATCCCCTTTACCAAATGAATAGAGTCCTCCTTGTAGAAGACGACAATAGTCTCGGATATATCCTCAAAGAGTATTTGCAGATGCATGACTTTGAAGTGGTGTGGGCTAAGGACGGTGAAATAGGTCTCGATGAGTTTAGAAAAAATCTTTTTGATATATGTGTACTTGATGTGATGATGCCTAAGAAGGATGGATTCACATTAGCTGAAGAAATCAAAAAACTTCAAAGTGAAATACCATTGATTTTCCTGACTGCCAAATCTATGAAAATTGATAAGCTCAAAGGCTTCAAAGTAGGATGTGACGATTACATCATTAAGCCAGTGGATGAGGAAGAACTAATCGCTCGAATTCAGGCTGTTTTGAGAAGAAGTTCCAAGCAATGTTCCAAATCTGAGCATTTCTTAATTGGCACTTTTGACTTCCACACAAAAAATCAGGTGCTTACGCAAGGTGACACAACTGTGCACCTGACTCAAAAAGAAAGTAAGATCCTGGAGATGCTCTGCTCTGATCTTGGTGAACTTGTAGAGCGAGATCATATTTTACACGTATTGTGGGGAGATAACAGCTATTTCAAAAGGCGAAGTATGGATGTATTTATTTCTAAACTGAGGAAGTATCTGGAAGCCGATGCAAAGGTCAAGATTACAAATGTGCATGGAAAGGGCTATATCTTAGAGGCCTAAATTACGGCCATGATTGATGAACTGGAAAGCTTCTATCTAAGCAAGGAGGAACCTAATAAAAGCTGCCTACTCGCTCTACGTGATATTATCCTTAAGCAAGACTCAGAGGTGACTGAAACCAGGAAATATGGAATGCCATGCTTTTGTTACAAAGGGAAAATGTTTTGCTATTTGTGGGTAGATAAGAAAAGTAACCAACCTTATATTCTCTTCGTGGAAGGTAAACATCTCGATCACCCAAATCTTGAAACAGGCACACGCGCTCGAATGAAAATATTACGTTTCAATTCCTCAGCCGATCTACCAATAAAAACCATTATCCAGCTGTTAAATCAAGCAATTGATTTGTATAGAAATGGTGTGATAAAAATCAAATAAAAAAGTCACACACCTAAGGCATGTGACTTTTTACTACGTTCAATATTTTTTACCAGATGATCACTCGATCTTCTTCGGATCTCCAAAGCTCATCGCCTTCTTTAACGTCAAATGCTTGGTAGAAGGTCTCCATATTGGTCAGTGGACCAATGGCTCTAAACATACCTGGTGAATGTGGGTCTGTTAAAACCTGAGTTCTCAGCGTTTCATCTCTATACTTGGTTCTCCAGATAGTGGCCCATGAAATGAAAAGTCGTTGCTCAGGAGTGAATCCATCAATTAAGCCCGGGTTTCCATTTTCCTCCAGGTAAATCTGAAGTGCATCATATGCGGCATTCAAACCACCCAGGTCACCAATATTTTCTCCGAGCGTCAGCTTACCTTGGACATTCACGCTATCCAATGCTTCATAGGCATCAAATTGTGCAACAAGCTTGGCACTTCGTTCTTCAAACCTGTTCTTGTCATCCTCTGTCCACCAGTTCACCATATTTCCTTCAAAGTCGAATCGGCTGCCCTGATCATCAAAGCCGTGAGAAATTTCATGTCCGATTACTGCACCCATGCCACCATAGTTTACAGCCGCATCCGCAGTGTAATTGTAGAATGGAGGCTGCAAAATAGCAGCTGGGAATACGATCTCATTATTCAAAGGATTGAAGTAAGCATTTACTGTTTGTGGATTCATACCCCATCGTTCCTTATCTACAGGCTCACCTATCTCCTGGATATTCTCTTGAAATTGCCATCTCCATGCATTCTCCATGTTTTCAAAATAGCTATAAGACTCCCCGCTGTTTTGTACTTCTAGCGTAGAGTAGTCTCTCCATTTATTCGGATATCCAATCTTAACGGTTAAGTTGTTTAGCTTCTTCAAAGCTTGTTCTTTCGTCTCTTCAGACATCCACTCTAGGTTTTTAATTCGAGCGTCGAACGCTTTCATCAGGTTTCCAACCATTTCTTCAGCGCTTGCTTTTGCTTCTGGTGGGAAAGTTTCAGCTACATATACTTTACCAATAGCCTCTCCTATTACTCCGTTTGTAGTGGACAAAACGCGTTCAGATCTTGGTCTCATTTGCTCTGTACCTCTAATGGTTTTTCCATAGAAGTCGAAGCTTGCTGCCACCATTTCATTGTTTAGGAAATTTGCTGCTCGATTCAGCACGTTCCAGGTAAGGTAGCTTTTGATTTTGCTCATCTCTACCTCATTTAGCGTTGCAGTTACTTCACGCATGAATTTCGGCTGAAGAACAATCAACGTATCTACTCTGGACATATCTACACCTACTTCATTTAAGTAAGTATTCCAATCTATTGCTGACGAAATGTCCTGCAATCCCTCAACATTCATTGGGTTGTAAAGCGCTGGGATATTTCGTGCCTCAATCGGTGTTAAAGAAGCCAGAGCTAATCTGTTTTCAACTTCCATCACATCCTTAGCCATTGCATCGCCATCACCGGAAACACCAGATAAATTCATCATTCTTGAGATATGAGCTACATATTTCTCCCTTATCTCTTTTGATTTAGCATCTTCCTTAGTGTAATAGTCTCTGTTTGGAAGTCCTAAGCCGCCTGCGGTTATATACAGCGAATTGATTTTGCTATCCATCAGGTTTGCAAAAGACGCGACTCCATGAAACGGGCCATACCCGGATCTGTGCATTTCTGCCAAGAGGCTTTGCAAATCTTCGTTTGATTCCAGTGCATTTATCTTCTCCATCCACTTCGTCAATGGCCTGGTTCCTACTCGCTCAGCAAGTGTGGAATCCATTCCTACTGCAAAGAAGTCGATAGCTTTTCGCTCATCAGTTCCATCACCGAAATCTGGATTCTGAGCAGAACGATCCATGATTTCAAGCATGATTTTATCATTCTTTTCTCGCAACTCCGGGAATCCTCCCCATCTACCTTCATCAGCGGGAATTTCCGTTTTATCGAGCCAGTTGCCATTTGCAAACCGATAAAAATCCTTTTTAGGATCTACTTCTTCTCCCATCATCGTAACGTCGAGACCAGGAGGCATTTCTTTGGCTTTAGAGTCATCTTGAGGTGCAGTACATGCGCCCAGAACCACAAGAGCCAATAAAGTGAAAATTAAGTTTTTCATATTTAGATTGATTTTAAGAGTTTAAAGTTATGAAAATGAATGAGTTAACTATACAAGTGTTATGTCAAGTGGTAAATTTTCAGGTTAAGTGATCGAAAACAGAATTGATCTAGATCCTAATGCTACCTCATAGCAGATACAAACTTAAGTCAGCTACTCTGAGTCGTTTGTTCGTTAATCATACGATTTCTTACAAAGTCTATTTTAATTACTCCTCCACTATTACAATTGGAAAGTCCTGACCTCTGGAGAAGGTGTGGGGATACTGTGGGCTTCCTTTATATAAGATGCTCAGCTCGGGCACTTGATCGTCAAGATACCCTTTCAATTCATAAATTGTCACCTTACCGTCTTTGGGCGCTCCATCTGCTTCTCCAGCCAGCCCTTTTAGCAGTGCATACGTAAACAAGCCGTGACCCAATGATTCAAACTCCGTTGCGTACTGTTCGCTTCCTGCTGCAGCCATTACGTGAATGCCGGAGCTACGAGAAAGCTGAGCGATCGCTTTTTCCTCAGGAGCACCCCGCTGTGCTAAAACCTCAACTGACCCACCTGATTGGCAAGCATCCATAACGATGAGCTGCTTAAGTGCTTTTATATCCAACATAGCTTGTTGTAATTGTGAAGCCTCAATCCCATATTCATCCATCTTGTCTCCATCATAAAGTCTGCTGGCTCCAGAGGAAACCAGAAAAAATTTTCCATCTATCATGCTGCCATGCCCGGCATAGTAAAACACAAAGACATCATTGACTGAGATTTGATCTTTTAGCTGAGCTACCTTTTTCAGTATGTTTTCCTTGGTTGCCTCCTTATCATATATCTGATGTAACACCACGTTTGAATATATTTCCTGACCTTGCTTCCTCATCTGTTCAGCAAATGAACTGGCATCCGATTTAGCATAATTGAGATTTAATGCCTTGTTCTGATATTCATTGATACCAACGGCTAATATGTGGCATGTACTTCCTGGTACTTTTGAATCTGAAAACAAAGTGACTGAGGCCTTATTGGATTCAAGGTTTGCATTGGATGAAGCTGTGGCTGTGAATTCATTATGCCCTGCGACCAATGGATATTCAATGGAATAGATCTTTGCGTTCTTATCTGATCGAACTTTCTGAATCTGCGGCTCCAATGAAACCCTTCTTCCATTGTGATAAAGCCTTACTTCCTTAATGCCGCCGCCCTTGTCTTCAGCCTTCAAGTACAATTTGGCAGTTTCTGCCTGAACCAAACCGGAAAGCTTTAACACTGGAGGTGGATCCTGATCGAGGAGATTGCCCATAGACTTTTTACCTGCTCTCTTCGAACTAAAAATATCTTCGACAAGGCCAGGCACATAGAATTCATTCATTAGCTGGTCCGCGCCTACGGCTTCCATTCCACGAACAAAATGAATATTTGAAATCGCATCATCTGTCGCATCAAAATATCCATCGGGAGTTTTGACCATCCAATCATTTTTACCTATTTGAATGTGTTCAAATAGT
Organism: Ekhidna algicida; assembly: GCF_051379705.1. Classification (GTDB taxonomy): domain Bacteria; phylum Bacteroidota; class Bacteroidia; order Cytophagales; family Cyclobacteriaceae; genus Ekhidna. The sequence goes on along the minus strand of NZ_CP179868.1, from coordinate 3,711,967 downwards.
TCTTTCTTTTCACTCAAGTTCCAAAACTTAGTCACGCCATCTACATCAGATGTCATCATCAAGTTGTCTTTTATATCCAAACCATTGATTTCAGCCTGATGACCTCCAAGAGAACTGATTAGTCTGCCACTTTCTTTATCCCAAAAACTAACCAGACGATCGGCACCCGCAGAGATGATTTGATCACCTGCCATAACACCACCAAATACGGGTCTATTGGCAAAAAATCGACGTTTGATTAATCCACTGTATAAATCCCAGAGAATGATTGAGCCATCCCAACTGGTCGTTAGAATTTCATTATTTCTAACCTGGATCGTGGTAACAATATCCGTGTGTCCTACAAATTCCTTTACAAATCTCTTAGTCTCTACTTCCCAAAGTTTGAGCGTTTTATCCAGCATGCCTACAACCAGATAGGCATCATTTTCTGTGAAGCCTAATACATAGGTGGAAGCTCCTTCATTGTATATGTAATTGTATCGTTCCCAGGTTGCAGTTTCCCAAAGGCTTATTACTCCATCCCAAGCTGTACTTGCGAGCAGTTTTCCATCGTGACTTAACTCGATATCGAACACAGGTTCTCTATGAGCTTTAATCTCCTTAATTACCTGACCTGTGGATTCATTCCAGATGATGATCTTGCCATCACCCGCTCCTGTGGCAATGACATTATCTCCTATTCGTTCAAAGCATAAAACTCCCTTCTCGTGTCCCAGAAATTCCATCGAGATGGATGCATTCTTCACGTTCCATTTACGAGCCTTGCTTCCTGTTTTTCCTATAAAAATTGATTCCTTGTCAAGGAATCTTGCTGATCTATATTTCACCCACTTAGCGATGTAGTGCTCCCAATAACTTCCCAGGTCATAGTCAAGCCCGGTGCTCGATTGATTAAGAATGCCATTGTATCGTCTAAGTTCATTGCCAGAAAAATCTGTGACAACAATCTCTTTATCAACGGCAATTACGATCTCTTTCTCAAATGGATGAAATGAGGCGTCATTAATTTCTCCCTCCATCGACCATTTTGCAGCCAGGGAGCCGGACTTATTTTTATAGAGAAATATTGAATCTTCTGTGGCTGCCAGATAATGTTCTCCAACTTCTTCAAAATCGACAGCTGCGATATCTCTAAACTCGCGTGTTCCCTCCCATAGTTTCTTACCATTTTGTAGGTCGTATTTTGTAAATGTGGTGCCATTCGATAGTTTGAGCAATTGATTCTCTTGTACAGCTGAGAGTGTTCCGCAACCTCCACAATACCCTTTCTCAGGTTTGAATTCATATTTCAATGACCAATCACTTGTTGCATATACCTTAGCTGTTCGGTTGTCTTCACCAACAACCAAGTAGGTATCATCCGGGCTAAAATTGACACTTACTCCATAGCCAACACCGCGATCTGCGTTGGATTTTATTTTTTTGAGTAGCGTGAAATCTTGTGCATTAAAAATCGATATGGAGTCGGCATAGCTTCCTACAGCAAGCATTTTTCCATTGGAGCTGAAACTAACGGATGTAACATACTCTCTAAATTTTCCACTTTGCCAAAGCATTTCTCCGGATTCAATGTTCCAAATCCCGGCGGTACCATCTGCGCTGCTAGATGCCAGGCGCTGACCACCGAAATCAAACCCATTGACTGTATTAATGTGCCCTATTAAGGATCTGATCTCTTTTCCGGATGTGGCGTCCCAAATTTTAACAGTCTTGTCTCTGCTTGCAGTGATTAAATAGTTACCATCTGCTGTGAAAGTTGCTGCCTTTACCGCTTCGCCGTGTCCTTTTTGAATGACTGCCTGAAAAGATTGAGCCTCTGCGAAACAGAGGCTCAGAAAAAAAATGATATTATGTGTTACTCTCAAGTCTTAGTCTTTTAGATGAGTAGTCCAGACCGGAATTTTGGAATGATTCACAACATCTTCTGCAATGCTCCCTGAAAGGAAATGACCGACTCCTTTCCGCTGATGAGTTCCCAAGGCAATCATGTCTGCCTCAATGTCTTCAGAGTAAAGAATAATTCCATCTTCCTCATTTTTGTAGTTATAGATTTCGATGGTATAATTCTCGATCGCGTATTTCTTAACGAACTCTTCCATCTGTTTTGTGTCGTGTCGCGTTGATGTGAAGCTCGCAGGTGTATTGATTTTCACAATGTTCAATTGTGCATCGAATGTATTTTGCATCTCTTTAAGTTGAGCTACAAAGTCATCATCCGTATGCTGAAAATCAGAAGCAAAAACGATCTTTTCAATCGGCTCAAGCTCACATTTATCTTGAATGGTGATTACCGGACAAGACGCTTTACGCACAATCTTTTCAGCATTTGATCCAACAAAATACTCGTTCAATCCATCGGCTCCTTCGGTACCAGCCACTAGCATACTCATCTTTTCTTCCACAATTTGATCTATGATCGTATTGAAAGGATTTCCAAGTTGGATTTTGGTAGTTATTAACTCATCGGAATACTTAGCTGCCGTAACTACACCTTCAAGCTTTTCCTGAACAGTTTCATACATTTTCTTAATGTAGAGCTGCTCCATTGGGTCTACATTTTGCATCCCTAAAGTCTTGAATGAATCAGCTGTAGGATGCTCAATTACATTCAGAAGCATGATTTCACTTCCAGCCTTATCTGCAATTTGACAAGCAAAATCCAATGCATGTTCTGAAACTTTGGAAAAATCGTATGGTACTAATATTCTTTTCATTGTTGGATTGTTTATAACACCCAATTTAACGAAAAATGATATTCATCGCTGGAATTTGACGAAAATCATTAGATCAGAAATCTTTTGTCAGGACTCCAGTTTTAGGTAAGTAACATCCCAAGTGAAAACAGAATCGAAAAGAGAAATGTAGAGATGGCCATTTGCTTGAGATAAGGATCTAATTCATTGGCTGGTTTATTGCGAACGGCCCTGATGTTTTTGATGAAGAAGACCATGATAAGTACAAAGAGCAATGGTAGGTAAGACTGGAAATTAAACAGCACAAACACGATGGAAGAAAGCATTCCACCTCCAAGTAAAAAAATGTGATATATCACTGCCTTTTTCCTACCCAGCCTGACTGGAACAGAGATTTTACCAGCAGCTTTATCTGATTCGATATCTCTGATGTTGTTCACATTCAATACTCCTACACTGAATAACCCGATAGAAATTGCCGGTAGCATCACCAGCCAATTGAGTTCCTTCGCTTGTAGGTAATAGGTGCCAAACACCAATACAATCCCAAAGAAGAGGAAAACGAAAATATCACCAAATCCTACATAGCCATAGGGATTCTTTCCCACTGTATACTTAATGGCTGCTGCAATGCCTATCAAGCCAACGGCAATAAAAATGAGTGCTGACTTCCAATCCTCAGGAAAAGCAATTGCAACCAGAATAATTCCCGAAATCAACGATAGCAGTCCGAAGATTATCATTGCATTTTTCATTGCATTGGCAGTGATTTTGCCGGAGCTAACCATTCGTTCTTCCCCTTTTCGTTCCTTATCAACACCTGAAGAAGCGTCTCCAAAGTCGTTGGCCAGGTTAGACAATATTTGCAAAAATATCGCTGTGAGCAAGGTAAGTCCTGAGATTAAGAAACTCAGCTCAGCTTCATTCGCTGCAATGGAAGTCCCAACCATCCAGCCTGAAATGGCTAAAGGCAGCGTTCGCAATCGAAAGGCTTTGATCCAGGACTTCATAGGTGTTTACATTCTCTCCGGCACTTCTATGCCAAGTAGGTTCATGCTTTCTTTTATCAATTTAGCGGTGAGAGCGGAAAGTGCAATTCTAAAAGCTAGCTTGTCTTTGTTTTCCTCATTGAAAATCGGCACTTCCTGGTAAAATCCATTGTAATCTTTGGCCAGATCGTAGACGTATTGAGCCATGATAGCTGGAGAATACTCTTTAGCAGCTTCACGTAACGCCTTCTTGTATTCTGTTATTTTAAAAATCAGATCAACCTCTCTTTTGCTTAGGTCTCCAACTTTTTGTGGATCGAAATCGATTTGAACTTCAAGTGAAATACTTCTTCTCAATATTGCTGAAATACGTGCATGAGTATATTGAATGAATGGTCCCGTATGTCCTTGAAATTCGATCGACTCTTGAGGGTTGAACAGCATTCGCTTCTTAGGATCAACTTTTAAGAGGAAATACTTCAATGCTCCTAACCCAAGGATTCTGTAAAGATCTTGTGCTTCCTTCTCATCCATGCCTTCGATTTTCCCTAACTCGCGGGTATGTTTTTCTGCGGTGCTGAACATTTCCTGAAGCAAATCATCTGCATCTACTACCGTTCCTTCGCGCGACTTCATTTTCCCAGATGGTAAGTCTACCATCCCATAAGACAAATGATAAAGTCCGTCGGCATAGGCTCTTCCCAATTTTCCCATGATGGCAAAAAGTACCTTGAAGTGATAATCTTGCTCGTTACCAACGACAAAAACAGATTTATCAAACGGGAAATCTTTGTGCTTCATGTCGCACGTGCCCATATCCTGAGTCATATACACAGCAGTCCCATCGGCACGAAGAACAAGCTTCTCGTCCATGCCTTCATCAGTAAGATCCACCCATACAGAACCATTGTCTTTCTTAAAGAAGACTCCTTTTTCAAGACCTTCTTCTACCAACTCCTTGCCTAGCAAATAGGTGTTGGACTCCTTGTACATGGTGTCAAAATTGATGCCCATGGTTTTATATGTAGCATCAAAACCCTCATATACCCAACCGTTCATTTTCTCCCATAATGCTACCGTATCGGGATCTCCTTTCTCCCATTTTTGAAGCATCTCTTGTGCTTCTTTGATGGATGGCGCTTCCTTTTTTGCTTCTTCGGGATCCATGCCTTTTTCAACAAGGACATTTACCTCTGCTTTCAGCATCTGATCGAACTTCACATAGTACTTTCCTATCAGGTGATCTCCTTTCACTCCTGCACTCTCCGGTGTCTCTCCATTCCCAATTTTCTGATAGGCCAGCATCGACTTACAGATATGAACACCACGGTCATTGACGAGATTTACCTTTTTCACCTCATAGCCATTGGCTGCAAGTATTCTTGCTGCGGAATCCCCCAAGAAGTTGTTTCGTAAGTGACCTAAGTGCAGTGGCTTATTCGTATTTGGTGAGGAAAACTCAACCATCACTTTCTGCCCATTATCGGCAAAAGATCCATAGGTCTGATCTCCGGCAATGTCATGGAGCGTTTGAACCCAACTCACATTTGTCAACTCAAGGTTTAGGAACCCTTTGACTACATTGTACCCTTCAATAAAATCGGTATTGTCTTTTAACCAGCTGCCTATTTGTTTCCCTGAGTCCTCAGGTTTGCCTTTGGTAATTTTCAAATAAGGAAAGACAACAAATGTGTAGCTTCCCTCGAATTCCTTTCTCGTTGGTTGAATGGCGACATCAGCTTCTGATATGAAGTGATTATACAATTGGGCAAATGCCTCTGATATCGCTTTTTGAATACTTGTTTCCAGCATTATTCGCTAAATAATTGTTTTGGCAAAAAGACTTCTGCCATCATACATCTTACACTTCCTCCTCCTAATTTTTCAATCGTAGGAATCGGGCTATGAATTATTTCACCATACTTTTCTATGGAGTCAATTTGAGTCTCATCCAGACTTTCGTATGCCGCCCTAGACATCACAGTAAATGGTTCATTTCTATCATTCATCACCTGGAGCATGTTACCTGCAAATTGATGCATCTGCTCTTCAGTAATTTCGATGATTTCTTTACCTGATTTTTGAATGGAAGACACCATATGCTCTCGTTCCTCTGCATTGTCTATGCTATCCAGGCACACAATCGCATAATTTTCTCCCAGCGCCATCATGACATTGGTATGATATATAGGCAACCTCCTTCCATTCACTGTCTGAAAAGAGGTGAAAGTCATAGACTCATAGCCCGCTTTTTCACAAAAGTCGTTTAATACATCTTCGTTGGTACGCTCTGAAAGTGAGGCATAGGCAATCTTACTTGGCCTATCCAGGATCATACTTCCGGTTCCCTCCAAGAATTTTCCTTTATTCTCCCAGTGAGCAAAACTATGAACATTATTTACGAGAAAGGTTTCTTGTAACTTATTGATGACGTCATCTCTTCGCTCGAGTCTGCGATTTTCAGCATACATAGGATAGGTGAGAATGGTGCCATCATTATGAAACGATATCCAGTTGTTTGGGAAAATAGAATCAGGTGTTAAATCAGATTCTCTATCGTCAAATACGAAAACCTCAATCCCCTTTTCTCTTAGCTTTTCTACGAATAAATCAAACTCAGCTAAAGCTTTTCCTTGAATTTCATCAGCTGAAATTTCGTTCTCATCTTGCTGAAAATAGTTGTTTTCGGCAGTCTCTTCATTCTTTCGAAATGAAATTGGCCTTATCATAAAAAGTGTATTCGTAATCTGGCTAGTCATATCTTCTCCTTAGCGGCATGGTTGAACATCGAAGCAAACCTTCCATTTTTGCCGTCTCTCTATACTTTACTTCCTCTACTGTCAATCCCCACTTTCGAAACTGTTCATTTAAGCGATTAAAACTGCTATCTGAAATCACAACTTCCGGACTAATGGAGAAAAAATTTGAGTTCATATCATACATCTCCTCTTTGGTTATTTCAAAGATGTTGGTCTCCCCAAAGAAGCTAATTAAAAAATCAGCATCTTCTTCATTCTTGAATCCACCTCTATAAATGACTGCTTTGTCTTTACCTACTGGCTGAAAGCAACAGTCCAGGTGCAGTGCATTTTCTCGGGGATTATCATCTGATTTGTTCAGCTCAAAAGCCTTAACCGTAAAGTCAGTAAATGTCCGCTTTAGATAGTCTACTGCTGCTTCATTCGTTCTCGAAACTGTGTACTTATTAAAGTCTGCGTCTTTCGAATATCCCACAAAGATATGGTCCCTCCATGGCATAATATCTCCGCCTTCCATCCGCTCATGCTCGTCAGGCAGCAACACCTCCGATACTTCATCAATAATGTATTGAATACCATCAGATTCTAATTTGCGTTCCGGAGTAACACATGGCACCACAAGCTTACTTTGAATAACAAAAGCAATGTCTCTAGAAAATATTTGATTGAGCTTCGCAATGTTATTGGGACGGTATACGGTAACTCCATGCTTTTCAAGCACCTTAGCCACCTCGTGCATTTCAGCTATAAGATCAGCTTCCTCAGGAAAGGTACCTGCTCGTATGTGCTCTTTGGATTTAGGGTCATAGGTATTCTCAATCTTGGGAATTCCACCCATGCTATCGGCTATACCCAATATGACTGCCTCAAGTGGCGCGGTTTCGTCTAAAACTTTTACGGTGATCATGTGATTGAAAAATTGACGCAAAATTAACTCTTATCATCAAGGTTATTCGCATCATTTGAAAAGGAAAACTTACAATATCGGACATTGAGACTTTTATAAAAACAAATGCCAATTATTTTCTAGAATCCTGTTTTTAATGGATAATTGCGTCCAATTTTTTCCTGAAGTCGATGAGAAAGTATGCGGACCTGATTGATCAAACCTTTTACTTCCCTACAGAGGAGTTTAAAGTTGAAAAAGATAACCTTCATTTCCATGGGGTAAACCTTATGGATATAATTAAAGAATATGGGACTCCATTAAAACTAAGCTACCTCCCAAAAATTGAGGAGAACATCAAATATGCTTATCAGATTTTTGCTGACGCAATAAAAAAACACAACTATGAGGGAGAATATACCTATGCATATTGTACTAAAAGCTCTCATTTTCGATTTGTGGTAGAGGAAGCTTTATCAAGCAATGCACATATTGAGACCTCTTCAGCATATGACATTCCTATTGTCAGAAGCATGGAAAAAGCCGGCAAGCTTACCAAGAATCACTTTGTGATTTGTAATGGCTTTAAGCGACCGTTATACCTGCAGGAAGTTTCCGCTCTTTTGAATGAGGGTTATAAAAACTGTATACCCATATTGGATAATTTGAATGAGCTGGACCATTATAAAGACAATGTGAAAGGTGATTTTCAGGTTGGCATACGCATAGCGGCTGACGAAGAGCCAAATTTTGCTTTTTATACTTCAAGGCTGGGTATCCGATACAGTGATATTCTTCCCTATTATAAAGAGCAAATAAAAGATTCAAAAGCGAAGCTGAAGATGCTTCACTTTTTTATCAATACAGGGATAAAAGATACAGCGTACTATTGGAGTGAGTTGAGCAGATTTATTTACAAATATTGCGAACTGAAAAAGATTTGTCCTGAATTAGATACTGTAGACATTGGTGGTGGATTTCCTATAAAAAACTCACTTCACTTTGAATTTGACTACCCTTACATGGCTGACCAAATCATCGAGAATATTCAGTGGATTTGCAAGAAAAACCATGTGCCGGTACCAAATATTTTCACCGAATTTGGCAGCTTCACTGTAGGAGAAAGCGGTGCAACCATCTATTCAGTTCTGGATCAGAAACTCCAAAATGACAAAGAGCTTTGGTACATGATGGATGGTTCATTCATCACTCACATGCCGGATGTCTGGGGACTTAATCAGAAATATATAATGCTACCCGTGAACCATTGGAAGAGTCCTTATCATCGGGTTAACCTTGGTGGCCTTACTTGCGATAGTCATGATTATTATGACTCTGAAGCACATATTGGAGAAGTTTTTCTACCCCAGTACGATGAAAAAGAGACCTTGTACTTTGGCTTTTTCCATACAGGTGCATATCAGGAATCTCTAGGTGGCTATGGAGGCATTCAACATTGCCTTATACCAGCACCCAAGCATATCATAATTGATCGTGACAAGGACGGAAACATCACTCATGACTTGTTTGCTCCAGAACAGGAAAGTGATGCGATGATGAAGATTTTAGGATATTAAAACTTAGTACGGTAAATGAAAGATTTGACTCAACGAGTTCATTGGATCACGCATAAAAACAAACGAATACTATTGGCCGATTACAGTCAACTCAAGGGTGCTGATTTAATGGCCGTATTTAGAGAAAGCAAGCAAACTCAAATAAATGCCGGCAAAGACGTTTTACTTATCGTAAATTTTACTGGCGCAAAAGCAAACAACGAAATCGTGAATGCGTTAAAACAGGCTGGAAAGGAGCTTGATAATGACATGAAGAGGACAGCAGTTATTGGGCTGACTGCATTACATAAGATATTCTACAATGGCTACATTCGTGTGACTGGTCAGGGGAATCGGACAAGAGTATTTGACCAACTTGAGCAATCTTTTGATTGGATCGTTAGCGATTAGTAATTCATATCAAAAAGTTATATTTTCCTTTCTAAATCCTTATACTGAATATTAATGTCTAGAAACATTGTCGTCATACCTACTTACAATGAATGCGAAAATATTCGTGACATTATTGCTGTGTCTCGTGTAATCACACCCTCATTTGATGTGCTTGTAGTAGATGATGGATCACCAGATGGTACTGCCGACATAGTAAAGGAAGAAATGGCGAAGGCACCAGATCGAATATTTCTGCTTGAGCGAGAAGGAAAACTTGGACTTGGCACCGCTTACATTACAGGATTTAAATGGGCACTTGAAAATGGGTATGAGTATATCTGTGAGATGGATGCCGATTTTTCGCATGATCCCAATGATTTAGTAAGGCTACTTGAATCATGCGAAAAAGGTGCTGATGTAGCAATAGGTAGTCGCTATGTTACTGGAGTAAATGTGGTAAACTGGCCGATGGGACGCGTACTTATGAGTTATTTTGCAAGCTTTTATGTGCGCCTAATCACAGGCATGCCATTTAGAGACAGTACAGCTGGTTTTAAATGCTATCACCGAAGGGTCTTCGATAAACTCAAACTTGACAAAATCCACTTCATTGGTTATGCTTTTCAGATAGAGATGAAGTTCAATGCATGGAAACATGGCTTTAAAATCGTTGAAGTCCCTATCATTTTTACCGACCGTACAAAAGGAACCTCCAAAATGTCAAAAGGGATTTTCAAAGAAGCCATTATCGGCGTACTTCAAATGAAGATAAAAAGCCTGTTTCAGAAATACGAGCCAGCTTCTTAGTCGAATCGAATAGCTTTCACGGGTTGTACGCGTGAAATAATAGCTACAGGAATAAGCATCGTCAAACCTATCAAAATAAGAATCAGAAAATTCAACCCAAGGATTGTCGGTGTATCAATCACGATCGGTACATGACTCATGTAGTAATTTGCTTCATCCAGAGGAATCAGCTTCAAGTACTTCTGGATCATACCGATGCTCAGGCCAATAAAATTGCCCCAAAGCAATCCTTTTACGATTAGTTGCAAACCGTTTAAAACGAAGACACGTCGAATCATTTGATTTGAAGCTCCAACTGCTTTGAGAATACCGATCATCTGTGTTCGCTCCATGATCAATATCAGTAGAATTGAAATGATACTTGTACCTGACACAAATATTATGATAGTTAGCAAGATCACTACATTCCTATTCAGCATATTCAACCACTCAAATATTTGAAGGTATCTATCAGTGACCTTATCGACATATAGATCTATGCTCAACATGTTGTACAATTCTGTCTCCGCTTGATCTAGTTTGTCTGTATCTGAGATAAATACTTCAATTCCTCCGGCAATTGAGTCCGGCCAATTGTTCATTCTGCGTAACAGATCCAAATCACCAATAATGATCTTTTCATCAAATTCTTCCAGGCCAGTCTCATATATTCCGGTCACTTGCAATCTTCTAAACCTAGGAGGAGACTGGACAAAATAGACAAGAACTTCATCATCCACATCTAGCTCCAAATAGTTTGACACCCGTCTACTTAAAGCCACCTCAGTAGAGTATTTGTCAGAGTAGACATTGGGAAATCGCCCTTCTACCATGTGCTTCTTGAACCCCAGCGTATCGAAAGATTCATCCACTCCTTTAATGATTACCCCTTGAACCTCTTCATCTGTCTTCAGTAAAGCTGCCTTCATTGCATAAGGTTGTACTCTCTCCGTTAAAGGATAGCTTTTCAATGTCAGCAAGAGTGAATCATCTATTGAAATGGTGCTTTCTTCAAATGATGTTGATAGCGTGTATTTACTCACAATCAAATGACCGCTGAAGCTGTATATCTTATCTTTTATTTCTTTTTTAAATCCAAAAAGAACCATAAAAGCGATTATCAGAACAGCCAACCCCAGACCAATACTTACCACCGCCACTCGATTGATAATATTGGAAAATGAGCCAGAAGCTTCTTTAGAAATACGTTTTGATATAAAAAAAGGGAGATTCATTTATTGCTTTGCAAATTAGGGTTTTCAATCCTGTAAGAACAAGTTAACTTGTCGATTTAAATATGATGAGATTCATTTCACTGTATATAATTATTGCATTTGGCTGCTCAACCCAAAGTGCAAGTACCTCAGAAAAAATTCTGACCGGCGCTGATCAAACCGACAAGTACCTTCCTCTTCTGGATGGAATGAAAGTTGGCCTTACTGTAAACCATAGTTCAACAATCAAAAACACCCATTTAACCGATACCTTAATCCGACTTGGGGTGAATGTAAGAAAAGTATTTACGCCTGAGCATGGGTTTACAGGCACAGTTAGTGATGGTGCAGAAGTAAAATACGATTCTATTCAGGCACCTTATGATCTTGTTTCTCTTTATGGGAAGAACAAGAAACCAACATCGGAGCAACTAAGAGGCTTGGATGTAATGGTGTTTGATATTCAAGATGTAGGCGCCCGATTTTACACCTACATCAGCACTATGTACTATGTAATGGAGGCCTGTGCAGAGAACAATATTCCGGTACTCATCCTGGACCGTCCCAATCCCAACGGTAGTTATGTGGACGGACCTGTGTTGGATATGTCTTTCTCATCGTTCGTCGGAATTGCTCCGATCCCGATTGTTCATGGAATGACTGCAGGCGAAATAGCACAAATGTTTAATGGCGAGGGTTGGCTCAAAGACGGAGTTGAATGTAACCTGAATATTATTTCAATTCAGAACTGGGATCATTCAAAACCTTACTCCCTGCCACTCAAACCCTCTCCCAACCTACCTGATGATTTGAGTATTTCATTATACCCTAGCCTTTGCCTTTTCGAAGGCACCATCATGTCTGTCGGCAGAGGAACAGACCATGCCTTTCAACAAATCGGTCATCCTGATTATCCGGAAGCAAAGCATGCATTTACTCCTGTATCAAAAGAGGGAGCTAAGTGGCCGCCGTACGAAGATCTTATTTGTTATGGAAGGTCCTGGATCGGTGAAAAACCAATCTATTCATTTACACTTCAGCCACTAATTGAAGCGTATCAGAAGATGGAAAAGGAAGACTTTTTTAACGATTATTTTAAACGCCTGGCTGGTACAGATCAGCTTCAAAAACAAATTGAATCCGGAATGACCGAAGAGGAGATTCGCGAAACTTGGAAGGAAGGATTGAACCAATTCAAACAGATACGAGCTAAGTACTTACTTTACAAATAGTCAATGGATAAAAGAAATAAAATCATCTACTGGATTGTCACTGGTGCCTTAAGTCTGATGATGATTATGTCAGCGGGTATGTACTTCGTGAAAACCGCGGAGGTCACTGATATATTTGTATCGCTAGGATATAATGGACGAATTGTAATTCCGCTTGCCATCCTAAAAATCGTAGGCATAATCGCCATTTTAACAAAGGTTTCCAAAACCCTTAAAGAATGGGCGTATTTTGGATTCCTGCTTGATTTCGTGTTGGCTCTGGAAGGCCACCTGGCTGCAAATGACGGTGGTCATCTTACGGCGATCATTGCTATTATCCTTTGGTCCTTTTCATACATGTACGACAAAAAAGTTTTCAGTAAAGTCAACTGATCTCAAATCAAATAATGGATTATCAAGGAATACTCGATCAGATTCAAAACAAGATAGACTGTAAAAAATTACCTGGTGAAGTTGCTACCTACATTCCGGAATTGGCAAAAATCTCACCTGATAAATTTGGAATGCACTTGTGTAGTGTCATAGGTGATGAATTCTGCTTCGGAGACTCAACCGAACGTTTTTCGATTCAGAGTATATCCAAGGTGCTTTCACTCTCGTTGGCTTTGCTCCATGAAGATGAAAAGCTGTGGGAAAGAGTGGATGTGGAACCCTCCGGAGATCCGTTCAATTCATTGGTTCAACTAGAGTATGAGAACGGTATTCCTAGAAACCCTCTAATCAATTCGGGTGCATTAGTAGTGTGTGACGTGTTAATTTCCAACTTAAAGAATCCAAAAAAAGAATACCTTGAATTTGTCAGGAAAATCGCTGGAAACGAAACCATAGATTACAGTGAGAAGGTAGCAGAATCAGAAAAAGCAGAAGGGTTCAATAACGCCGCTATGGTCAATTTGATAAAGTCGTACAAAAACATTCACAACGATGTGGACGAAGTACTTGATCTCTATTTCTATACCTGCTCACTTAGCATGTCTTGCAGGGAACTGGCTAACACATTTATGGTTTATGCCAATCATGGTTGTCTCCAGGAATCAGGAGAACAGATTTTAAGCGTAAAACGAACGAAGCGAATCAATGCTTTAATGCAAACCTGTGGCTTTTATGATGAAGCCGGTGAGTTTTCCTTTCGAGTTGGTCTGCCTGGCAAAAGTGGAGTAGGTGGTGGAATCGTAGCGATATATCCAAACATGTATAGTGTGGCAGTCTGGAGTCCAAAACTAAATGAAAAGGGAAATTCTACAGCTGGAATGCTTGCCTTAGAGCAGCTGACAGATATGACTGGATCATCGATTTTTTAAACGTTTGCTATGTCCAATACCGATTTAATCATTGAAGAACGAAGCAGAGACATTGGGGACTTTCTTGTTGGTCGTCTGATTCCATTCCGAAAGAAACGAATGGTAGGTCCATTCATCTTCATTGATCATATGGGGCCTACCACCATCAAACCTGGAACCTATCTTGACATTGACCAGCATCCTCACATTGGACTTTCTACTTTGACCTATTTATTTGAGGGGGAAATTCAGCATCAAGACAGTATCGGAACTGACCAGCACATAAAAGCCGGTTCAGTTAACTGGATGACTGCTGGCAAGGGTGTTACACACACCGAACGAACTCCGCAGCAGCTGAGACAAGGTCAGGAATTTACCATACATGGTTATCAGATATGGGTAGCACTTCCAAAAGATAAGGAAGATATGGATCCCGAATTCCATCATCTAGATGCTTCCGAACTGCCACAATGGAAAGACGGATCCGCTTCTTTTAAGCTAGTAGCCGGAAAAGGCTTTAGCAGAGAATCTCCACTCCCTGTTCATTGCGATTTATTCATGATTGAGATTCAAACAACTGAAGACTATAGGCTTGTCATTAAGGATCAATTGAAAGGTGAAATTGGATTCTGCATCGTAGAAGGAAGCATTGATGCTTGTAGCCAAATAGTGAATAAAGGAAATATGCTTGTTTCAAAGGTTGAAGATGCGTGTGAGCTTACAATTAAAGCTAATTCACGAATCTTGCTTTTTGGAGGAGAAGCTTTTCCTGAAGAACGGTATATTTTCTGGAATTTCGTATCTTCAGATAAACAAAAAATTGAGAATGCGAAGGAACGTTGGGCCAACAAAGATTTTCCGAAAGTAGCCAACGACGACACCTACATTTCATTACCTTAAAACACAACTATTATGCGAGCAAATTGGTTTGAACTGCCTGTAAATGACATGGATCGAGCGAAGGAATTTTATGTGAATATCTTCGATATTCAGATGGCTGATAACATGGAAATTGGGAATTCCATCATGTCTTTTTTCCCTTTCGAAACAGATCAAAGTGGAGCTACAGGTACACTAATAAAGCAAGAAAGCTACATTCCATCGCACGAGGGAACAATGGTTTATTTCTCAGTTACTGAAATTAATGATGTGCTTCCAAGGATCACAAGTGCCGGAGGTAAAGTACTCAATGAAAAAATGAGCATCGGCGAACACGGATTTGTTGCCCACTTTGAAGATTCTGAAGGAAATAGAGTAGCCTTGCACCAGCAAGTTTCATAAAATATGCATCCTGACCCAACCGAAAACATCGTAGAAATTCTACTCAATAAATCTACGGTAAAGCAGAAGACCTATCGCAACGTCTGTACAGCTTTCAAGCAGATGGAAGAAGAGGCCCGTCTACTCATAGACGTGATTAATGCGAAGACAACTGAGCGAGATCAAGACATAAAGCTGAATGTGGAATCTGTAGGTGAGCAAGAGTTTCATATCCAAGTAGCTGGCGACCTGCTGGTGTTTGTGTTACATACCAATATTATCACATTACCGGAAGATTACGATTACAACAAAAGTAGTTACGTCGCAGACCAACCAGATCGCAAATACCTGGGTCAAATAAATGTGTACAATTTCATGGCTGATTCATTTGAGTTTAATCGACTAAATGATCCCGGCTATCTACTAGCTCGCCTTTTGATAAACAGTGAAAACCACTTTATCGTAGAAGGTGATAGGCAAGTTGATTTTATGTTTGAATCCGCTTCTGTTAAACCGTTAGAAAAAGTAGATTTGGACATATTAATTAAACTAATAATTAGCCAGGCTGCAGATAATGATCTTGTAGTACCACCATTTCCGAATATTCGGAAAATTACTGTTAGAGAGAAACTTGAAAAAACGCAATCTTTGGGAGCTGGTAACAAAATTGGCTTTCAAATGAGCTACCAAAACGACACTAAATCATAGCTGAAAAATGAGCACCATACAATCCAATTTCGTCGGAATGACAATCATGCAAAGGTTAAAAGTGACCGGACAGTATGACGCATTCAAAACCGCCTTAAAAAAGAACAGAGCAGCTGCTGTAAAAATGCTGGAAGCATTGAACCTTGACCAAAAATCCATTGAAGGATTTCTTAAGTCAAAGTTTTAATTACGCCTCAAATCTGCTTGCGCTTTCTTCCTAAGAAAGAACAGACTTTTTATATTCATCACTCCGGCATAATTCAGCGAGACTTCAAATGATGTCATAATCTTTGGAGTAATTGAATTATGCAAGGCTAAGTAAATATTGAAATCAATGGAAGGTGCGTGAGTAATGCCCATATAACGCTTCGGCGGACATTTATTTATGCTCCCATTCATCATTCTATCTTTCAATACCTGCTTATTCACAACCAATTCAGGGCTCTTATCTTCATTCAAATATTGAGGATTAAAATCCAGCTTATTCTCAGGTTGAGCAATACCAACTAAAAAACAGATCTGCAGGAGTGCCAACAGAATGGTTCTTTTCCCTTCAGCGCTCATCGTTATCTGAATTTTGAATAGAGAGCGGTATCTACGTGTAGACCAAAAGGCTGGCGTTTTTTATATGTCGATTTTTTTGTCTCACGAATCCCCAATAAAATCAGCACAGCTCCTAAAATCATCCAGATCGAGACTTCCTCCCCCAGAAATGCCACACCTAAAATCACTCCGTAGATAGGCATTAAGTACGTAACCAATGAAGCATACCCTGCACTTGATCGTTCGATCAACCTGAAATAGACAATAAAGGCAATCGCGGTTCCAAAAAATGCGAGTATGAATAAAGAACTCAATGCAGGTATACTTGTAGCCGCTAAATTGAATTCAGGATTCATGATAAATGCCAGTGGAACCAGATATATAGTAACTGATAAAAGTTGAGCCGCAGGTGCTTTGAAAGAAGGTGTATTTGCAAAGTACTTTCGGATGTATGACAGTCCAATACCATAACTGACAGCAGCGGCTGTAATTGCCATAATACCCAGCATGCTACCATCCACCCCACCCATTATGCTGGGCATCACAAGCACAATTAGGCCAAGGAACCCAAGCGTAACTCCAAATAACTTTTTACCTGTAAGTCTTTCATCGGCTATAATGAAGTGAGCAAATATGATGGTGAATAATGGCATCAATCCATTGAGAATAGACGCTAGTGAACTATCAACAAATTGTTCGCCCCAGTTAATCAATACGAACGGGATCGCTTGTGCAAACAATCCAGCTATGAAGGTTCTCTTCCAAAAAATCGGATCTAATGGAAGGCGTTCATTCTTAAGAGCTAACAATATGTTGAGTATAACTGCAGCTATGCCAATGCGAAGAGCTGCCAGCATAATTGGAGGAATTTCCAGAACTGCTATTTTGATAAACAAAAAGGATGGCCCCCATAGGCTTGCAAGTAAAATAAGTAGGTGTATGTTCTTGATTTTCATAAGAGTAGCGTTTAGTCTTTCAAATTGAACGCCATTAGAAATCGAATGAACTATGAATTGGATGAATTGATTTTATCATTACAATTAATTTTACTAATATCGCTTTATGGAAATACGACATCTCAAACTCATTCGGGAAGTAGCTGAAACAAAAAGTCTTACAAAAGCCAAGGATGCGCTATTTCTATCCCAGTCTGCTTTAAGTCACCAGCTAAAAGAAATTGAAGGACAATTGGGTACACAGCTTTTTCACCGTGTCAACAAACAGCTCATCCTTACGAATGCCGGGAAAATGGTGCTTGAATCTGCCGAACGCATTTTGAAAGACCTGGAACGTACAGAGCTTTCCATCAAGAAATATGTATCAGGGACCAGCGGTACTCTTCGGCTAGCTACCCAATGCTACACATGTTACCATTGGTTGCCTTCTCTGATGACGGATTTCAAAAAAGAATTTCCCAATGTGGAGATTGAAATTTTCCACAATAACAATGCAGATGTAGAAGATCAGATTTTGGATGGAACCATTGACCTTGCGATCATTTATGAAAATTCAGAACGTCAGAATATCAAATATCATGAACTCTTCAGGGATGAAGTTTATGCGCTTGTTCCTACTGGACATCCATGGTCAAAAAAAGCATATGTGGAAGCCAAAGATTTTGAGAATCAAAACGTGATTATTCACTCGTATCCACTTGAATCTGTCTCACTCTTTTCTCAAGTCTTGATACCGGAAGGTGTAAAGCCTAAACAGGTGATGCAGGTACAAGTAACCGAAGCGGTTGTAGAACTGGTAAAGGCAGGTATGGGCGTAAATGTAATGGCTAAATGGATCGTGGAGCCTTATCTAAAAGATAACAAGCTCGCTCTTGTTCCGGTTACTAAACGAGGAATTCATCGCACATGGCATGCCATCACACTATCTGATGAGAACAGTCCGCAGTACCTTCAAAATTTTGTTCAGCACTTACGATGTAATATTGGTGGGTTATGCTGCTGCGATAACTAACCGTTCATATTCTGCAGCTCCTCTTCTGTATAGTCAGTAGGTCTGCCCAATTCTCTAAACTTGTCAACTTCCTCTTTGAATTCTTCCAATCGAATGCCTACACGCTTATAAGCTGGTCCTCCCAGTGGCAAGTGAACAGGAGGATTATCTATGGTAGTTACTTCATACATGGCATTGGCAGCACGAACTGGATCGCCAATTTGGTTACCACTTACCTCACGGATGCTATCCATATTTTTGTTTGCTGTCTCCTTGTATTCTTCAATAGAAGATTCATTGTAAGTTGCTGATCTTCCAGCCCAATCAGTCCTAAAAGGACCAGGTTCTATATTGGTGACTTTTATCCCTATATGCTTAGTCTCAGCGGCTAAGGCTTCTCCAATCCCTTCCAATGCAAACTTGCTCCCATTGTAAATGCCTACACCAGGAAAACCATTTAAACCAGCTATTGAGGTGATGTTAAGGATATTCCCACTTCTCTGCTTTCGCATAAATGGAAGTGCAAGCTTCATCATGCGAACGCACCCATATACATTCACATCAAACTGCCGCTGAATCTCTTCTTCAGAAGTTTCTTCTATTGGACCAAGTGTTCCATAACCAGCATTATTTACCAGTACATCCAGTCGGCCAAATTCTTTTTCAATGAGTTTCGCCGTTCGATCAATCGTATCCTGTTTCTGTACGTCAAGCAATACTCCCTTAACTAATTCTGGATTTATTGCTTCCAAATCAGCGATTTGATTCTGTTTTCTGACGGTTCCAATAGCGATCTCTCCCTTCGATGCAACAATCTTTACTAACTCCCTGCCAAAACCTGTGGAACACCCGGTGATTAACCAAACTCGTTTACTCATAATCTCATTATTTTCAAGGCAAACACCAGGTGAATACGAATTGTTCAGATCGGCGTATCAATGACAATAAGAAATCTAATTTGAGCATATTGTATTCATTTTATAACCTTTGTCAACTAAACTTTTTAACTTCATCCAGTCAATTTCAAAACAACCATGTCATGAAGAAACTAACCTACCTACTATTACTAGCATTTGCATCTACTTCTTTTGCTCAAGCGCCAATAACCAGCATCCCATTTGAGCTTTTCGGAGATCATATTATCATCAAGGTGAGCGTAGACGACTCTGAGCCTCTTGATTTCATTTTTGATACAGGTTCCGGTTATACGGTAATTGATGATGATGTTGCGAAAAAATTAAACCTGGCAGGAAAGCAAATAGAGATGAATCAGGCTTCTTCTGCCTGGCATCTAATCAAACATAATACCATAGCTATCAACCATTTTTTGATGGAGAAAAATACCAAGGTTTACTCCACTGACTTGGATCACCTGGAAATTAGTCTTGGTATGGACTTAGATGGAATTATTGGATATGATCTACTCAGACATCATTCCGTCTACGTCAATTTTGACACCATGGTGATTAATATTTATGATCACAGTAATTCTCCTAAAAGAGGAGATGCCATTCCTTTTACTCTTCATGTTTCAATTCCTGTAATAAAAGGTACGGTTGTTCTTAACAATGACGAACCACACGAAGGTACATTTTTCGTTATGACTGGTGCGGGCACCACATTGGATTTCAACTCTCCTTATTCAAAGCAATGGGATGTGATCCACAAAACCGGAAAGCATTACTCCTATCTCGTAAAAGGTCTTGGTGACTTTGAAACACCTCATTACGAAGGTCATGTGAAGTCGTTCAAATTTGGCAATCAAACCATAGAAGATTTACCTATAGGAATCAGTGCTGCGAAAAGCGGAATACAGGCTGATAAAAAAGTGTCCGGAATCATTGGATCTCAGATTTTGAGAATGTACAACTTCACACTGGATTATGGCACAAAGATGCTCTACCTCGAAAAGGATCATACCTACGATGCTAATTTTAAAGTGAACTGCAGTGGTATAGATGTACAGCTTTCAAAAGACAAGAAAAAAGTGCTTATCCATCAGGTTTTTGAAGAAAGTCCTGCTGCAGAAGCAGGAATCAAAGTGGACAGTGAGCTTGTCAAAATTAATGGCAAATCAATGAATGAAATCAACCTTGCTGATGTTAAAAAAATGCTCAAAATTGAAGGCGAGACGGTTGACTTAGTGGTCATGCAGGACGGATCGGAAAAATCATTCAGTTTAAAACTAAGATCGCTAATAGATTAACAGCAGGTTTGGTTTCTTTGCGATGATATGAGCAAAGAACTTCGAATCGTATTTCTCGGCACACCAGATTTTGCAGCAGCAAGCTTGAAAAAGCTTGTAGAAAACAATGTGAATGTCGTTGCAGTCATCACTGCTCCGGATAAACCAAAAGGCCGGGGAAAAAAACTGGGCATTTCAGCTGTCAAGGAATATGCACTTGAAGCCGACTTGCCCATCCTGCAACCCACCAATCTAAAGTCTCCAGACTTCCTGAATGAGTTAAAAAGCTATAACGCTGATTTGCAAATTGTGGTAGCATTCCGCATGCTACCTGTGGCTGTTTGGGATATGCCTCCGTTAGGTACTTTCAATCTCCATGCCTCTCTCCTGCCTCAGTATAGAGGTGCCGCTCCAATAAATTGGGCCATCATGAATGGAGAAACCGAAACCGGTGTGACCACATTTTTTCTAAAGCATGAAATAGATACCGGAGAAATCATATTTCAGGAAAAAGAACCTATTCATCCAGACGATAATGTTGGGAGCTTATATGTTCGACTGATGAATAAAGGTGCAGATTTAGTGCTTAAAACCGTAAAAGCCATATCCGACAGTAACTACCCACAAACTCCTCAGAATACAGATCAAGAATTAAAATCAGCACCTAAAATTTTCAAAGACGATTGTACGATAAATTGGGAGCAATCTTCTGAAGTGATACAAAATTTTATCCGTGGGCTTTCACCGTATCCCGCAGCATGGTCAAAGCTAGATGGCAAGACGGTGAAAATATATGAGGTGCAAAAATCTTCCGCAGGTACCAATAAGCCGACAGGAGAATTTTACTCAGATGGTAAAACTTTCTTAAGAGTCAATACTAAAAGCGGGACATTGGACATCCTTGATCTTCAGCTAGAAGGCAAGCGAAGAATGAATGTTCAAGATTTTTTAAGAGGATATCAGTTCGGGTGATTTGAAATTTGCTTCTCATGATGCCATTGCAATGGCCAGCTCAACGGTCCAATTAAAATTGACCAATTGATCCAATCACGATAATCATTATTCTTGATCGCTGAGATAAGTACATTACCAACAATTGAAATGAAAATAAAAAGTGTTAGCACTATGAACATGGTCGTGGTTAATTTTAATCTATATACGAAAAAACTAACAAAATTAGATTTATGATCATATCAATGATAGCTGCAATGGGGAGTAATCGTGTGATTGGAAAAGACAATGATATCCCCTGGCATCTACCAGATGATTTTAAGTATTTTAAGGATACAACGAAAGGTCATCATGTGATAATGGGACGAAAAAATTGGGAGTCGCTTCCTCATTCATTCCAACCACTTCCAGGAAGGACTAACATTATAATAACACGTCAGCCGGATTACGATGCGATGGGCGAACCTGTGGTACAATCGTTGGATGAGGCGCTCGAAATTGCCAAACAGCATAACGAGTCAGAAGCATTTATCATTGGCGGTGGTGAAATATATCGAATGGGATTAGCACATGCAGACAAAATTTATCTCACCGAAATCAATGAGGCTTTTAATGGGCAGGTTACCTTTCCCGATATTGACAAATCTGAATGGGTGGAAATATCGCGAAAACATCATCCTATTGATGATCGTCATAAATTTTCATTCGATTTCGTTGTATATTCTAGAAAATAATAAGTTATGGACATTCAATCACACAAAAGAACATTGGGAATCATTCACTTGGTTTATGGTTCTCTCATAGCAGTTGCATTCGTTTTTATAGGAAGCTTTATCACGATGCTATTCCCATTCATTGCAGAGGAAATAGCCAACGATGTAGGCAATGATGCTGATGACATCCTGTTATTTGTAGAATCAGTTATTCGAACGGTTTTTATCCTGCTCCTCATTTTTTCTGCATTGCCATCCATTATCGCCGGGATCGGGCTGCTTCAAAAAAGAAATTGGGGAATTGTAATCGCTCTAATCGCCGGTTGTGTTTCAATTTTTAGCTTTCCATTCGGAACTGCAGTAGGTGTTTACAGCATCTATGTATTTGTAGAAAACAATAAGCGCAAGAATGACCAAAATCCGGAATAGTGTTGTATGGCTTACAGGCGCCAGCTCGGGTATTGGAGAACAGCTTGCCTATCAACTCGCAGAAAAAGGTGCCAAATTGATTATTTCTGCGAGAAGGCAAGATGAGCTTGATCGGGTGAAATCAAACTGTAAGTCTGAAACTGTAGCTACACTAACTCTAGACCTGGAAGATTCATTTTCGCTTAATCAAAGAGCTAAGGAAGCATCAACAATTTTTGGAGACATTGACATTTTGATCAACAATGGAGGCATCAGCCAAAGAGATACCATTCTTAATACAAGTTTGGATGTAGATCGTAGGCTAATGGAAGTCAATTACTTTGGATCAATCACCCTTACCAAAAAATTATTGGCACGTATGGTGGAAAGAAAGCAGGGTCACCATGTGATCGTTACTTCCACAGTTGGGATAATAAATACGCCTTTCAGGTCTGGATATGGAGCTTCAAAACATGCCTTGCATGGATTCTATGATGCGCTCCGTGCAGAACATCATAATGACAACATAAGGGTTACCATTGTACTCCCTGGCTATATTAAGACTAACATATCGTATAATGCACTTGTGGGAGATGGTAGCCAGCAAAATAAAATGGACCCAGGTCAGGAAAAGGGAATGTCACCCGAAAAGTGCGCCCGGTTAATTATTAAGGCTATTGAGTCAAACAAAAATGAAGCTTACATAGGCGGATTAAAAGAAAAAATGGGGATTTATCTGAAAAGATTTTGGCCGAAAGCAGCAGCAAAAGCTGTAAGAAAATTGAGAGTGACGTAGTGAAGCGTTTGTATTACATAATTGCATTTTCATTTTTAAGCATACTGGTATTTGGACAAAACGCCGAAATGCTTAGAAAGGAAGACTTTAAAGATCAGTCTGTGGATGAAAAATGGATTTATGTCAAACACAAACCTTCCGTATCAAAGCAAGCATATCTTCCTGGGCAAAAGTTGACCAGCTCTGAAAAACAATCATCACTTTCCGGAGTACTTAGAGTGAAAGTGCCTGCTGGTATGGACCCAGTAAGCTATTGCAATAAGCTGCGGAGTACTTCACCAGATATTTTATATGCGGATCCCATCGTAAACTACATTCCACTTTCCACTCCCACTGATGCCCTTATATCTAATCAGTTTTATCTTGAAAACATTCGTGCATATGATGCCTGGGATATCACCAGAGGTGACGATGACATTACAGTAGCGATCATTGACTCTGGGATCGACCTGGATCATGAAGATATTCTGAACAACCTTTGGGTAAACAGCAATGATCCAATCGATGGAATCGACAATGATGATAACGGATATATCGATGATTATTATGGGTATGATTTTGCTGATTCAGATAATGATCCGTCAATTCAAAATGGCAATCATGGAATGATTGTAGCCGGAATTGCTGGCGCATCAACGAACAATGCAATAGGAATAGCCGGAGTCGGATACAACACCAAAGTCGCAGCCCTTAAAGGATTTAAATCTGCCAATGGCAAAAGTGGTGGCCTGTATGAAGCCATCATATACGCAGCAGAGAATGGCATTGATGTTGCCAACCTTTCCTGGGGTAGGATGGGAAAAGCGCTGCAGTCTGAACAAGACATTATCTCCTATGCAGCCCTAGACCTGGACATGGTATTGGTCGCTGCTGCTGGAAACGAAGGTGGTAAACCTACAGAAGAGAATCGCTGGTACCCGGCCAGCTATGATCACGTCCTGTCAGTAGGTGCATCAGACGCCAGCGATAACAAATCTTCCGGCTCTACATTTAATCACATGGTCGATCTTGTTGCGCCCGGTGTGTCTATGTATTCGACTGTAAATGGCAATGGATATACCAATGGTGGGCCAGGGACCTCATACGCGGCTCCACAAGTTGCTGCGGCTGCTGCTTTGGTAAAAGATCAATACCCTACTCTAAGCGCGATCCAAATCATGGAGCGGATCAGGGTTACAGCGGATGACATTTATGATGTAGGTAGTAATGCTATATATGAAGGAAAATTGGGGAAGGGAAGACTTAATGTGCTCCGTGCAGTAAGTGAGTCGGGCATAAAATCACTTCGCGCAGAAAACCCGACTCTTACATCAACTTTTGGAAATGAAGTATTCTTCGGTGACACTGTCAATGTCAGCGCAACATTAACGAATCATCTTTCTGCAATTAATTCTTCCACAGTAACTATTTCATCTCTCAACGATGATTTTACTATCTCAAATGGAAATTTTCAACCCGGGTATATGGGTGCTCAGGACACTCGTGAAATTTCATTTGAAATTGTTCTTAATGAAGATATCGTCCCAGAAACAGATATTGAGATTCGACTTGACTATTCGGCCACCGGATATAATGATTTCCAATTTCTTGATGTGACTACATCACCGGATTATGCTGATTTTGGAAACGATAATCTCTCAATGACCATCAGCGGAGACGGAGATCTGGCCTTTAATTCCTACGATCCTTTCGAAGGGTCAGGATTTCATTATCAGACAGATACATTGATGACTTATGCTGGGATTCTCTTGGCAACCAATTCTACAGATGTATCCGATAATATAATTGCTAACTATGGGAGCAATGCTCGAAATCAGGATTTTACCGTACAACAATATTATAAGCTCTATCATCACCCGGCCGCAGATCATTTCGGCTATTCAATATTTTCAGATATCAATAGACCTTTGCTTATTGAACAATCCAATATTGCATGGGCAAATAAGGATTATATCATAATCAGATATCGGATTGTAAATACGTCTTCTTCAGCAATCAACAATTTAACATTTGGTGTATATGCCGATTGGGACATAGCTGATGAGTTGTCAAATTATGCTGAGTACGATGTTGTTGATAATTACATATACGCCCGAAACAGTAGCAGCGATACTTTTGCAGGTGTGCAGGTGATTGGTGGCGACAGCTATGTTTATAGTGCCTTAGACCGGGCGGCGATGAATGGGAACCTGCAAGATGTCAACGATGCGTTCACTGATTCTGAAAAATATGATTTCCTAGTCAATCAAGTAATAACTTCTGCCGGTAATAACGGCGGTGGCAACGATGTGGCTACAATTAATGGGATCACCATAAACCAATTGGATGCATACGCCGACGAGTTTGTAAATGTGATCTATGCCATTTCAGATTCTCAAGCCAATCTTGAGCAAGAATTAAGTGATGCACAGAATCAATTAAATGACTTTCTTCTAAAACCCAGAGTGTTGCAAACTTTTTCTGTTTGCGCAGGCACTTCGCTTACCATCGACCCGAGTACCGGAGACATGTTTGAGTTTTATGAAGACCCATTGGCACAAGATCTAATCACCACTGCTACAAGCTATAATCCAGGACCAATTACTTCCGATACTGTTTTCTATGTAAAAAATGTAGATCAAAGCTATTCCTCTGATGTGTTTGAAATCAGAGTGGTTGTCTTAAATGACATAGCTGATTTCTCAATG
Source organism: Ekhidna algicida (assembly GCF_051379705.1). Lineage (GTDB taxonomy): Bacteria > Bacteroidota > Bacteroidia > Cytophagales > Cyclobacteriaceae > Ekhidna. Next base: position 3,685,978 of record NZ_CP179868.1, on the reverse strand, counting down.
TCAACAGATACGTTGTATTTGGACAACCTAACTACTAATGTTATCCAATTCTCCGACCAAAGTCTGGATGCCACCTCATGGAGCTGGGATTTTGACCAAGGAACTTTAGCCACCATTCAAAACCCTTCGATATCCTTCTCTGAGACCGGTACTTACACGATTACCTTGGAAGTGAGCAATGATCTTGCGTGCGAAGATGAAATTACAAAAGACTTAGTAGTAGCCAATCGACCACATGCTCCTACCCTGTCAAATCATATAATTTGCCCGGGCGAAAATGTGGTAATTACCGACCCTTCAGCTGAAAAAATCCGAATCTATGCTTTTGAAGCTAGTCCGACACCAACTGTTAGTGGAATAAGTATTACGTTGAATTCCATTGATCAGGACACCACCGTATATGTAAGTGGTGTCTATGGATCTTTTGAAAGTCGCAAAACGCCAGTGAGCATTGATGTAATGGAAGTACCCGGCAGAATAGCTCATGCACCTGATACTACATCTACAGATCATCAAATCAGGTTTTATGCAGACGGGGTTATTTCTGGTTCCGAGGTTGAATGGACCATTGACGGTGCATCTGCAGGTTCTTCAACCGAAATTTCTATTCCGGCAGTTGCAGGCACTGTAGATGTTGGTCTTCAAATCACCAGTCCTGACGCGTGCGTCAAAGTACTTAGCAAAGAAGTGCTAATTAGCACTTCTCCTTTCGCCTCACAGGAAGATCTAAATTCGTGTTTTGGAGCTGAAATAGAAATTCATCCTGAAAACGGAACCTACTTTGGTTTTTATGAAGATCCCGAGCTGACAACACTTATAAAAAAAGGAACTCAGCTGGTCACAGATGAATATGCACAGTTGTATGTGGTTAATCTAGATGATGGTCTACCCGGAATGCCTATTCAGGTTAACGTGACAGATCAGTCCCTTGTATTAAACATCGACCATACCATATCTGAAATTGGGGAGAAAAATAAGGTGGAGTTATTTGTAGAAACAAACGATGATCTCAATCTGCATTACTGGTACATCAATGGGGTTTTATCCGAAACTTCTTTGAACCCTACCTTTTTCCTAGATGATGAACTATATGAAATAGTGTTATCGGTTTCAGGCACTTTTGGGTGCAGTAGTTCAGATACACTGCTTCTAGATTTCACACCACCCCTGGCTTTGGAAGATCCAAATTCCTTCAGTGTCTACCCGAATCCCTCTGGTGGCTGGGTTAATTTCAACTCAATAAGTACCATTGACGAACTTTCGTTATTTAGTTTGGATGGAAAAGAAATCATGAACATTGCAGCTCCAAAAATCAGGATGGATTTGAACCACCTTGAAGGAGGTTTGTATATCATAAAAGCAAAAATTAGTCGACAAACGTATGAACAGTACTTATTGATAAGGTGATTATTCCACCATCTTCTTTACAAAATCCTGATCGTAAGTCATTTCGTAACCCCAATATTTCATCTGCTTTTTAATCCAATCAACACGTGTTTGTACGTATGGACTTGGAGCTACAGCAGAATATCTTTTTGGACTTGGTAGAATAGCAGCCAACCGAGCAGCTTGAGTAACGCTGATTTCTGAAGCTGATTTCTTAAAATAAGTTTGTGAAGCTGCTTCAGCTCCAAAGATTCCATCGCCAAGTTCAGCCACATTGAGGTAGACTTCCATGATACGTTCTTTGCTCCACACTATCTCTATTAGCAAGGCAAAATACAGTTCACATGCCTTCCTTACCCAAGTCCGATCCGGCCACAGAAAGACGTTTTTAGCTACCTGCTGAGTAATTGTACTTGCTCCACGCATATTGCCTCCTCGTTTGTTTGCCTCCTCTGCTTTCTTTATTGACCTAAAATCGAGACCCTGATGCAAGAGAAAATACTGATCTTCAGCGCACATAACAGCAAGCTGCAACCTTCCTGATATCTCTTCTAAATCCTTCCATTCGTATTGAATATCTTTCGTTTTTCCTTCCACTAACATAAGCTTCGTGATAGGTATTGGAATGATCGAATATGCCACGACCCATAGCAATGTCAGGATGTTAAACAGCAAGACAAAGCCAGCAACGTATTTGATGATATGTAATGCAGCCTTTTTCAATCCAAAGTGATCTGAAGACCATTTTCCTATGACCTTAGGAATCGAATATAGATAATTCGAATGTTGAAATCGTAGAAATGTGCATAGACCAATTCTACAAACATTCTAAAAAATGCAACGAAATAACGAAATGGAATCTCTAGTCGGAAAGGACTCCTCGACCAAAGAGCCAATTACCGGGTGCATCCGGATCATCGCTTCTGAAAAATTCCTTTACCGCACTGATAAGTTCACCACGACTTATTAGATCATCATGATTTCGATCTAATTTCCTAAATGACTTAGCAGCAAAACGAACTTCGATTCGATAGCCAACCAATAAATCAATATATTCATCCAGATTTATGTAGCCATCATTGTCTGCGTCGAAATTATCAAATATCTCTCCGACAAATTCATCTACATAGCTACTGAAAATCGCCTCATCTCCATTGACTATGATTTGCTCAGCAAAACGTATCCAATGATCCCAATTGGCTTTTCCATCATTATTATTGACAAAAAGGTTGAAATGATTCCAACCATCTTCAAATCGAGAAATTATTTGATCGTATTTGCTATCTCCTTCTTTTATTCTCCACAAAATGCAGAGATTCTCAGCGATACCAATAAAATCTTCTTTCTCAATGATTCCGTTACGATCATAATCCAATACGTAAAAAAATCGCTCTAATTTATCAGTTTGTAATTCAGTGAGCATAGCAATGATTTTGTGCGAAATTAAATAATCCTTCAATTATGAGAATTTTTTAAGGTAGGAACTCCACCATTTGTAACAATTGCTCAATATTAACGCGAGTCTTCGACGGTAAATCTTATTTTTGAGGCCTTCAATAAAACAGGTTAAAACCATATTCATAAATAGAGCCAAATTCGAATGCCTGCCAAAGCCATAATTATCTCAATCGGTGATGAAATTCTTTACGGTCAAACACTAGACACGAACTCCCATTGGATAAGTGGAGAGCTTGACAGATTAGGTATCCGAGTTCATAAAAAGGTCACTATCAGTGATACTCGAGAAGTCATTCTTGAAAATATAAAGGAAGCTGAAGAAAACGCTGATATTGTTTTAATCACCGGAGGTTTGGGTCCTACAAACGATGACCTCACCAAGCCATGCCTCGCAGAATACTTCAATACTCCTTTGGTTCGCAATGAAGAGGCTTATGCAAATATCAAAGCAATGTTTGAAAAAGCCGGTTGGGAGATGACTGAATCAAATGAAGAACAAGCGGATCTTCCAGCTAATTGCAAAGCAATCAATAATCCAATTGGAACTGCTTCAGGTATGTGGTTTGATTCAGGCAGTAAGGTTATTGTATCCATGCCCGGTGTTCCCTTCGAGATGAAGCACATGATGTCGGAAACAGTATTGCCACGTCTGAAAGAACAGTTCGTCATGGATGGAATCTTCCACCGCATGATTCGCACCATCGGTATAGGTGAATCGAAGCTTGCTGAAATTATTAAAGAATGGGAAACTAACCTGCCCAAGGAAATCAAGCTGGCTTACCTGCCGACCATGGGAGCGGTCAAACTTCGACTCACTACCGATGATGATAGCGAGGCAATGCAAAAGAAAGTTCAGGATCAAATAGACGCTGTGCTCCCATTGATAGAGAAGTATGTATATGGATTTGACAAAGAAGAAGTTTCGGAGGCGATCGGCAGAATTTTGAAAGAATCTAATCAAACACTTGCTATTGCTGAGAGTTGTACCGGAGGCTACTTATCACATCAGGTTACGTCTATAGCAGGAAGTTCTCATTGGTTTAGAGGCTCCATGGTTCCTTACTCAAATGATTTGAAAAGGGATTTATTGGGAGTTGATCAAAAAATCCTTGATACAGATGGGGCTGTCAGTGAGGCCGTTGTTTTAGCTTTGGCGGAAAATGTAAGAAAAACGCTAAAGTCGGATGTAGGCGTTTCGGTCAGCGGTGTAGCTGGGCCAGGAGGTGGAAGCGAAGAAAAACCGGTAGGAACTGTATGGATTGGTTACTCAGATAAAAACAAATCAGTAGCTAAGAAATTCCGTTTCATTAGAGACAGAGAAATCAACATCAAGTATAGTGCAATAGCTGCGCTAAACATGATTAGAATAAACTTAGATAAGGATTGACAAAATTATTATCTTTGAGAACGAAATAAACAACCTAAAACAGAATATAATATGGCAACTGTAGAAATGGTCATGCCTAAGATGGGCGAAAGTGTGATGGAAGGCACTGTGCTTGCTTGGCTAAAGAATGTTGGAGATACCATAGAGGAGGATGAATCTATCCTGGAAGTAGCTACCGATAAGGTTGATACAGAGATCCCTGCTACCCATGCAGGCGTATTGAAAGAAGTGCTAGCCCAAGAAGGCGATGTGATTGAAGTTGGAAAACCTATTGCCATTATAGAGACGGATGGAGAAGCCGGTGGGTCTAGTCCATCACCTGCCGAAACTCCAAAAGCTGATAATCCTGTAGAAAAGGCCGAGGAAATTTTAGAAACCGCTATCAGCACGGCATCTGCCAGCAATGGTGCTGCAGTTCCGCGTACTTCTGATTCCGGCAAATTCTTTTCGCCTCTTGTAAGAAGCATCGCAAAAGAGGAAGGAATTTCAGTAGCTGAACTAGAATCTATTAACGGTTCCGGCAAAGAAGGAAGAGTTACCAAAAATGACATTTTGGGTTATGTGAAAACACGTAAACCAGGTGGTGCCCCAGCACCATCAGCTCCTGCATCTACACCTGCTATGCCATCGGCTTCTCATCAACCTATGCCGGTTGCTGTTGATGGTGGAGATGAAATCATCGAGATGGATAGAATGCGAAAGATGATTGCCGAGCGTATGGTCGCATCTAAGCATATCTCTCCTCACGTAACCTCATTCGTGGAAGCAGACGTGACTAAAGTCGTGGCCTGGAGAAACAAAGTGAAAAATGAATTTTTGAATAGAGAAGGTGAAAAACTGACTTTCACCCCTATTTTAATTGAGGCTATCGTACGGGCAATCAAAGACTTACCGATGATTAACGTGCAGATCGATGGGAATAATATTGTTAAGAAAAAAGCGATCAACATCGGAATGGCTACTGCCCTACCTTCAGGTAATTTGATCGTTCCTGTAATTCACAATGCAGATCAATTGAGCTTGGTTGGCATCACAAAAAAGGTGAACGATTTAGCCAAGAGAGCAAGAGAGAATAAACTGAAGCCAGATGAACTTCAGGGTGGAACTTACACCGTATCAAATGTTGGTTCATTCGGAAATGTAATGGGAACGCCAATCATTATGCAGCCACAAGTGGCAATTATGGCACTTGGTGCAATTCAGAAAAAACCATCTGTGGTGGAAACACCAGAGGGAGATATGATTGGAATCAGAAGCAAAATGTTCTTATCGCACAGCTATGATCACAGAGTTGTAGATGGAGCATTAGGAGGCATGTTCGTCAGAAAAGTGGCTGACTACCTTGAAGAGTATGATCTAAATAGAGGTATTTAAACAATATAAGTGGGGCACTCGCACCACCATCACGATCATTCAGAAGGCAACATAAAAGTTGCCTTCTTTCTTAATCTCAGTTTTGCGATAATTGAGTTTATCGGCGGCCTATGGACCAACAGTGTCGCAATCCTCTCCGATGCACTCCACGACTTAGGTGACAGTCTCACGCTTGGTGTTTCATGGTATTTTGCCAAAGTAGCCAAGAAAAAACGAACCACAGGTTTTTCATACGGATATAAACGATTCTCGGTGCTTGGGGCACTAATCAATTCAATTGTCCTGGTAACAGGCTCCATTTTCATCATCATAGAAGCTATACCGAGGCTTTTTAATCCTGTAAACCCCAATACAGAAGGAATGATCTATCTCGCACTTGGCGGAGTTGTCGTAAATGGTGCAGCAGCTTTCAAACTAAGCAAAGGTGGTAGTCTTAACGAGAAAGCGGTTTATACACACTTATTAGAAGATATTCTTGGGTGGGTCGCCGTATTGATAGGAGCAACAGTCATGCATTTTTGGAATTTTCCAATCATCGACCCGATGCTATCTGTGTTTATTGCAGCCTTTATCCTCTTCAATGTCTATAAAAACCTCAAGGAAAGTTTCAAGATAATCCTTCAGGGTACGCCATCAGGTGTTGACATTAATAAGATTCATAAAGCAATACTAGACATACCCAATGTAAAAGATGTTCATGACTGTCATACTTGGTCAATGGATGGTGAGTATCATATCCTTTCTATTCATTTAGTAATATCAGGAAACCTCAAACTATCTGAACTTGAAGGCATAAAAAAAGAAGCAAAGAATCGAATTTCAAAGCTGGGTATCAACCACATAACTATAGAGTTTGAACCAGAAGATACAAATTGTGAGCCTTGCTAGTTTTTGCCAATTGCTTTCCTAAATGTAAATCCAAATATCTGAGGCTTCACCTGCCCCATTTCGTTACTCATGGACGAGAAAAATGAACCGTAGGTTGGACCAATCTGCATTCCTCTAATTCGAACCAAATAAGCCAGTCGATAACCGGCTATCGCTTGATTGTAGCTGGAGTTTTCGTGAAAATCATATATCTGATACCTGAACCAAGATTCTCCTAGTACAAGACTTTGACCAAGCGGAGTGTTGAGGCGATAGCCAATACCTGCGCTTACACCACCATCTATCCTGTGATTGGTAAGCAGCACATCCGAATCGATGTGATTAGCTATGCTGTAGCCAAATTGCGTTTGATAGTAATCAAAACCCAAGGAACCACTAAACATCCATCGTTGGGATAAATGCTTCATATACCCAATGGACACATTGAGCCCTAGGCGTTTAGCGGGCGTTACTTGGTTTGAAGCTGAGCTAACTATGTAATTCTCATCAAAAGCATGTGGTAGCATTGAGTGATATGATAGATAAGGTGATATAGCAATAAAGTAATTACTCGCTTGTGCATGGCGTGCCTCCACTTCTATTTTCTGCTGAGACACACTTGTGCTTGAAAATTCATGAAGAGTTATTTTGTTTTTAACAGGCTGAATATCATCAGCTAGACTCTTGGTCGGCTGCAAAACCTTGGGTGGTGTTGCATCGATTACCTCAGCCTCTCTTTGAAGCTCATGCAAGCTCACCACTGCTTCCAATTCAATACCCTTGACATCACCGCCCTCATAAAGCTGTATCAGTTCATCTGACTTTTCAGAATAATCGACCAAAGATTCTAGGTTAGTTTGATCCTGATGAAGTGGCTCCCTTGCAAAACCACTTGAGTCTGAAATCGTGATCACACTAATGCAACTGGACACAAAAAGGATACATTTCAAAATTCCTGACATAAACCCTGATGAGGATGAAGACAGGCTAGATTCGATCTCAGCCCACAGATGATCAGTATCAACTCCTCTGGCAGATGCGATTTTCTTAGAGAGAATCTCCCTCAACTCATTATCGTTAATTGGCTTCATATCTATCTATTCCTTGTGACTCTAATTCCTTTTTTAATTGCTCCTTGGCTCTCGATAACTGCGATCTTGAGGTTGACTCAGAAATGCCCAACATTTTGGCTATTTCCGTGTGCTTATAGCCGTCAATGAAATACAGATTGAAAATAACTCTGTATCCATCAGGTAAATGATTTATCATATTCATCAACTCCTCACCTGAGATTCGGTCGATGATTTTTCTATGGTGATCATCCAGTTGTTGATCACTTAGCTCTTCAAAAGCTACTTCTTTGTTTTTGTAGTAATGGGTGATGTTTGTATTGATCGCAATCCGATAAATCCACCCATCAAGGTTGTCTATCTCATTTTTAGAAGCTACCAGCGATCTGAAAATTTGCATGAAGCATTCCTGGAAAACATCCTCTGCTGCACTTAAATCCTTTCCATACCGCCTGGATACAGACATAACCAAACCACTATAATGACCGAAAAGCTTGTTTTGAGCTTTTCGGTCATTCTTTTTTGCCCCTTCTACAAGAGACTGCTTTTCAATGTCGGTAATCTCCGCCACTCCCTCTATTCCACTTCAAATGAAGCTAATGCTGTCGTATAGGTTAGGCAATTATTTATCGGATCTCCCCATGCTTGACCAAGCGCTGCGTTGGGTTCCAGGCAAAGTTCGAAGACAAATTCATGCATGCCTTTTTCACAGCCCAAACGATTATAATTCAGAAATAAATCAAGGGTTCCACGATCATTTTCCTCGATGGAAATATAGGCTCCCATCGAATCCCCAATTGGAATAACTCTGACATCTGCAATTGCTGGCGAGTTCAGATCACATGCAACATCAGAAATGAGATTGATTTTCAATTCATCCGACTCCTCAGGCACCATATATTCCGTACTAAAGGCAGATTGCACACATCCATCTAAGGCTACCTTTCTTACCTGTACCGATCCTGTACCTATTATTCTATTTCCTGTAGTTACTTCAAGGTCGATAATATCAGACGGTAGATTTGTCGGAGAATACTTCACAAAAGTTACTCCATGCTTACTAGCATTAGTATTAAGGCCGGTGAGACTGATATTGTCTGAATTTACATTGATCCTGCTATGATCAAAATCTCCATATATGGGAAAGATGACGGGTTCATTATTAAAATGAAACTTTAATGACTCGGTGCTGATTTGAGTAAACTCCGGTGTTTCATCCTTGACTTCATCACATGCGATAAATAATAAAGAAAGTGCTGTAAAAAGGAATACAAATAAATTTTTCATTGCTCAGGTTTTAAGTTACTAATGGTATAGTCTGGCATTTTATCAAAATCGCTGCATCACACTATTTTTTATCGGTAAAAAGACATTTGTCGATATAGTTTAAATGAAGAGGTTTCCGCCTAAATGAAAACCATGTCTTTTAGCTAAGATTGCAATAAAATAATGAAATAGGTTCTATATGTATTTGGACGCTTCTATATCCGGGGATCGAGATACCTTCAAATTCGTCCTTCTTTTCTTGATTCTATTTGTATCGGGGATGGCTATGGGCCAAAGTCATCGGAAATTAAACAGAGAACTTCAGATCGAGAACGACAATGACGCTTATACCCTAAATCTTAGTAGAGATCAATACTATAGTAATGGTGTAGCCATTCGTTATCGGATGCTTATAGATTCCTCTGATCTCAATTCAACTATTAATAAGAAAATTCGATCCTACGACCTGAATCATAGAATTTACAGTCCCAAACACCTATTTTGGGACAATGTGGAAGATATGGATAGACCCTATGCCGGTCAGGTATCATTAGCTGCATCAAACGAATATTACTATAAGAATCGCAGTTATTTAAAGGCAAAGTTGGAACTCGGGTGGATGGGACCGTCATTACGCACCGGTGATTTGCAATACGAATGGCATAAAACGTTTGGAATGCAACTGCCCCTTGGCTGGGAGTACGAAATAAACAATGCGCCAATCATCAACATTTACGGAACATATGCAAGCACTCTTTTGACCGGCGAAATTTTAGATCTTATTTCCGAATCAAGCGGAGCCTTGGGCACCTCATTCACCCATGTTAGACAGGAGCTGACGGTTAGATTCGGAACGTTTAAACCTATTCAACACTCAACACACTACAATGGTGTTTTAGGCATTGAAAATAAGGGGCCCGGCAATCACGAGTTTTATTTCTTTCTTAGTCCGGGGTATGAATATGTTGCTTACAATGCCACCATTGAAGGTAACTTTCTTGGGGAAGAATCTATATATACTGAAACACGTGTTCCGGGAGTTTTTCAAATGCGCGCTGGTATTATGGCTAGCTGGACCAAATTTGACTTTGCCCTTCTTTATTATAGAAGAACAAAAGAAACCACCGAATCGACTTTTCATAAATACATAGGGATTCGTCTCAACCAACGATTTTGATAAGTAGGTAGCTTCCGACCTACCTTTGCTGTCATGCAGGAAATAGACAATATTGAGCTCACCTACCTAAGCTTGAAGGATTATCAAGAATTAAAAAAGGTGATGATCGTTTCTTATCAGAAAGTCGAGGACAATTACTGGGAAAAGCATGAAATTGAAAAGCTCATTAGTTTGTTTCCGGAAGGGCAAGTGGTATTAAAAGTAAACGGAATTCTTGCAGGATGTGCTTTGTCATTGATCGTCAAAAGCTCGAGAGCTCAAAAAAAACATACCTACAAACAAATAACCGGGGACTATACCTTCAGTACGCATGATCAAAATGGCGATATGCTGTACGGTGTTGATCTGTTTATCAAGCCCGAATTTAGAGGCTTGCGACTAGGTAGAAGGCTTTATGATTATCGCAAAGAACTATGCGAAAAAATGAACTTAAGGGGAATAGCTTTTGGAGGGCGAATACCTAATTATCACAAACATTCAGATGAGCTAACTCCACGTCAGTATATTGACAAAGTAAAGAAAAAAGAAATCGAAGATCCCGTACTGAATTTTCAAATCAACAATGACTTTCACGTTTCCAAAATTCTGAAAGGATATCTGGAAGGTGATGAGGAATCAAAAGAGTATGCAGTATTACTAGAGTGGGACAACATCTATTTTGAAGAAGAAAGCGATCAGGCTAGTTCAATAAAACGAGTGGTAAGACTTGGCCTCATCCAATGGCAAATGCGCTCTTACAAAGGCCTGGATGATGTAATGCAACAAGCGGAATACTTCATTGATGCGGTTTCTGACTATCGGTCGGATTTCGCCTTATTTCCGGAATTCTTCAATGCGCCACTAATGGCAGAAAATAATCACATGTCTGAACCTGACGCTATACGTGAATTGGCAAAGCATACGCAAGAAATTGTCACTCGTTTTTCGCGTCTCGCTGTATCTTACAATATCAACATCATAACCGGTAGTATGCCGGAAATTCTAAACGAAAGACTCTACAATGTGGGCTATCTATGCCGGAGAGATGGCTCGGTGGAGCGATATGAAAAGCTTCATGTGACACCCGATGAGTCAAAGATTTGGGGAATGGAAGGTGGCCAAAAGTTGAAGACCTTCGAAACGGATTGCGGCAAGATTGGCGTGCTCATCTGCTATGATGTAGAGTTTCCAGAACTTAGCAGACTTCTTGCAGATGAAGAAATGGATATCCTTTTTGTTCCATTTCTTACTGACACTCAAAACGGTTATTCACGAGTAAGGAATTGTGCCCAGGCCAGAGCGATTGAAAACGAATGTTACGTAGCAATTGCAGGTAGTGTGGGTAACCTTCCCAATGTCCACAATATGGATATACAGTTTGCTCAATCTATGGTTTTCACTCCATGCGACTTTGCCTTTCCTACTAACGGAATCAAGGCAGAAGCCACACCAAATACGGAAATGATTTTGATTGCCGATGTGGACGTAGATGACTTGCGCGAATTGCACGAGTTTGGAAGCGTCAACAATCTAAAAGATCGTCGAAAAGATGTTTATGAATTAAGGAAGCGTTAATTACTATTTTAAAAATTCAGATTCATTTTAGGGGTTTTTACCCACAACTCATACTTACTTGTAAACTGACCAATTCCTTAAATACGTTGAGATAGGTGCACTTTTTTATAAAAAAAGTCTGCCTCTGTTTTTATAAAAACATTATATATCATATTACAACCAATCACCAGTAATGAAGAAAATCATCACCTTAATCGTCAGTATTTCAATATTTCTTCCAGTCTCTGGTCAGTACTCTCAAAACCTGGATACTCTCTCGAGAAAAGAAATCCGCAAACTTATTCTGAGTCAGAATGACTCAGAGAAAGCTAACAACCTAATGGAATTACATCAAGCAACAAAAGGGCTTTCAATTTTAGGCTTTGTTGTCGGAGCAATTAGCTTGATGTCAAGCTCTAGTCCAAGTAATAGTCAGGAAGTAAATATCGGCGGTTTAATGGGTGGGGTGCTTATTGGTTCAGGTCTCCTTTTTACGATAATATCAGAGACTGCATATTCCAATTCTCTAAAAGTTTACAAAGCAGCCTCTATTCCACCTAATCCATCTTCTAAAGTATATATCAGAAATAGTTCGAGCATTTATACCACTATTCATCATTGACCAAAATTTAATCGCTATGAAAACTCTACTTACTACAATCTTCTCATTTGTACTTGTCCTTTCACTTTTTAGTCAGGCGAAAACAGATTTCAACAACATGGAAGCATCAGAAATTCGTCAATTTCTGCTTCAGCAAAATGAATCAGGCTCAGCAAGGATTATGATTAAAAAACATAACACTTCTCGAATTACAGCCTATACTATGTTGGCAGGTTCTCTTGTTTTTGCTGTTGCATCGGGAGATTCTAGCGGTGATTCTGGATTGCAATCGGGCACAATAGTTACGGGATTACTTGCTGGAGTAATGTTTATCGGTGCTGGTCTTTCAGGAATTGCTGCCAGTGAAAGAATGAAAAAAGCAAAGAGTATTTACTTAACTGGTGGAACCAATGCAACAAGCGCTGGTGGTATTTCAATCATTCGTGACGAGCGTGAAATCATCCAGAGTGTTCTCAAATATCCCACGCCTCGTTGAGTTGGGCAATGGCATGATGGCCGGTCATATCAAATTGACATGGCACTATTGAAACATAATTATTGGCTAGCGCCCATTCATCATTGTCCTCACCTTTGTCGTGATTCACAAAGTTTCCTACCATCCAGAAGTAGGTTCTACCATATGGATCCTTTCTCTCATCAAAATCCTCCTCCCAGTTAGCATTTGCCTGGCGGCAAACTTTGATTCCTTTTATCGATTCCTTTTGGTGTGCAGGGAAATTAACATTGAGCGCTATTCCTTTTGGGATTCCGTTTTTCAAAGCTTCTTCAGTCACTTTTCTAATGTATTCGTCGGTATGATCCATGTCAGCAGAAGGATCATAATCACAAAGTGAAAAACCAATAGATGGCACTCCTTCAATGGCACCTTCAATTGCCGCACTCATGGTTCCTGAATAAAGTACACTTATGGAACTGTTACTTCCATGATTTACTCCTGAAACCACCAAATCGATCTGTCTCCCTTTCAATACATAGTGCTTGGCCAATTTTATACAGTCTGCGGGTGTACCGCTACACTCATAGGCTTCAATATCACCGAATAGGTCATTTTTGGTCAATCTGAGCGTATCACCTACAGTGATAGCATGTCCCATGCCTGATTGAGGACTGTCAGGAGCTACTACGATCACTTCGCCTAGTTCTTTGACCACATTTACGAGTTTTCGAATTCCTCGTGAGGTAATGCCGTCATCATTGCTTACCAGAATAAGGGGTTTTGCCATTGTTAGATTGAATTAAAAAAAGCTGTAATTCTTACAAGATCAGTCATCTGATCTGTATCCAGCTTATTGTCTTTTATAAACTTTTTAATGTCTGATTGCTTCTTGCTCATCAGTATAAGAAGATCCTTCTTTCTACCACTATAATAGGTAATTTCTCCTTCGCTATTCAAGAAATAAAAAGTGTACTCAACGACAAGGCGAGTGCCATTTCCTCCTCCCCAATAAGCTGATGATGTATTCACCGTCTGGCTAACAATATGCTCACGAGCCATTAGCGAGAGCTTGCCTTCATAAACCAACTCAAAAAATACAGGAATTTTATAATCGTAGTTGACAGTATAAGGAATGCTGTAAAACTGTCGATAGTTATTCAGTATAACATCAAAAATTTCAAAGTAAAATACCTTGTGACTTGAAAATGACTTGGTCCTTCCTTCCTTGATGACTGTCAGTATATTGGCATCAAGATCATATTTGAGATCACCTTTAATTGTATCTCTTTCTGAGGTTACCAAAAATCCTTCATGGAAGACATCAGAAGAAAATGTCTGTGCAGCAAGACTATGAGTGCCGACTAGTAAAAGAAAAATGAATAAGTACCTCATTTCAAAATCTCGTGTCCCAGTTTATCCCTTTTGGTTTCTAGATATTTTTGGTTGTGCTTGTTAGGAGCTATTTCTATGCCAATGTTTTCAACAATTTCGAGACCATATCCCATCAAGCCTACACGCTTCTTGGGATTGTTGGTAATCAGCCGAAGCTTTGTTATACCCAGCTTGCGTAAAATTTGTGCACCTACACCATAATCTCTTTGGTCTGATTTAAATCCTAGCTCTAAGTTAGCTTCTACGGTATCTTTCCCTTCTTCCTGCAGCTTATACGCTTTCAATTTATTCATTAGACCGATTCCACGGCCTTCCTGATTCATGTATAGCACCACACCTTTACCTTCCTCTTCTACCATTTTCATTGCACCATGAAGCTGCCCTCCACAATCACACCTACATGATCCAAAAATATCACCTGTGACACATGAACTGTGCACCCGCACCATCACAGGTTCATCTTTTTCCCAGGTTCCCTTTACAAGGGCTAGGTGTTCCTCACCTGTATTTACCTGCTTGAAAGCTTTTAGTTGAAAGTCACCCCAGCTTGTGGGCATTTTAACCTCTATCTGCTCTTCTATCAACGATTCCTTCTCCATTCTATACTCGATAAGGTCGGCAATCGAAACGAGCTTCAAACCAAATTTGTTTGCAATCTCTCTACAGTCAGGCAGCCTTGCCATTGTGCCATCATCTTTGAGAATTTCTACCAAAACCCCACCAGGTGTAAGTCCGGCAAGCCTTGAAAAATCAACCGCTGCTTCCGTATGACCAGCCCTCCTCAAAACGCCTCCTTGCTTGGCTTTTAGCGGGAAAATATGTCCAGGTCTGCCTAAATCCTCAGGTCTTGTATCAGGGTTCACTAAAGCTTGGATAGTCTTTGCCCGATCTGATGTAGATATTCCGGTTGTAGTGCCATGCCCAATCAAGTCAACTGAAACTGTAAATGGTGTTTCAAATGTGGCTGTATTTTTTCCAACCATGAGATCCAAATCCAGCTCCTTACATCTATTTTCAGGAAGCGATGCGCATATGAGTCCTCTGCCCTCTTTAGACATGAAGTTGATGATGTCCGGTGTGACCTTCTCGGCCGCACAAATGAAGTCGCCCTCATTCTCTCTATCCTCGTCATCTACCACGATGATCACTTCTCCATTTTTTATAGCCTCGATGGCTTCTTCAATTTTATCAAGCATTGCTTATCCTACTAATACGTTTCCTAATATTTTGGCGATCTCCACCGATACTTTCTTCAACTCATTTATATCATCTAAAAGTTCATCAACCTCTGCTTCGTTTGTCGTGTGCTTCAACTTCTCCGTTTCTTCTTGGATCAACTGCTGCACAATTCTAAACTTCAAACGAAGGACATTGGAATATGTAACGTCTTTTAAGAATTCTGTTTCTCGCGGTACATGAATCTGGTATTTTTCGCTCCAGTTTTCACTTAGCTCGTATTTCTCTGCACTTAGATCGATGACTGTTTTCCTTACTTCTTCATCTTCATGATTCAACAAAAATTCTCCATCTATCACCTCTCCTTCGCGCAATTTTTCCTGAAACACCTCTACTATTTTTCGATAAGTCTCATTGGTAAACTGAATTTCATCTGCTTCGTTCAGAAAATAATCGATAAGGTATTGATCCTGAAGCTCGCGCGTTTGAATTTTATTCTTACCATAGTTTACAAGCACACGGACACTTTCACGTTCCTGAAACTCAATAATCTTGCTGATATCAAGATTATCAACCATCTCATCCTCCATCGGGAATGGAGGCATTTCGATAGGCACTGGTGGTTCATCTCTCCTTTGTCCTCTCCTTTTCTCAATGAGGATCTTATTTTGCTCCGCAATCAAAACTGATTCGGCAATACCTAGCAAGTCACTACATTCCTTGATGTAAACAGTCCTTTTCACCGGATCATTGATCTTGGTAATGCTGGATACAATGTCTTTAATAACTCCCGCCTTCTTTACCGGATCATTGCCGGTTTCATCTAGGAGGACTTTGGTCTTAAACCGAATGATGTCCTGAGCTTCTTCGGCGACATACTCTCTAAAACCTGCGGCTCCAAGTTGCCGGGCATAACTATCAGGATCCTCGCCTTCAGGAAGTGCCACAGCTTTCACATTCAGGTCGCCCTCCAAAAGCAAATCTATTCCACGCATGGAAGCCTTAATACCTGCCTGATCTCCATCAAATATGACGGTTGTATTTTCACTGTACCTCCGAATGAGCTTCACTTGATCCTCGGTCAAAGCCGTACCTGAGGAAGAAACTACATTTTCGATTCCAGCCTGATGCATAGAAATAACATCAGTATAGCCTTCTACCAAATAGCAATTATCTTCCTTTCGGATCGCATTCTTACCCTGATACATTCCGTAGAGCACCTTACTCTTGAAATAGAGTTCAGTCTCTGGGCTGTTGATGTATTTGGCAGATTTATCTGTGCTTGAAAGCTTTCTACCTCCAAAAGCGATGGTTTTTCCGGACACATTGTGAATGGGAAACATCACCCTGCTTCGAAAACGATCGTAGGTTTTGCCTTCCTTGTCTATAATCAAACCAGCTTCTGCAAGTAATTCTTTTTTGTACCCCTTGTTTATCGCCTCGTTCAATAATCCATCCCAAAGTTCTTTAGAGTAGCCCAACTCAAACTTCTTGACAGTCTCATCTGTAAATCCTCGTTCCTTGAAATAAGTCAGACCAATAGACTTCCCTTCTTCTGAATTGTGCAAAACATCTTCGAAATACTCCTTGGCAAAATTTAGGACGATATATAGGCTTTCCCGTTTATTTTGAGCCTGAAGGGCTTCATCTGACTGCTCTTCCTCTTTTATTTCTATTCCGTACTTACCCGCAAGGTATTTTAATGCCTCCACATAGCTCAGGCCATCCACTTCCATTACGAAAGTGATAGCATCACCACCCTTGCCAGAACTAAAATCCTTGAAAATACCTTTTGATGGAACGACGTAAAACGAGGGCGTTTTTTCGTTTGTGAAAGGACTGAGTGCCTTGTAACTTGACCCAGATCTCTTCAGAGTGACAAAGTCACCTACTACCTCGACAATGTCGATTCGGTTCTTAATTTCTTCGATTGTAGAAGGATGGATCATAATAAAATCTGGATTGCAAAATTACCTGATAAAAAGGATACTAAATCATCAGTTTTTCATTCTACTTTTGAATAAAAAAATCCATGCCTAAGCAGACATCAAATCCGGTGAACATTCTATTTGTTTCTATCTCTGGCTTAATTAGCGATATCGCCTGGTTATGTACACAGGAAGGGCACCATGTGAAGTATTTCATTGAAGAAGAAAGTGAAAAAGAAATAGGAAACGGGTTTGTAGAAAAGGTCGATGATTGGGAAATAGAAGTAGACTGGGCTGACTTAATTGTGTTTGACGATGTACTTGGACAAGGTGAAAAAGCAGAAAAGCTCCGCGCCCGGGGAAAGTATGTGGTAGGCGGCTCAGCGTATACCGACAAGCTTGAAGATGATCGATCCTTTGGTCAAAGTGAGCTCAAAAAGCACAAAGTCAATATTCTCAACTATCACGAATTTGACTCATTTGATGCTGGCATTGAACATATAAAGGCAAATCCTGGTAAGTATGTGCTAAAACCCAGTGGAGAGGCACAGAATATTAAGCGACTCCTGTTTGTAGGTATGGAGGATGATGGCAGTGATGTCCTCAGAATATTAAGTGCTTACAAAAACGCCTGGAGTGATGAAGTGAAAGTTTACCAGCTTCAAAAGAAAGTAGACACTGGCGTAGAAGTGGGTGTTGGTGCCTTTTTTAATGGAAAAGAATTTATTTACCCAATCAATATCAATTTTGAGCATAAGAAGCTTTTTCCCGGTGAATTAGGTGTTGCTACTGGAGAAATGGGTACGACCATGTTTTGGAGTGGGCCAAACAAAATCTTCAATTCTACTTTGAAGAAAATGGAGCCAACATTAGCTGAAGAAGGCTATGTGGGCTATATCGATGTAAACTGCATAGTAAATAGCAATGGTATTTACCCTCTGGAATTCACGTCACGCTTTGGTTATCCGACCATTTCCATTCAAGCTGATGGCATGCTTAATCCAATCGGGGATTTTTTATATCAATTGGCGCGAGGGGAAAAAGTTAACCTAAAAACGAAAAGTGGTTTTCAGGTAGGTGCCCGTGTAGTTGTTCCACCCTTTCCATATAAGGATCCAAAAACCTTTGAAGCATTTTCGAAAGATGCCGCTATAGTATTCAAGAAACCTATGAATGAGGGAGTTCACATTGAAGATGTGAAAAAAGTAAACAACGAGTGGTTGATAACCGGAGGCAGTGGTGTGGCATTGATTGTAACAGGTATGGGTCTCACCATGAAGCAAGCGCAACAGCAACTTTACACTCGTATTAAAAATATTATGATTCCTAACATGTATTACCGAACTGATATAGGTAATCGGTGGTTTGAAGATAGTGACAAGCTACATGCCTGGGGATATCTCAGGGAGAATTAATGCGTGATAAATCATAACTTGCGGCACGAATGGAATTGACGAAGGAAAACTTATTAAAAGCACTCAGTGAAGTAATCGATCCGGATCTAAAAAAGGATTTGGTTTCGCTGGAGATGATCCAAAATATTCACATTGATGGTAATAAGGTAGCATTTGATGTAGTACTTACTACTCCTGCCTGCCCGCTAAAGGAAGTCATAAAAAAGGATTGTGAGGACAAAATAGCTAAGCACCTTGGAGATGATTTGAAGTTGGTCATCAACATGACATCAAACGTGACCACCAAGCGTGATGAAGGTCCAGTCTTGCCAGGCGTAAAAAACATCATTGCCATTTCTTCTGGAAAAGGTGGCGTGGGTAAGTCTACTGTCGCTGCAAATCTTGCAGTTGCCTTAGCCAGAACAGGAGCTGATGTTGGCATTATTGACGCGGATATTTACGGCCCATCCATCCCCACCATGTTCAATTGTGAATTTGAGCAACCAGGTATTGTACAAGAAGATGGTAAAAACAAGATTGTCCCTATCCAGCAATATGGCGTTAAGCTTCTTTCCATTGGTTTTTTGACAAATAGTGAAGATGCGGTAGTTTGGAGAGGTCCGATGGCAAGTTCTGCTTTAAGGCAGTTTATCACTGATGCTAAGTGGGGAGAATTGGATTATCTCTTGATTGATCTTCCTCCTGGCACAAGTGATATTCACTTAACACTCGTACAAGCTGTTCCGGTTACTGGGGCTTTAGTAGTTACCACACCTCAAAAGGTAGCATTAGCAGATGCACAAAAGGGCATTTCAATGTTTAAGCAACCTCAGATCAACGTACCTATCTTGGGATTGGTTGAAAATATGGCATGGTTTACACCAGAAGAACTGCCTGATAATAAATACTTTATCTTTGGAGAAGGTGGCGGAAAAAAGTTAGCCGAAAAGAATGGGGTTGAAGTTTTGGGACACATCCCAATTGTACAATCCATCAGAGAGAGCGGAGATAGTGGGTATCCTGCAGCCATGAAAGATGGTGAAATTGCCGACTCCTTTAAGCAACTTGCAGAAAGTGTTGCTCAGCAAGTAGCCATCCGTAACGCAACCCAAACAGAGACTAAAAAAGTAGAAGTGACCGTTTAGCATATGTCAGAACTAATAGAAAAAGTAGAAAAAGCATTGAATGCGATTCGCCCTTACCTTGAGGCTGATGGCGGTGATGTTAAGGTTTTAGAGGTAGATAGCGATATGAATGTTATATTAGAACTTATGGGTAACTGTGGTTCTTGTCCTATGTCTACTATGACACTAAAAGCTGGCGTAGAGGAAGCGATAAAACGAGAGGTGCCGGAAATAAAGAGTGTGCATGCTGTTAATATTACCTCGCCGGATGATCCGAATGCCAAACTTCCATTTGCAAACTAATGGACCCATGCGAATTGGGTTTTTCTTCTGTCTATTTTTTACTTTACTAAGTATTCACGCACAAGAGCGTTGTGGAACTGTCGCACCCAGCACAGGCACATTCGAAAACTGGATAAGCACAAAAATTGCAGATCGCAATACAAATGCAAAAGCACCTGCCGCTCCCCTTTATCAAATACCTGTTGTAGTTCATGTGTTCCATAAAGGTGAACAAGTGGGAACTGGAGTTAACCTTTCTGATGAGCGAATCAAGGAGCAGATAGATTCATTGACTGCTGATTTTAGGCGAATGAATGCAGATGCTATAAACACACCTTCTGAATTTCTTCCGGTAGCAGCGGATATTGAAATAGAATTTGTACTAGCCAAACAAGATCCATCTGGAAATCCAACCAACGGGATCGTTAGACTTCAAGGGTCCCGAGATGTTTACCGAGCCAGCTCTCATCGTCCGCTTCTTCGATCAGAAAGCTATTGGCCAGCAGAACATTACCTGAATATCTATGTATTGGACCTGCAAACATTTATTGGATACGCTTCTTTTCCACTTATAGATATCGATGGAATAACAAACGATAGTGATGACTATGCCTTTGATGGCGTACTGGTTGATTTTGAATACTTTGGAGTAAATCTATCGACTCCTACCTTCGATAGTTTTGGACGGACACTTACGCACGAAGTAGGTCATTGGCTTGGATTGAGACATATTTGGGGAGATGGAAATTGCGCTGCAGATGATTTTGTAGATGACACACCACTCGCCAATACTGACAATGGCGATTACACCTCACCGTGTACTTTCCCAAATCCTGACGATAATCTAGTGTGTGTAGCGGGAGAGCCTGAGATGTTCCAAAATTACATGGACTACACAGATGACATCTGTATGAACCTTTTCACACAAGGTCAAAAAACAAGGATGCGCACGGTCATGGACAATGCGATCAATCGTATTTCACTGACTACATCTCCAGGCCTTGTCGGCCCAGCAAAATTTATTGATGATCTTGCAGCGGTTGATATAATAAGTCCTGAATACGCACAATGTGGAAACAGCATTATACCATCTGTGCGAATTGAAAATCACGGCTCCACCGACGTTACCACTTATGATGTACAATTGTTTCTTAATGGCAATCCAAATGGCAGTGCTCAAACTGTTACACAAACACTTACGCCTCAATCTAGTGACACAGTCATTTTCTCTGCAAAATCAATCTCTTCAACACCAACTTCAATAGCTTTTGAAATCACCAGTGTAAATGGTGGAACAGATACAAATTCTGGAAACAACACTATTGCACGAGACATTACATTTACCCGTTCTGTAAACCTTCCTTTCTCAGAAAATTTCGAAGGAACTCATAAATTACTGGGTCCTTCGGGAGTAAGTTTTCCATGGGAGGTTACAACTGCTCCAAAAAATAGCCCAACAAATCAAGCGTATTTGTTTAAAGCTTTTGATAATACGGAATGGTTCGGAGAAGCAACCGTTTTTAAGACTCCCATTTTTGATTTGACAGGATTACCATCGGGTGATTTACTCTTTAGCTACGCACATGCAAATCCCACTGGAGCATTCTATGATGGTCTTATGGTTAAGGTTAGTTTGGATTGCGGTGAGACATTTCCAGACATAATATTCTCAAGTTTTGGTCCCAATCTCGCTACAGCACCAGAGTTGGATTCATATTTTACTCCAGCTAACCAATTGGAATGGGTAGATACAGTTTTAAGTATCACTCAATATAGGGACATAGATGGAGTACAGTTTGCCTTCGTCGGAATAAACGGAAGCAGTAATAACATTTACATTGATGACATTCAGGTGGTTGAGACCAACTTATTTGAAAATGACATAAAGCCTACTGACCTCAATGGTCCTTTAATTACCTGTGCAGAAAACTCAGAACTGGATCTTAGAATCAGAAATGTAGGATCACAAAACATAACCTCTTTCGAAGTAAAATACCACATTAATGGTGATACCAGTTTTGCCAACTTTGACGGATTAAACATTCCTTCGAAAGATTATTCAACTGTTACCATAAATGCAAGCAACATCAGTGAAGGGGACAATAATGTTGGTGCAGAAATTACGTTAGTCAATGGAGTTTCTGATGAATCTATAATTGAAAACTCCATTGAGATTATGCTAAATAGGAATGTATTGGAGGACGAGTATCCGCTAAGCTTAGATTTTGAATCGCAGGATAATTGGAATTTGACGAGTTTCGGAGAAAAGACCTTATTTAAGAGATCTGAAATTTCTTCAAACGGAGTATTGAAAGTTAATGGCTTTGGCGTGAATGAGCTTGGGATCTCCAGCTGGTTTATCAGCCCTAAACTAAATACAGGAGGTTTAGACAGTGCAGGATTATATTTTCGTGCATCTTATGCATCGCGAGATGGATTCAACGATCGCTTGCAAGTATTACTTTCTACCGATTGTGGAGAATCTTACCCTACGGTATTGCTGGATGCTCATTCAGATTCACTTGCAGTTATGACGCTCAATGAAAAATGGATTCCAATGTCAGATACAGACTGGAAAGAATATGAGCTAGATCTATCTCACTCATTTTTCTTTGATGATAACATACGAATAGCATTTGTATTCACGCCTGGCGGAGGCAATGATCTTTTCATAGATGATATAAATATTCGAGGCAACTCTCCCCCTTCCTACGAAGATATTGCTCGAGTTTTCCCTAACCCCGCTACCTCACGATTCAATGTTGGCTTCAATTTACCTCAGAAGGAAGAAGTCGTTGTGAAACTTATAGACATCAGCGGACGAATCGTTTTTGAGGATTTAATTGAAAATGCTTTAAACCAGATACTGGAGTATAAGGCTCCAAGTCAGCAAGGTTTATACTTTCTGAATATTGAAGGAAGTCAATTCAACACCACACAAAAACTGTTTATTAATCGCTAATTGATTAGGTTTATCCCTTCATTTTAAAAGTACTATGTCATTTCGAAAACCAACCGGCGCAAAAGATTATTTGATGCATTTGGGCGTGCTTATTGGGAGCTCCCTATTGATCGTAATCATTGTTTTTTATATATGGCTTCCCTTTACAACCAACCATGGTGAGACCATTACCGTACCCGATATTAAGGGAATGACCGTCGATGAACTTGAAGAATTTTTAAGCAAGAGAAGTTTGAGGTTTGAGCCAACCGCAGACTCTAGCTATTCTCCGGATTATCCACCACTTGCCGTACTTCGCCAAGTGCCAACACCTAACACCAAGGTGAAAGAAAATCGTAAAATATACGTTACACTAAATGCAGAAAGTCCCCCAAAAGTGCGAATGCCTAAAGTGGAAGACTTATCCTTAAAAAGTGCAATGATGGTATTGAAATCATATGACCTAAAACGTGGAGCAGTAAAATACGTCCCAGATGTATTTTTTGGTGTGGTTCATGAAGCACGAATGAATGGAAGGGCAGTGCTCGAAGGTGAGCGAATAGAAAAAGGTTCGTCAATTGATCTTATTGTTGGTGATGGATATGGTAATACAGTATTTCAATCTCCACGCCTGATTGGTCTTGATCAGGAAGAAGCTGAGATTGCCATCATTGGTTCTGGTCTTAAAATTGGTAAAATAAGTATGACCGATAAATCACTGGCGGGGTTTTCGGCGATTGACTCTGCAGGCAATGACATTCTTAACTATAGGGAAATTGCTCCGGGCACTGTTCAGCAGCAGTATCCAAGACCTGAGCGGAGAGTTAAAATAGGAGACCAAGTGGATATATGGATATACAAGCCTGATTCATTGAGCAATACCGCAACGATTCTGGACAATCAATGAGAAGGCTTCTTATTGTCATATTGGTTTTAATTGTGCAGGTAGGCTATTCGCAGCTTACCATTAAGCCAATTATTAAACCACAGGAAAATAGTAAAGGCCGGGTTTCTCAATCCAAAATTGTAAATCAGGCATCACTCCCTTTTTGGGATGACTTTTCCATGACATATTCAGAAACACCCAATGCAGTCAGAGTTTGGGAAGGCGACTCGGCTCTGCAATGGAATCAGGAACAAAGCAAAGATGTCTATGTTAACGCAACGCTTGCAATAAATCCTCCTACATATAAAGTGGTGACCTTCGATGGCCTGGATTCCAACGGTGCTTTCAATACAAGTTCGGATCCCTGGGCAGATCAGTTACAATCAGACACCATTGACTTACAAGGAAAAGCCGATGTTGTACTCTCATTTTATTGGCAAGCTGGTGGACAGGTAGAGATACCGGAAGAAGGTGATTCAATCAGACTACAGTTTTACAGTCCCAACATTCCAACCAATGAAGGCTGGAGAACCATCTGGTCAATGGATGGTGGCGACTTAGAATCAGATCAGGATTCGGTCTTTACACAAGTAGCCGAAGATGTGGAATCGGTATTTCTGACGCAAGACTTTGTCTTTCGATTTCAGTCATTTGGTGACAAAGATGGTCCTTTTGATGCTTGGCACTTAGACTATATTTTTCTTGACGATAATCGAGCGGACGATGACTTCTACTACGAGGACATTTCCCTGAGCAGCGTCCCCAGCTCACCAATCAGTCCCTATAATGCCATTCCAGCAAAACAGATATTCAATGATTTATCCAGCTACAGCAGCGCAGTTTCGATGATTGCCTCGGCTTTAGAAAAGCCAGATGCCTCCGGAGCTGGCGTACCGTCGCGTTATAAATTAGAGCTTTACGAATTAGTCTCTTCAACATTCATAGATTCAGTTGATTTTGGGGACGAACCAACCATTCCGGTAAATGTGGATCCATTTAGCGCCAGATCTGCACTCAGCGTAGAAACTTCAGATTTTGACCTCTCTCTCTTACCCTCATTGGACTCCTTGGTTCTTCAATCCAAGGTGTATATACGCGACAATATTGACACCCTATTTGATCCATTAAACATTGATCAATTCAATGACACCATTTTCTCTGAGTACACACTGCACGACTATTATGCTTATGATGACGGTACTGCCGAATATGCAGTAGGAACAAACATAAATGGTGCCCAGGTAGCGGTTCAATATTGGCTTGAAATTCCCGATACGTTAACTCATGTTGATATTCATTTTCCGAACATCGATCCGATAAGCGCAGGCAGCGCGCTTGAGCTAAGGATTTTCAAAAACCTAAATTCCGAGCCTATAAGAACACAAGATATTGGAGTTATAAATGCCACAACTCTAAATGAGTTTACACGCTACAAATTATCAAGTCCTCTTACTCTTGCTGATACATTCTACATCGGCTATGAGCAAAGCAAAAACGAATACATAGGAATAGGTTTCGACAGAAGTAATCCATCTGGATCAGAATTTATTTATGAAAATAAGGATGGTGAATGGGAACAAAATGTTCGCCTACAAGGCGCGCTAATGATCCGACCTGTTTTTGCCAAAGTGGACAGTCTGGTCTTAGGTACCGGTGCAGAAAACCTTGGAATTAAAGCTTATCCAAATCCCACAACAGGACCTATCCAAATCGAAGGAAACTATCAATCCATAACTTTGATTGATTTTACGGGGAGAATATGGCTAAAAGAAAGTGTAAAAAGGACTCACGATTTTTCTAGTTTGAAGGCAGGTTTATATTTGCTTACCATTCACCGAAAAGAAGGTGATCAAACACTAAAAATCATTAAAAGATGAACGAGGATATTACTTGCCAGGACGTAAAATCTCGCCTCGATGCCGGCGAAAAATTCCATTTTATTGATGTACGAGAAGAGTGGGAATATGAAGAGCGCAACATAGGAGCTCAGCTTATTCCATTGGGAGAGCTACCTACCAGACTTTCAGAAATAGAACATATGAAAGAGGCAGAAATTGTAGTTCACTGCAAGTCTGGAGGAAGATCTGGTCAAGCAAAGAAGTTTCTCAACAACCAGGGATTTACTAATGTTAGAAACATGCTCGGTGGTATTATAGCTTACACTGAGCTTTAAAGGCCTTCAACCACCAATGGCTGAGGACTAAAGCTGAGGATAAATATGACCAGAGCTACCCAGCCAAGTATTTTTCTTCCTGTGGATAAAGGGCTATTATCAACAACCGGAGGGTGATCTACTCCGATAAACCTTCCGATCAAGATTGAAAAAAGAAGCCAGCCCGTATATCCTTCGACCTTCAAAGTAGATGCTACGAAGAATTGCACCGTAAACATCACAGTCGCATATAGTAGCCGATTTCGTTTTTCTTTAAAGACACTATAAGCACTCCAGTATACCACTATTATATAGATAGCAATACTTATCAGGAAATTTCCAATGCTCTCAATTGAAGTATTGATCAAATCTGCACTCGTCACCCATCCCAAACCTGCATAAAACAGAAACCCTGTGAACATTACTCTCGATATTATTGCGTGATTTTTCGGACCGAATAATCCAAACAACACATGCCCTCCATCTAGCTGACCAATAGGTAGCAAATTGAGTGCAGTGAAGAAAAATGCTAGATACGCAGCTAATAGAATTGGATAGTGCATGAGTTCACGCGAACTCGGCACGTAGCGATCGTCAGGCGCCAGATACTTCCTGCCTAGATTCATTAAAATATTGTCTCCAAAAAATACGGCTCCTTCCCTACTCGTATCAATCGTATCTTGAAGCGCTTCGTAAGTAAGTCTTTCTGGATTCAGATCCTTTTTTAAAATCAAGGTATCCAGTCCTTCCATTCGCTCCTCGAAGTTCTCACCAAAAACCTCATACTCAGGATGCACTTCATAGATATATTCTGTCTCAGGAAGACTTTGGAAACCATAAACCAAAAGAACAACTGCGATCACAAATCCGGCAACAGGTCCTGAAACGCCAACATCAAAATATTTTACACGACTAAAAATGGTTTCTTTGATGCGGATGAACGCACCCATTGTGCCCAAGGAAGCCATACCAATAAATCCAAACCACATCGGAATATAATAGGGAAGAGTTACATTGATTTTGTGGTACCGGGCTGTGAAGTAATGTCCGAACTCATGAACAGTAAGGATGAGTAGAAATGGAACAGAGAAATTCAATCCAAAAAGAAAATCATTCCATGTCATCCCGTATAGTAAAAACCGTCCCAACGTCCACTCAGCACCTGCAAAGGTGGTGGTAATGAATGTAAGAATAAATAAACCCAATTGAATGAGTTTGGTCTTTAACTGCTTATCCAAGCTCGAAAATTTCGTTTAGCTGTTTGTCTGCATCAAAAATCTGCACTGCTTTCATTCCTGCTTTCTGTGCACCCTCGACATTATCCAGACGGTCATCAAGGAACAACATTCTTGATGCATAATTATCAATCTCGTCTATAACATATTCATAACAGTTGAGGTTCGGTTTGCGCAAACCTATTTCATGTGAATAGAACACCTCGTCCACAAAATCTCGCAGACTTGGTCGTCCTGTTGCTTCCATGATCATTTCTTCATAAGCAATCTCATGGATCATGTTGGTATTGGAGAGAATATAGGTTCTATACTTTTGACCAATTTTCAACACCTTATCCATCCGCTGCTTGGTAATTGACTTAAGCATGCTATTCCAAATACTCTCAAACTGGCGCTCTCCCATCTTGGTACCCAAAAGCTTATTGATCTCTGCCCGAAACTCATCCGGGCCAATCATTCCTCGCTCAAATTGTTGGAGCACAGGTGCAGAAACAACCAGTTCTTCAATCTCTTGAGTATTCTTTTTGGCGACTTCAGAGAATCTTTTGATGACTCTTGGATAGTCCAGGTCAATCAATACATTTCCGAAATCAAAAATTATGGCATCTACGCCTTGCAGTAGGTCAGACATTCGTTGGCTATTAAATCGCAAATATGTAATATTGCGCTCCCTTTTAAAAGGAACAATCACTTTAATGTGAGGGCCTATAACTCAGTTGGTTAGAGTAACTGACTCATAATCAGTAAGTCCCAGGTTCGAGCCCTGGTGGGCCCACTATTAAAACCTCACTATGTGAGGTTTTTTTGTTACCACTTAATGAGGCGAGAAGCCTGCCCCGTGGAGTGCAACGAGCACGGGGAGCCCTGGTGGGCCCACTACATATACATAGCACAGCGAAAGTTGTGCTTTTTATTCCTCAACACGACAGTTTTGTCGATTCACAAACGCATTGCTGACGATTTTAATGTTTAGCAAAAGTTACTTCATTCGAAGATGAAGAAATGGCGAAGGATCATTTCAGCTCAATAATCCACAGTCCATTCAACCAACCACTCATCCACTATTTCCTTGACATAGTAAGTTTTTTCTAGCTTATTGCTTCCAATAACCTTCTAGCCATGAAAAAACTACTAGCGATATTTCTTCTTGCATTTGTATGTATTGGCCTGAGTCAAGCACAAAGTGACCAACAAATTCAGTCGGCTCTGGACAGCATAACCAAGGCCTCTGATTACCCTGGTTTGGTATTCACCTACATCAGTCCAGACAACAAAGTTCGCACCTTTGCTAGCGGCTGGGCAGACAAAGAAAACGAAGTGAAGATGACCACTTCGCATAAGCTTCATGGTGGCAGTACAGGTAAAACGGTCGTTTCAGTCGTAATCATGCAATTGGTAAGTGAGGGTAAAATTGGCCTGGATGACAAGGTTTCTACATACTTGAGCAGCAATGATTGGTTCGATCGCCTGGCCAACTCCAAAAACATTACCATCAGAAATCTTCTCAACCATTCATCAGGAATCATCAGGTACGAATTTAAAGATGCCTTTTTGGATGACTTGAAGAAGGAACCTGCACGTATATGGAAGCCGCAAGAACTTCTTGAGTACGTACTCGATGATGAACCTCCATTTGACGCAGGCAAAGGATTTACCTATGCAGACACAAATTACATTCTGCTGGGAATGATCATTGAGCAAGTGACTGGCAACAGCTTTTATGATGAAGCTGAAACACGGGTCTTGCAACCACTTTCCATTACCAGTTTCTCTCCTACCAATACCAATAACATACCGATTATGGCACAAGGCTACTATGAGGAAGGCTCTGAATATGCGCTGGGATTCAAAGCTCCATTTCTAATAAATGGAAAGGCCCAAAACAATATGCAATTTGAGTGGACGGGCGGTGGCTATTTCTATGAAAATGCTGATTATGCCAGACTACTCAAGGCGATCTATGAAGGTGAGGCCTTTGATATGAATGCTCTAAGTGATGATTTTTTTGGATTTATGGATGCGCCCGAAATTCGGGGTAGCTATGGTCTGGGTGTAATCAAGTATGAATTCCCTGGCCTGGGAACATTCATTGGTCATTCCGGATTTTTTCCGGGATATAATACAGCCGGCTTTTATAATTCCGGATCAAAGCAAGTATTTACCATGCAGGTAAACTCAACCAACATGCCTCAACTTAGAATGTTCATGGCCGACTACTTGGGCATTGTTCGGATGATCATGACTGAAGAATCGGAGTAATTATCTCAAAAAAACAGATTATCACAAGGTTATTTACATGATTCTTTACAAGTACAATAATCTTAAAAATCATCACTCGTTTAATGACAGCTTATTTTACATAAAAAAAATAAGCTGAATAGATACGTCTTTATAAATCGATAGTGAGATAGTGTTTGAAATTGTCTTCTTAAAAAAGAACCGCAAAGCAATTTGATTGTGTAGTTGGCTGATAACCTTATGCTTTGCTTTCTTCATAATAGATAGAGTTTTCACAAATGAATCTTCAACTTACCATTTGGTCATTGCTTCTATTATTTGGCTGCTTTCAGGCTTTGATATTAGCGGGAATATTTGCTTTTCACAAGAGAGGAGCACGACGTTCAAATCTATTTATGGTCTGCCTCATCCTTGTTTTTGCCATAATTCAATTTGATCACAGCTTAAGGTTATCTGAATTGTATAAAGTACTCCCATGGGGTCTCTATATTAGCGATTCTCTTTGGTACTTAATAGGGCCTTTACTATTCTTATATTTAAAATTTCGTGTTGAGAACGCTAGGTTTTCTATTTGGGATTTTCTGCACTTTTTACCATTCTTCGTTTTTGCTTTTATCTACGGAGAACTGCCATTTCTGAGTTCAGAAATAAAGACTCAAATACTGGAACATTATTTACAACGCGGAAGTGTTCATTCACCCATTGTCATTATGTTCATATTGATAATGATGATTCAAATTCTTGCTTATTTCATAGCTTCTCTGGCCTTTTTGATTCACACTGAAAGAATGTATAAAAAAGTATCTTCTGAAGATTCAATAGTAGATTTTGTAATACTAAAGCAAATCATATTGTTCTTTGGCCTCTATTTTTTGTTTGAGTTTTCTTTCTCAACATTCAGAAACATTTTAGGCATTCAAAATAAGTTTATTGAGAATTGGTCGCTTGTGATGTGGACGCTCTTTATGATTTCTCTTGTAGTTACCGTAATACGTTTCCCAAGCAACGTTTTTAAGATAATTAAATTACCCAAAAAGAAAAACCTGAACTTTGATATTAGTG
Organism: Ekhidna algicida; assembly: GCF_051379705.1. Taxonomy (GTDB): domain Bacteria; phylum Bacteroidota; class Bacteroidia; order Cytophagales; family Cyclobacteriaceae; genus Ekhidna. The sequence goes on along the minus strand of NZ_CP179868.1, from coordinate 3,655,592 downwards.
AACTAAAAAGAAGAGTTTTGAGATTCATGGACTCTGAATGTCCATACCTAAATGATAAACTGACTATCACGGAATTGGCGTCCAATATAGGCTGTACCTCCAATCAACTTTCCCATGTATTGAATCATGAACTTAGCAAATCATTTTATGATTTTGTCAATTCATATCGAGTAAAGCATGCAGAAAGACAACTAAAAAATGGTGATCATCATAAATTATCTATTTTCGGAATTGCACAAGCAAGTGGATTCAGAAGTAAGGCATCATTTTACAATTTCTTTAAAAAGGAGTTTGACACAACACCTAAAGAATATATTAAAAGAAACAATCTTTAACCATCAGGTACAGAGTTCATGTTATTTTGAAGGCCGATTTTGTCTACTACAAAATTGATGAGTTCACTTAAAGCTTAGCTGAACAACCTTAGATTTCAGAAGCCTCATGGATATGATATAATTGAATTAGTAAATACTCTAAATCAATTTAAATACATAAACATGAGATTTATTCCATTCGCAATTGTGATGTTAATTGCAGCCTCGTGTAACAATGAGGGAGAAATTTCAAACGGTGAGGCAGCATTTCTCAAATTTGAATTTGCAAATGGCTCTGGGCAAGCCCTGATTAATTCAGAGGAAAATTCAGTTGTTGGAGAAACTCACTTTCAGAGCGACATTACTCATTTGATTGCCGTATTTGACGTTTCAGCCGGAGCATCGGTCTTCATAGGGAATGTAGAGCAAACCTCTGGAGTCACACCAAATGATTTTACAAATGAAGTAGAATACAAAATAGTATCTGAGGATGGTTTCACAGAAACGACATGGACTGTTTCTATAATTCGACAGCCAGAACCTCTTTACAGCGTATCAACTTTGGTAAACGACTTTCCAGGAAATGATGGAATTTCTGTGGATAGCAATGGCAACATTTATGTCAATTCCAATGGGGTTGTTAATGCATGGAATGGAACCACAATTTATAGGGTAACTCCAACTGGAAGTGTAAGCCAGTTTATGGATAATCTGCATCCTTGGCCGGTTGGGAGCATTATTGATGGTGCTAATAATTTAATAGTTTCTAGCTGGAGTACTCCTGGTATATTAACCAAAATCAACCTTCTGACTAAGACCAAAACGCAGTTGTTTGATGGAGTAGATGAAGCCTCCGGTATTGAACTGGATGCAAGCGGCAACCTTTATGTGATGGAGCCTCCGACAAATTCCATCATAAAATTTGATTTAAGTGGGAATCGCTCAGTATTCGCCACAGGAAACACACTTAATAAATCCTCAGGGATTACCTACCACAAATCTTCAGGCAACTTTTTTGTAACCAATTGGAATGATGGCATCATAAGCAAAGTGAACGCTTCAGGATCAATATCTGAATTTGCGAAACTATCTGTTTCAAATTTAGGACCTATAATAAATGACGGAGAGAATTTATATGTCACCAGCTATTACTCTCATCAAGTGTTCTCAATTAAAATTTCAACCAATGTAATACAGACCATAGCTGGAAATGGGAATCGAGGAAATGCGGATGGATATGGTGACTTGGCTTCATTCTCAAATCCACTAGGCATTGGCATGTCTCCAGATGGAAGCAAAATTTACGTATCTGAAATATCACCCAATGGTAACGGTAGGCTAAGGGTACTAACAAGAAATTAGTTTGATGACTTTTCTCTCTAACCACTCGAAAAACCAATAACAAGTAGCATATGAAATCAAAAAAGTTTGCAATTACTCTCATAATCATTCTATCAAATTTGAATGCCTTCGGTCAAAATCGGGGGGCTTTCTCGGAAATGGATTTTCTTCAAGGCGAATGGAAATTTGAAGCTAAGAGTTTGTTATTAGACGGCTCCTATCAGTATCAGGAGTTTTATTCTAAGGTAGAACTCATCCATAATGGGTTAGCGCATAAAGATGACTTTCATTTCAAAGATCAAAATGGAAATTGGGTGATCTATGGTAGCACTATCAGAAGCTATGATTCCAAAAGTGGACGCTGGAAAATGTTGTGGTACAATTACAACCTATCTTCTATCACTGAAATGACGGGTGAATTTAAAGATGGGAAATTCTATTTCAATGGGAAAGGGACAGATGAAAAAGGTGAATACATTGAAAAAATAGTCTTTTACAATATTGAGGAAGATCGATATAATTGGAAAAATGACAAATCGTACGATGGAGGAAACACCTGGATGAAAGAGTTTTTTTCATACACTGCCACGCGAATAAAATGATTTGAAAACAATAATAAAATTGAAATGGCTTTCCAGGTAAACCAACCAACATGCCTCAACTTAGAATGCTCATGGCCGACTACTTGGGCATTGTCCGGATGATCATGACTGAAGAATCGGAGTAACTTGAGAAGCCCTCCACTTCAATAAACCAGACTTGTACAGCAATTATTGAAAAAGCCACATTTTTAATCTCCTCCATTCCCTCCTATTTTTGGTAATATGGGAAAACACGTAGCGATTCACTCTAAGCTTCCGGCCGGAGGTACCAATATATTTACGATCATGTCTAAGCTAGCCACTGAACACAAGGCAATAAACCTTGGTCAGGGTTTCCCAGATTTTGAGTGTGATGAAAAGCTAAAAGCACTTGTAAGTAAATACGTAACTGAAGGAAAAAACCAGTATTGCCCACTGGCAGGTTTACCAAAGCTTAATCAAACTTTGAGCACCAAAATGGAGCGTTTATATGGCATGCCCGTTGACCCATCCAATCAAATATGTGTCACCGCTGGTGCCACGCAGGCACTTTATACGGCCATCATGACATTTGTTAATTCGGGCGATGAAGTCATCATCTTTGAGCCCGCGTATGATTGCTATACCCCCCAGGTGAAACTTGCGGGCGGCACAGTGAGACCATACCAAATGACCTATCCTGATTATGAGATCGACTGGAATCGAGTAAAAGAAATGGTGAATGACAAAACCCGAATGATCATTATCAATACACCTCATAATCCAAGCGGCACCATACTGACTCAATCTGATATGCAGGCGCTCGAAGACATTGTAAATGGAACAGATATCATTGTTTTAAGTGACGAAGTGTACGAGCATCTGATTTATGATGGCGAAAATCACCAAAGTATTATGCGCTTTCCAAACCTCTTCGAACAGTCAATGGCTGTGTTCTCGTTTGGTAAAACCTTGCATGCTACCGGCTGGAAAATGGGCTATGTTGTGGGTCCAGAATATTTGATCAGTGAATTCAAATCTGTCCACCAGTGGAATGTTTTCTGCACCAATTCTTTTGTGCAATTCGCCATTGCAGATTATCTGGCTGAGCCCGGAAATTACGACTACCTCCCTTCCTTCTTCGAAAAGAAAAGAGACGCAATCAATACGCTGCTTGCAGACATTCCATTGACTCCCAAAGTAGCTAAAGGAACATACTTTCAAGCGTACAGCTATGAAGAAGTCAGCGATATGCCGGACCTGGGGTTTGCCAAATACCTAACATCCGAAATTGGTGTTGCAGCAATTCCTATGTCTCCTTTCTATACTGAAGCTCCCGGAGATAAAGTAATTCGCTTATGTTTTGCCAAAGAGGAAAAGACAATTGAGGCGGCAGCAGAACGATTGATGAAATTGAAGCGTTAAGATTATCTATGTCCAAGAGCACATCCCCAACTTATTTCTTTGATTACACCAATCCGACCATTCAGGACCTGATTGAAGAATTCAAAAACGAATCTCAAAGCCAGGAGGAAAAAGCCATTGGCTTATACTTGAAAGTACGAGATGGATGGCGCTACAACCCCTATGATATTGTTTTTCGTAAAGATGCATTAAAGGCTAGCAACATTGCTCAAAAGAGCTATGGTCACTGCATCGACAAATCCATTCTCTACATTGCCGGTTTACGTGGATTGGGTATTCCTGCAAGGCTTCATCTTGCCAAAGTCAAAAATCACATAGCAGTAGAGCGATTGACAGAAAAATTTGGAACCAATGAACTCACACCTCATGGAATGGTGGACGTATTCCTAAACGATCGTTGGGTCAAGGCCACTCCTGCTTTTAATCAGGAACTATGCAAATTAACAGGTGTCGAGCCACTTGAATTCGATGGCAAGAACGACTCCATTTTCCAAGCCTTCGGCACCGATGGTCAGGAGTTCATGGAATACCTGGAAGACTATGGCTCCTTTGAGGATGTCCCACTGGACTTCATCGAATCCAATATGAAGGAAAATTATCCCAAATTAAATAGCCTGCTGAATGAAGCCGGCGAACTAAAATTATAACGATTAGTTTTGATACTATGGCAGAAACTAAACACTGGACGGGTTCAGAAAAGTATTTATGTGACCCGGATCTAGCGCAAGCATTTCATATGGCTCGCACACTCGGCATGCCTTTGCTTATAGAGGGTGAACCCGGCACAGGCAAAACAGAGCTTCCTATTCACTATGCAAAAGACCGTGGTTTAGACTTGGAAGTATATCCAGTAGGTTCGAAAAGTAATGTAGAGCAATTTGTAGCACGCTTTGATCATGTAAAATATCTGAGAGATTCGCAGATTGAAATTCTGAACGCCCAGCGTGAGGAAAAAGGATTGGAAAGCAGATTGTCCACTGGAAATAGAAACCCTGAATCACTGGCGGATTATGTGGTGAAAGGTCCGGCTGCAGTCGCCTACGGTAAGCCCAACTCTGTTTTATTGATTGACGAAATCGACAAGGCACCCAGAGAGTTTCCAAACGATCTGTTATATGCACTTAGCCACCGTAAATTCATCATGCCTGAATCCGGCGAAGTAATTGAAGTATCAGAGGAAGATATGCCTGCTATCGTCATTACATCCAACAGGGAGCAAGAGCTGCCAACAGCGTTTAAAGGTCGATGCATCTATCATTACATCCATTTTCCTGAGAAAGATGTAATGGGTAAAATTGTAGAGAAGCATCATCCTAAACTTGATGAAAAGGTGGTAAAAGTCGCTTTAGACGTCTTCTATCACCTCAGACGATTGGGACTCGAACGGTCACCTACAACTCGAGAAGTTCTCAATTGGCTTAAATACATGAGTGATATTTCACCTAAAGAGGCGGTCGAGAAGATTCAAGGTCTGGAAGGCGTGGGTGCCTTAATCAAAACTCAGGCCGACATGGAACGTGTAAATCGCATGATAGGCGCAGGAGATAACTTAGGAACTTACTTGAACTGATATGTTTAGCTCATTACCGGCATCTTTTAGAAAACATGGCCTCAAAGCAGACGTACGCACACTGCTCGTCTTGAGAAAGGCTATGCAAAAAGGGTTGGTAAAGACCTTAGGTGACCTGCATAACACATTGAAGGGCATTGTAGTAAAAGAACCGGAAGATATCGGTCCATTTACCAAAGCTTACTATGAATACTTTTTGGCTGTTCCGATTGCACCAGGACAGACATTGGAAGATGCGATCCTTCGTTCCGAGACTTTTCAGAAATGGAAGACAAAGTATGTTGACGAAGCTGATAGAGATGTTGATCTCACCGAGGAAGAGCTTGTCAATTTGTTCCTCGATCAGGTGCACCTAACCAGTTATGATATCAAAGAGGTTGTCAATGGAAAGGAGCTTTGGGACAAAGACAACCCCGATTTGGAGGATAAAGACGGTCAGGAGACAGATGGCCAACCAGCAGAGCGAGTGCTCGACAAGATGGCAGACTATTCTGACCTTTCCCTGGAGGAACTTCTGGAGAGAATGGAAAAAGTGAAAGATCAGCAACGCACCAACCACGGCGGTGGTAGTCATTGGATAGGAACCGGAGGTATTTCTCCCTATGGACATGGCGGAGCTGCTAAAAATGGCCTTCGAGTTGGTGGACAAGGTGGTGGACGAATGGCCAGGAAAGTCATCGGAGACAAAAATTACTTTCCCGTAGATCGAGATGCCTTGCTGAATGATAATAACGTGGACGCGGCACTTGCCTCCATAAAAGGAGTGATCGAAGAAAGTGCCATCGAACGATTGGACATCCCGCACACCATCAAATCGGGATTAAAACGCGGAGGACTTTTCTTACCAGAACTGACAAGCGAGAAGTTTGAAGAGCTGAAAATCATCGTATTGATTGACAATGGAGGCTACTCTATGGCTCCATACATCAAGAGTGTGCAGCAGTTATTTCGAAAAATGAAGACACGCTTCGCACACGACCTGGAAGTCTATTATTTCCACAACACCATTTACGATCGTGTGTGGATTGATGAGCGGAGATCAACTTACATCTCCATAGATAAGCTGTTGATGCACAACAAAGACTACCGCGTGTTTTTCATCGGCGACTCTGCCATGGCGCCCTACGAGCTCAGTCCGCTTAGCATTCGAAATATTCAGGCCATCACAAAGAAATTTAAGAAGACAGTTTGGCTTAATCCAGAGCCTTTGAAATACTGGCCCGGAACCTACACTATTCAGGTAATGAAAGAACTAGTACCTATGTTTCCACTCACGCCACATGGCATTGAACGTGCTGTGAGAGAAATGAACTCGAAAAGTACAGAGGGTTAAAGTTCTAGCCGAAAGCCATAAACCGGAAAGCCTTTTTGTAGGAAATCCAGATCTTTGGATCGCTTAAAACCCATATTTTCATACATGCCCCAAGCTACCTTCATTGCATCAGTGGTGTGAATGATCATTTGCGGTAATCCTTCAGATCGTGCACGATCGAGACAGGCATGCGTCAAGAGCTTGCCTATACCCAATCCTCTTGCCACCGGTGAAACAGCTAACAACCGGAAGCCAGCAGCTTTTTCCCTACTTAAATCAATTCCAGCACCATAATCTCCCACATCGCCGATGTAAACCACTGCTCCTAAGATTTGGCTGTTTCGCTTTGCTATCAGGATATCTACGGTAGGTTTTTCAGCGAAAACTCCCATATTGGCGAGCATTTCATAATATCCGGGTTGTTCATCTGGCGATGGAAAGCCTTCCAGATTGGAATACACCTCTACCATCAATTTGCCAACTTCTGAATAATTCTTTTCGTTGGCACTGCTTATATGAATAGCCGTCTCATTCATTCATAGTAAAATACGCTTTGCCTTTTAAAAGTTCATTTGATTTTCGTAACAAAAAATGCCCCGGACGATTAAAACCGGGGCATTATAAAACTCAAATTACTAGGACAAACTAGCGTCTTAAAGCTCTTTTTCCAGAAAGAATTTCACTTCCAGGCTTCCATACCATTCGGGCTTATCTCCGGACGGGTAAGTTTCGTCATACATGGTGATCGTAAAGTCCTTCTCGCTTTGCTCCATTCGGTAATACTGTACACCTCCCTCGAATCCAGCGACCTTCGCCATATCAGCTGTGGTGATGAAGCTATCTTCTTTCAATTCATAGGTACCACTATTGAAAACCAGCGTCTGAAAAGCATACTTGATTTCGTCATCAGTCAACTTACTCAGTGTCTCAGCACTTTTTCGCTCTTTTCCATATGGATTATACATGATCGAATAGCTATTGTTGGTTACAATTAAACGTCCCTCATATTCCATTGGCATCTTATAGGTCGTGTCCGTATAGATGTAATGAATCCGCTTGATTTTCCATGAACCGATCATCGGATTATTTGCCTGCTCCAAAGCAATAATTTTATTGACTACTTCATCATTCATATATCCTTGCGCTACATCTTTAATGGAATAGGTGCCACCAAGAGTCATCTGTGTATAGTCAGCTCCTCTGTCCAACATGAGTAAACATGCATCCGTATTGCTATAAAAAAGTCCCCAAACGAGTGCTGAAGCCTGATTTACCACATCCTGATGATCCGCGTCAGCACCAGCACCCAATAGCATATCCACTATTTCAACACTTCCATTCACAGCAGCAGCCATGATAGGTGTTAATTGATATTCATCGCCTGTCCTGTTTGGATCAGCACCTGACTGCAGCAAATATTCAACTACAGCTTTATTACCAAATCGCGAAGCAATAGCCATTGCGCTCTGCCCTACCCGGTTGAGTTTCGAATGATCAGCGCCTGCCTCGATCAAAACCTTCAACGTAGCTAAATCGCCAGACTCAGAGGCAAGATGAATTATTGGTGTTCCCAACTCGTCTGTCAGGTTCGGATCGATATCCTTGGCCAGGAGTTTCTTCAGCAAAACTGGATTTTGGTTTCTTACAGCAGAGATGAGTTTCTTTTTATTTTTTGGTAAGTCCACATCTAATGTTTCTCTAAACGCCTGTGCTACAGAGTCCGCATGCCAAAGCCGGAAACCAACATCTACTGGCGTACCATGTTTACTCTTTATGTTGAGGTCTGCGCCCTTTTCTATCAGGAATTTTATAGAAGCAACATATCCGTAGTAGGTAGCCCAATTGATGGCCGGATCTCCATTAGCATCCACCTGATCAATTGCTGCACCAGCACCAAGTAAAGCCCGAGCTATTGATACATTATTAGAAGCCACAGAGTACATCAATGGCGATCCGTTCAATCCTGCTTCTGTTGGCTTGTTGGGATCGGCTCCCTTTGCCAGTAGTTGATTTACTTCTTCAAGATCTTGATTTCGGACTGCCTGTATTAATGGGGTATTTCCGAGCGAATCATACGCATCGATTGTGTCTTGTGATTGCACGGCAAGCGTCGCGCTGAGAAGTGAAAATATTAGAAGAGATTGTAGTTTCATCTGCCAAGACTAGCGAATGTCCAAAGACTCCGAGTGATTCAGTCTGTAGTAGTGGTTAAGAATAATTATTCGATACCCGATTTCTTGAATTTGCGGTAGGAAGAGGGCGTTGTGCCAGTCACTTTTGCGAATGCCTTGTAGAATGTCACCTTATTATTAAATCCAGAATCTATAGCTATTGCTTCAATCTTATAGTGATCAAATGCCGAATCAATTAGCAATTTCTTGGCGTGATCAATCCGATAGGTATTGATGTAGTCGTTGAAGTTTTTGCCAACATGAGCAGATAGCGTTTGTGAAATTCGATGGGAAGATTCTCCGGTGAGTTTGGTAATATCTGCAAGGGAAAGCTCTCTGTTTAAATATGATTGGTCTGCTTCCAAAGCATGTTTCACTTTGGAGGTTATGCTTTCCATTTCAGCCTCACTCAGTGATGAGCTCAGGTATTTTCCAAGATTCATTAGAAATGGAGACTGAGTATAAAGCAAGTAGCCAATAAACAATGAAATGAAGCTTGAAATCAGGTAGTAAAAGACAAAATCGCGATATCCACTGGCAAATTCAGTGAGCAATGTGACGGTCATTGCGGAGACAAAATAGATGCTCATAACTCCAATCGAATAGGACTTATTGGCTAGCGAGGCTCCCTGGCTTTTCTTGAGAAAATAAATGAATATGATTATGCCATAAATCAGTATGTAAGCGGATCGTAAGTAATTATAATACAGAAATCGATAGAAGAAATTGTCGGTCAGGTAAAGTCTACGCGCCATTCCATCCTGAATAGAATAGACATCATAAAGCGAGATGATTATCAGTATAAATGGTACAAATTGCAACCAATCCTTTCGGGTAACTTCTTTTCCAAGTACACTCTTTGTATGTATGAATAGCAGTGGGCCATAGAGAAAACCAATAGGGAAAAAGGTCATTCCAATAAAAGTTGGATACAAATGCGCCACCGAGCTGGTATTGTACAGAAAGTCAATATACTCGATGCTAAGCAAGCCGATAAATACGGCAATCGTCCGGTGTTTCAGATTGCTTTTCCTGAAAAACAGACCTCCGGAAATAAAGACACCGATTAAAGCAAAAATTAGCAGTATGAATCGAAAGGTCGTCATTGTGTGTATAAACTAATCACAGATCAATGCCCTACACATAATTCAATATCCTGTAGGCACCATACCCCAAAGCAAATAAATCGTCATAATTGAGATTATGAAATAAGTCGTAAGAGTTGCTGCACCAGCATAATCTTGTGCTATCCGTTGGCCAAAGAACAGTGCCAATATCGAAAGAGTCGATAGTTGTGCGCCAAGCAAGCCAATAGTGGCAGAACCATCCACTACTATCATGACCGCACCAACTGCGCAAAGCACGCCAGCAGAAACTTCAAGAAGAGTAATAAGCGGCATCATAAGCCCTACCGTATTCTTCAATGGACTTTTTGCAAAATGTCCGGTTAGCCATTCCTTGTTGCCTTTATAGTTGAATACCTTGTCCAGGCCAGACTGCAAAAACAAAATAGCCAGAAACGCAAGACATAGAATCGGTGCAGAAAGTAAAATTGTTTTCATAAGCTAGAATATCAAGTTGTCAAGATATGAAAAAGGCGACAATTGAGCTGATTCTTTATCTTCGTTTTATGTCCAGGTCGATCCGAAATATTGTCCTCATACTAACGTTGGCTGTTTTGCTTCCAATAGCAATTTTTTCGGCTATTGAAGTAGCTTCTTTAAATGAAAATGAACAGATGCTAGAGCAAGTATATCGGGAACAGCTCGATGGAATTATTTTCAGCGTCAATCAATATTCCGCCGATTTATTTGATTTCTACATTCAGCAAATCGACTATACATACAGTCAGGGAGGGATTGAATCATTGCAAGAACCAGATGCCATCAAAGGTAATCTGGCAATCGAACTAATCGCTGTAAAGCAAGAGAACAATCCAGCGACTGTTGTTGATTTTAATGATGAAACACTATTAGCCGGAGTTAACCTCGACAGTATTTTCCAATCCAACACTGAAGTAATTGAGAGATTCACTAATACATTCCATAAGTTTTATTAATCCTGTAAAGTAAACCTCAGGCGATTAAGCTCGTTTATAATAGCATTACTATCAAATAAAATAGTCATGCTTCTAAGAATAATAGTTTTACACATTTCATTCTTTTTCATAAGTGATCTAAATGCATCAACCGACTATTGGATACGGCAAGGAGATCGAGAATTCAGCAAGCAAAACATTGAGGAATCGATTGTTCATTATTCTAGAGCTATTGAAGAACGACCAAAACATGCCCTTGGGTATCTCAAACGCGCCATTGCATTCAGAGCATCCGGTCAATTTGTGAAGTATGCAGATGACATGCAAAAGGCGCTAAGACTTGATCCACAGTTCACAAAATCATATTTAGAAATCAAAAAAATCAATCGATAGTGCCCAAATAATAATTAACGCTAAACATCAAAGCCATGAAAACGAGAACACTAAGCAGAATTTTAGAAGGTATTTTCCTCTTCACACTTATTCTAATGATCTACATAATGTCAATTTTCTCAGCAAAGGGTCAGATGGTGAAAGAGCTGGCGACTCCTTCTGAGTTTATGCTTTCATATGCTAATGAGGAAAGCTTTACTCAAGAGCGAATGATGAATATGAACTTTCAGTTTTTCAATTCTCCCTTGAGTAGAAAGCAAGGTGAACAAAATGAGTCTCCCTACCTTCCTGAATATTCAATCGTCGAAAAGGAATCAATTAAATCCACGTTTAAGTTGCCAAAGATGGATCTAAGGCGAAGAAGAGCGAAAGAACATCAGGCACCTTCGTTCGTGATACCGTTCAATTAATTGTTCATGACTTCAACCAGGCGCATCAACTCACTGCTGATGGGCTTGGTCTTGCTTATCGCAAGTTTGAAACTCGTGTAAGTAACCTTGTCGTCAATGATGCCGGCCATTACATTGGATTTTCCATTGACTAACCCTTCTACGGCAGCCAATCCCAACCTGCTCGCCAGGATTCGATCTAGAGATGTAGGAGATCCACCTCTCTGCAAGTGACCTAATGTGGATACACGAATATCCAACTTAGGTAGTTTTTTCATTACTCTATTAGCGATTTCGTGAGCATTGCCTTGTTCGTCCCCTTCCGCTACAATCACAATCGCTGAAGTTTTTTCCTTATCTCTACCCTTGTTCAGGGTATCAATCACATCCTGTATGGTCGTAGATGTTTCTGGAACCATTACCAGCTCTGCACCTCCACCGATACCGCAATGGATCGCAATGTATCCGGAGTGGCGTCCCATCACTTCAATGAAAAATACTCGATCGTGCGAATTGGCCGTGTCTCGGATCTTATCGATTGCTTCGAGTGCGGTATTAACCGCCGTATCAAAACCGATGGTGTAATCAGAGCCATACAAGTCATTATCAATGGTACCTGGAGCACCAATTGTTGGAATACCATATTCTTCATAAAAGATGTTGGCACCAGTAAAGGTCCCATCACCGCCAATAGCTACCAATCCCTCGATACCTCTAGCCGTGAGCTGCTCGTAAGCTTTTTTACGTCCTTCTTTTGTCCGAAAATCCTCACTACGCGCCGACTTCAGGATGGTCCCTCCTTTTTGCAGAATATTGCTTACTGAATAGGATTTCATCAGATACATATCACCGCTGATGATTCCATTGTATCCGTATCGGATGCCATAAACATTTAATCCAAGACTGAGACCTGACCGAACTACCGCACGCACACAGGCATTCATTCCTGGCGCATCTCCTCCCGACGTAAAAACTCCAATATTTTTCATTTTACTAACTCTTAATTTGCTCCAGCTGAGCTATCTAAATATTTCCATACAAGACTGGATGCACCCAAAATCGGGGCATCATCATCCTTGAGTCCTG